>JAHHTL010000002.1 GCA_020024635.1 Ruminococcus sp.
CGGAATGCATCATTTCAGAAATGTTTGATCACTGAAGAGAAAATGATTTATTCAACAATAGTGGTATTCTGTTAATTGTATTCTTATCATACATAAACTATTCTTGTATAAAGGAGGTACGAGAAATGACAGATAAGATTTATTTAGAGCATCCGGCAAGAGAATGGGAAGAGGCATTTCCTATAGGAAATGGAAAGTTTGGAGGAATGGTATTTGGTAAAACTGATACAGAAAAAATTTCATTGAATATTGATGAATTGTGGTCTGGATTTGGAAAAATAAAGAAAAGAAATAACTCAGATAAGACTCTTCAAATAGTAAGAAAGCTTATTAAAAATGAAAAAAATTATGAAGCAGAAACTATTTTACAAAAAGATTTTTTAAATGACTGGACAGAAGCATATTTACCATTGGGAAATTTGAATATAAGATATGGTTTTGAGGGAGAAATATCTGATTATAGAAGAATATTGGATATGGAAGAAGCCGTTGTTAATTGTGAATTTAAAAAGGGAACCACGGTAATTGAAACTAAAACATATATTTCTCACCCAGATAAAATTATGGTTCATAAAATATCGTCAAGTAAAAGAATGGATATAGAAGTATGGTTAGACAGTCCATTAAAATATAAAATAAAATTTGATGATAAGAAGTTGTTATTGTATGGAAATGCTCCTTCGAGTGTGCAACCTAATTATTATAAATGTGATAATCCTGTTATATATGATGAGAATAATCCAGGAATGGGGTATTGTGTTGGTTTAGTAGATAAAAATGCAAGCAATGCTATAATTATTAATAATAAGATCTGTTATAAAAACACAAACGACATTGTTCTCTATGTATATGCTGAAACTGCATATAGCATAGAAAAAGCTAGTATAGAAAGATCTGTTAACGATGTAATATCGAGTACAGAATTATATTTAGATGCAATAAAAAATAAAAAAGAAGAAGTTATTCGAGAGGAACATGAAAAAGATTACAGTAATTTATTTAATAGATGTTCATTATCGTTAAAATCCAATAAATTAGAGTATCCGACAGATTATTATCTTAGAAATTTTCAAAAATGCAAAGATAATTCATTAATCGAATTGTTTTTTAACTATGGAAAATATCTTTTAATATCAAGTTCTAGAGAAAAAACAATGCCTGCTAATTTACAAGGAATATGGAATGATAAAATAAGGGCGCCATGGAGTAGCAATTATACAACAAATATTAATTTACAAATGAATTACTGGGCAGTAGAAAAATTGAATTTGTCAGAACTACATTTACCATTGATGGACATGCTTATGAGATGTGTTACCACAGGAAGCATAATTGCAAAAAATCAGTTTGGTTCTTCAGGGTGGGTTTTAAATCATAATGTAGATGGATGGTTACATGCAAGTCCAGTTGGGAAATTGGGTCAAAAAAGAACTTCAAAATTTGGATATTTTCCGACAGCTTCAGGTTGGCTGTGTTTACACATATGGGAACATTATTTATATACGCAGGATAAAGAATTTTTAAAAAAATACTATGGAGTTTTAAAAGGCGCTTGCGATTTTTATGAAGATTATATTTCTGAAAAAGAAGAAACAATAGAGATAAATCCGTCTACATCACCAGAGAATATGTATTACGATGAAGAAGGTAGAGCATGTGCTTTATCTATAAATAGTACAATTGATTGCTCCATTATACGCTGTTTGTTTAAGGAGATGGCGGCTGTAACTAAAATATTGAATTTAGATGAAGAATATGCAAAGAGACTTGATGCATTGGCAAATAAAATCCCTAAATATAGAATATCGAAAGATGGAACAATAGCTGAATGGATAGAAGATTATCCAGAAGTTTTTCCGGAACACAGACACATATCTCATTTGTTTGGAATATTTCCAGGAAGAGATATCAAAGTAACAAAAGAAGTATCCGATGCATGTATTAAAACACTAAAAAAACGAACAATGGAAGGAACAGCATGGTGCAAAATTTGGAAAGCCTGTATATATGCCAGAATAAAAGAGTCTGAACTATCATATGAGCAACTTTGTAAATTGATTCAATTATACGAAGGAACGGATATCAATTATGAAACAAGTGGATGTTATCTAAATTTATTTACAGCAACACCTTTACAGATAGATGGGAATCTGGGTTTTCCAGCAGCTGTTATAGAGATGCTTATTCGAGATGATTTAGAAGAAATAGAGTTATTACCAGCTTTGCCACTAAAATGGAAGGATGGGGAGATAAAAGGGGTAAAAATTATTGGTGGTCATATTATTTCTTTTAAATGGGAAAATAGTAAAATTATTGATGCTGTAATTGATATCCATGGAAGGTTTGAAAAAGATATTATAGTGAATGAAAATAGAAAAAAATATGTGTGTGAAAACTGCCAAAAATTAAACATTATGATTGAAAAATAAAAGGAATAAGAGTTTTTTTAACAATAGTGTGTTTTAGTGTATTGATATATAAAGGTGTGGACTTTATGATGAAATCAAATAAAAAATGATTACGGAGGTAAAAACATGAAAAGGGCAGTTGCATTTTTACTTATGCTTAGTCTTTTGTGTACTTCTTTGGTCGGATGTGGAACAAAAGAAGAGACGAAAGAAAAAGCAAAAACGGAGGAAAAAAAGGAAGAATCGGGAACGTTGGTAGTGTATTCACCAGCTCCAGAGGCGATGTTAACCATGATTGTTCAGGAATTTCAGGATAGAACTGGAATTGAAGTAGAATTGGTTCAGGCAGGATCAGGAGAATTATTTACGAGAATTGAGTCTGAAAGTGAAAATCCGTTGGCAGATATTATGTTTGGTGGTGGCGCTGAAGCCGCAGAATCTTATAAGCAGTATCTCCAGCCATATGAATCTTCAGAGTTGGAAAATATTGCAGATATTTATAAGAGCGAAGATCATACATGGACTGGGACATTCGTTTCACCAACAGCGATTATGTACAATAAAGATTTAGTTCCTGAAAATGAAATTCCAACAGGATGGAAAGACTTTGGAGATGAAAAATGGAAAGGAAAGATAGCGTTTGCTGATCCCGCATCTTCAGGTTCATCATATACAACATTAACCATTCTTTTATCAGCTATGGGAGCAGGAAATCCAAACGATGGTTGGGAGTTTGTTAAATCATATGTTGATACTTTGGATGGAAACATTTTAAGTAGTTCATCAGCACCACATAAAGGAACAGCAGATGGAGAGTATGCAATGTGTATTACACAAGAGCAGGCCATTTTGAACTACATTGCAGCTGGAGCTGAGAATGTAGGTATTGTGTATCCAGAAGAAGGAACAGGTGCAATTCCATCTACGGTATCAATTATTAAGGGAGCGCCAAATGCTTCAAATGCAGAGAAATTTGTTGATTTTGTTCTTAGTAAAGAAGTGCAGGCAAAACTTCCAGAATATTTGTATCACTGTGTAAGAACAGATATTGAAGAAAAAGGCGGGTTTGCTCCAATTAGTGAGATTAAAATGGCAGACTTTGACTTCCTTTCTGCGGCAGAGAATAAGGATGAAAACATTCAAAAATGGAATGACATTGTAATTGGTAAATAGAATTTGATATAGCATGAAACAAGGGGATGAAATTCATCCCTTTGTTTCATAAGAAGAGGAGAAATATGAGTCAGAATGTAATCATTAATGATGTTGTAAAAAAATATGGGGATTTTCATGCAGTAGATCATGCAAGCTTAAAAATTGAAGAAGGAGAATTATTTACCTTGTTAGGTCCTTCAGGTTGCGGAAAAACAACTTTATTACGTATGATAGCTGGATTTAATAGTATTGAAGAAGGAACCATTAGGTTTGGGGAAAAAGTTGTAAATAATATAGAGGCTCATAGAAGAAATATAGGAATGGTTTTTCAAAATTATGCTATTTTTCCTCATATGACAGTATTTGAAAATGTGGCATATGGTTTGAAGGCGAGAAAAGTTGAAAAGAGAGAAATTGAAAAAAGAGTCAATGAAGCATTAGAGATGGTTCAAATTTTAAATTTGAAAGATAGACATCCAGCGAATATGTCTGGGGGACAGCAACAGCGAGTTGCATTAGCAAGAGCTATTGTAATTCATCCAGATATTTTATTAATGGATGAGCCATTATCTAATTTGGATGCTAAATTACGAATCCAGATGAGAACGACAATTAAAAAAGTACAGAAAAAACTAGGGATTACCACCATTTATGTGACGCATGATCAGGAGGAAGCATTAGCAATTTCCGATAGAATTGCGGTCATGAAAGATGGTAAAATTCAGCAGGTTGGAAAACCACAAGAAATTTATTCAAGACCTGCAAATGAGTTTGTGGCTAATTTCATTGGAACGTCTAATATTTTGAATGGAACGATAGTTAGTAAAGATAGGAATCATAATTATAAAATTAATTTAGGTGGTTCAGAAGTAATAACAGCTAAATTAACGGATCTAAGTGAAAAAGAGGTGAAAGTATCTGTTAGGCCGGAAGAATTTGTCTTCAGTTTAGAAAAAGAAGGAATTTTAGGAAAAGTTGTAATGAGTACATTCTTAGGAGATTTCATCAATTATGAAGTTGAATTGGAAGACGGAAAAGTAGTTGAAGTGAATCAATACAGCAAAGACATGTTGAAGGAATATGAAGCAGGAGTAGAGGTATATTTAAAAGTTTTAGAAAAGCGTGTGAATATTTTTGATGGTTCTGGAAAGGAGGCTTTACTCTGTGAAAAATAAGAAAAAAAGCATGGATTGCTGGAAGATAATTACACTCGTATTAATGTTAGTTGTTGGAATTATATTAGTGTATCCATTGATGATGCTTGGGACAAAGAGTTTTTTTGATCCAGAAACGGGAGGATTTACATTAAGTCATTATTTTGATTTTTTCACATTAAAATATTATTTGTTAGCTTTAAAAAACAGTTTTGTCGTTTGTATAGTTGCTACAATTGCAGCGACTATAATAGGGGTTCCCATTGCATATATTGCAACTAGATATACGATAAAAGGTAAAAAAGTTCTTGACATGATTATTATTTTGTCAATGATATCACCACCTTTTATAGGAGCATATTCATGGATATTGTTATTTGGAAGAAGTGGATTTATTACAAATATTTTTTCGAAATTCGGAGTTGTTTTGCCATCAATTTATGGGTTTTGGGGAATGGTTTTTGTATTTGCGATCAAATTCTTTCCACATATTTATTTATATGTGACAGGGGCATTAGGATCCATTGACGTTTCATTAGAAGAGGCTTCTGAGAATTTAGGAATGTCTAAGTTAAAAAGAATAAGAACTATTACCTTGCCTTTAATTTTACCTACAATTTCAGCTGCGATGTTAATGGTGTTTATGGCTGCACTGGCCGATTTTGGAACACCAATGATGATTGGAGAAGGATATAAAGTTTTACCGGTATTAATTTATCAAGCATACTTAAGTGAAATGGGTGGAAATGCTACGATGGCAAGTACTATGAGTGTTGTTATGATTTTATGTGCATTCTTGGTATTAATGATACAGAGAATGGTTATTTCAAAGAAAAATTACACGATGAGTATGTTGAGACCACCAGAACCAGAAAAAATAACAGGGATCAAGAAAGTAATCTTAACAGGAATCTGTTATTTGATTGCATTTATAGGTATTTTGCCACAGTTGACAGTTACACTAACATCATTTATGAATACAAGTGGACCTATATTTGTAGAAGGATTTGGATTAGATAGTTATAGAAAGATTATGGACACATGCGGAAAATCCATCATACATACATTTAGTTATTCTCTAATTTCTATTGTAGTCATGATTGTAGTTGGAGTTTTAATTGCATATTTATCTGTAAGAAAAAGAAATGCTTTCACGAAGATTTTGGATACTCTTGTAATGTTTCCATATGTTATTCCTGGATCTGTATTAGGAATCGCGTTACTATTAAGTTTTAATAAACAACCATTTTACCTTACGGGATCCTGGTTAATTTTGGTGATTGCTTATATTATAAGAAAATTGCCGTATACAGTAAGATCATCATCAGCTATTTTATATCAAATTGATGAGTCCATTGAAGAAGCTTCTATCAATTTAGGAGTGTCTCCGCTTAAGACATTCTTTAAGACAACAGCAATTCTAATGATTCCGGGTGTATTTTCAGGAGCAATTATGAGTTGGATTACGACAATAAATGAGTTAAGCTCCAGTGTTATGTTATACACTGCACGAACATCAACTATTGCAGTTTCTATTTATACAGAAGTATTAAGAGGAAACTATGGAACCGCGGCTGCATTGTCTGTTGTTTTGTCGATAACCAGCATGATTTCCGTATTTTTATTTACAAAATTATCGGGTGGAAAGAGCTTGTCTCTTTAAAGAAAATAGTGGGAGAAAAGAACGTAATACATCAATAAAAGAAAAGATGGGGCGTACAATTTTTTCTTGGATTAACAAAGTATAGTTAATACAAGGGGATGTTCGCTCCATCTTTATTTTTATAGCAAAAGAAGAGGTCAATTATTCATATCCATAGAATTTTTTTCTATATTCTTTTGGAGTAAGATGAGTGATTTTTTTGAAAATAACACTAAAATAACGTTGATCTTTATAACCAACTTGTTCAGCAATCAGATATATCTTTTTATCGGGCTCCGCAAGTAATTCGCAAGCCTTACTGATTCTGCATCGAGCAAGATAATCTATAAAGGAATAGTTTAAATGTTCTTTGAATAATTTCGTCAGATAACTTTCACTAATTAACAGATGTTTACAAAGATCTTTAAGAGAGATATCTTCATGATACTTTTCTACAATGTATTGGATTGCTTTATTTATATATCTATTTTTTGATGAATTGTTTAAAATAAAAGATTCTAATGAATCAGGAGAGTGTTTTGGGGTATCTTTTTTGGGATAAAATAAAGAAACACTATTTTTTTCTAATTTTTTCTTTACATGCAAAATGGAATCCACAAATTCGTCTTCATCAAGTGGCTTGCATAAAAATTCTGAGACGCCAAGATGAATGGCTTGTTTTGCATATGAAAAATCATCGTAGCCAGACATGATAATAAATTCGGCATCGTGATAGTGCTTTGCTTTTTCGATTACTTGAAGCCCATTCAAGATAGGCATACGGATATCAGTAATTAAGAGATCCGGCTTATATTTAATGAATAAATCAAGAGCTTCTTGACCATTTTTGGCTTCGCCAATTATTTCGCAATCTAAACTGTTCCAATCAGTTGTTAAAATTAATCCTTTACGAAGAATATGTTCATCTTCTGCAATAATACATCTAATCATAGTGTGTCTCCTCATTTATATGATACGGTAAAGTGATGGTTACAGTTGTGCCTTTGTTTAAGCAGCTTTCTAAAGTAATGCCATAAGTATCACCATAATATAGCTGAATACGTTGGTGAATATTCCTTATACCAATGTGAAGCGTAGATGAGGAATGGTCTATAGTTGAAAGTAAAGATTGGCAAGTTTCTGGTGCCATACCAATTCCGTTATCCGCTATTCGTATGATTAACATTTGGTTTGATCGGTATCCGATTATAGTAAGTAAGCCCTGTTTTGGGGAAGGCTCTATTCCATGTAACATTGCATTTTCAACAATGGGTTGTAATAATAAACTGGGAACTTTGTAATCAAGTATTTCTGGTTCAAAGTCCATAATTACGTCAAACTTATTTGAAAATCGAATTTTTTGAATCGCAATATAATCGTCCAGAGATTTTAAGCAAGATTGAATGGATTCAAATTCATTAGCAGTTCTAAAAGATTTTTTTAAAAGCGAAGAAAGACTTTTTGTCATAATAAAGATTTCTTCGTTATTTTCAATTTTTGCAAGATATTTAATAGAATCAAGTGTATTCGCAATAAAATGAGGATTGATTTGTGATTGCAAGTTCTTTAATTCGGAGATTCTTAGCAATTCTTGTTTTTCGTGGTCTTTTATAAATAAATCTTTGATTTTTTTTGTCATGGAATTAAATTGTTTTGCAACATATCCAAATTCATCTTCTCGATTCATAGGAATTTGAATATCAAAATCCCCCGTTTCCATTTTTTCCATGGACTTCACAATTGTTTTTAAAGGTGTATTAATTGTTTTGGACAGTATTAAAGAAAAAATAATACATAGTACAACCGTAAAACATACGGTAAATAGTAAAATGTATACAATAATATCTAGGTTTCCAAGGACAAGATCCATATTGATTCCACCCAATAAAATTAAATTGTATTTTGATGAGTGTTTATAGGTTAGTAGATTATTAAATCCATTTTTATTATCGATTAAATATCCAAATTTATTTTCTGAAATTTCATCTGGAAGAGAGATGAAATTGGATAGAGATGCAAAACTATTGTTATTCCACAAAATGTAGTTTTGAGAGGAAACAAGAGAAAAATTAATTGGGAGCATCTCTGAATTTTTTGTTGTTTGAAAAGTTAGGGTGTCCAATGGAACATCGAAAGCGAGAAAACCGAGTAAAGTGTTTTGTTCGTAGACAGCTTTTATCGAGACACCTGCAATTTCTGACGTATTATTTGATTCGTATTTGACAGGATAAAAAATAGGACAGAAACTTTCTTTTGCTTTTCGATAAAATCCCCAATTGTAATTTCTTGCTAAATTATACATTTCAGGTGTGTTTTTTAAAGAAAGGATCTGATTGTCTTTACAACGAATAATATGGATATTACTAATAGGTTTTTGACGATCTAATACGTTTGTACTTATTTGCAAAGAATCTGATTCGTTATAAATTGAATTTGAAATTTTAAGACTAGTGGAATAAACTTCTTCGTGAAATTTCACATAGTCATCAGTAGATAACGTCTCTTTTTTTAATAAAGAATATACGAGTGGAGAATTTGAAAAGGTTTCATTTGTATTTGTATAGATCTCCAATGTTTTTTCAATGGACGACAGTGTATTAGATACCGTTCGTTGTGATTCATGAATTAAGCGGTCATGCGTCATCTTTCGGGTTAGAACACTGGTTATGCCAGCAATAAATAAAGTCGGAAGGACACCGATAATTAGCAAATATAAGAAAATCTTTTGATAGAAAGGTAGTCTTTTCATAAAATCTCAATCCTTCCATATAATGTTTATTTATTCATTTTATCATATAAAAACCTTTAAGACAAAGAGAATCTTTTATCATTCTGACCATTTCCAACACAATCTTCCGAACTTTTTTGTGAAAGCAAAGGTATCCTTAATTGATATATATTTTACATAAGCATGATATTAGATTTTACATAAATCAAGTAACATAAAAAGAGTTGCGTTAATAATTAAGTCGTGCGAAAAAAATAGATTCAGAGGGAAAAAATGTTGCATTATTTTTTATTGGTATTCGCGATTGCGTGTGAAATTTTGGCCACTACATTGTTGAAATATTCAGAAGGATTAACCAAAATTGGACCTTCTATTGGATGTGTTGGAGCCTATGTGTTGTGTTATTTCTTTTTTGGAAAAGCTGTGACAAAAATTCATTTGGGAGTCGCATATGCAACATGGTGTGGAGTTGGAATTATTGCGACGACCTTCATTTCTTATGTTGTTTTCCGGGAAAAACTAAGCGTCCAAATAGTGATTGGAATATTGTGTATTACAGTAGGGTGTGTAATTTTGAACCTAAAGAATTGAAAAATTAAGGAGAAATAGATTATGCCATCAACATATGCTCATTATCGAATGGGAAAAGAAGTAAAAAACCACTTAAATCAGAAAGAACGAAATATTGTTGAAAAATATTCAGATCTTTATATGATTGGGCTTCATGGACCTGATATTTTGTTTTATTATGGAGCACTTTGGAGTAATTCCGTCAATAAGGTGGGATTTGGTCTTCACGAACAATCGGGACGCAGTTTTTTTGAAAATGCCTGCAAAGTAATTGCGAAGAGTAGTAACAAGGAAGCGGCTTTGGCATATACATATGGAGTGTTGAATCATTTTGCGTTAGATACTACATGTCATAAATATGTGGATGAAAAGATTGAATGCAGTGGTGTAACCCATACAGAAATTGAGGTTGAGTTTGACCGGAGTTTGATGATTTTAGATGGGTATGATCCAGTGCGCCATAGTCTTACAGATCATATTCATCCGACAACAAATACTGCGGAAATCATTTCAGAATTTTATAGCACAGTCACAGCTAAGCAGGTTAAAAAATCATTAGATTCTATGATTTTTTATAATAAATTGCTGCTTTCCAATACAGATTTTAAAAGAAATGTAATTTACGCATTGTTAAAGGTGACAGGAAATTACAAAGAGATGCATGGTCTGATTGTGAATCCAATGGGAAATCCTGCATGTGAAGATAGTAATCAAAAACTGCTGGAATTATATGAAGAAGCGAAAAGGAGAGCCGTGATATTTATACATGATTTTGATGAAAATCTAAGAGGAATAAAGCCCTTTGATTTGATCTTTGATTATGATTTTAGCGGACGAATGAAAAGTGGGAGGTGTGTATCATGAAATCTTTTTATAAGTTTTTACATAATAGGAACGTATTCAAAAGTCTTACAGAGCAAGAGTTTGCATGGGTATTGTACGATGTGGGAAATTCTGCATTTACGATGCTTGCATGTTCACTCCTTCCAATTTGGTTTAAAGGATTAGCAGTAGGTACTGCGCCGGGACAAATCTCAGGGAGTGAGGCAACGGCTTTTTATTCTGCCTCTATTTCAATAGTTACTTTGCTTATTGCTTTAATCGGGCCTATTTTTGGAACGTTGGCAGATCGCAAAAATAAAAAAAGCATTATATTTACTACAGCAACAGCTCTTGGTGTGATTGCTTGTTTTGTGAATGGATTTAGCATGAGTTGGGTATCGTTTTTAGCATTTACAGTGATTACTCGTATTTGTTATAGCGTATCAATAACCATCTATGATTCTATGTTAAATGATGTAACCACAGAAGATCGAATGGACAAGGTGTCATCCTATGGTTATGCGTGGGGATATTTAGGCTCCTGTGTGCCATTTCTACTCGCCTTGTTAGCATATCTTATGGGACCGGATATGCTAGGGATTATTTCGGATCCAGTAAGCAGAGTCTTAGGGTTTGGAATCACAGCGGTTTGGTGGTTTATGGTAACAGTGCCATTGCTCAGAAATTATAAACAAAACAATTGGACTGAAAGTGCGTCTAATACCGTTAAGAATACATTTTTAAAAATCTTTAGAACATGGAAAAAAATAGCTTTAAAAGAGAAAAAAGTATTCTTTTTCTTGATCAGTTATTTCTTATACATTGATGGAGTAGGAACCATTATTGATAATTGCGTTAATATCGGAACTGATTTAAATTTGGATACAGTAGGACAGGTGATTTTCTTGTTGTTAACTCAAGTGGTGGCATTTGGTGGTTCCCTTGTGTTTGCAAAATTGTCTGAGAAGTATAAAACAACGAAACTAATCGGGGTATGTATTATTGGTTACTTTTTCCTTTGCTTATACGCGTTAGTATTAAATTCCCTGTTAGAGTTTGCTATATTGGCCTTTGGAGTAGGGTGTTTTCAGGGGTCAATACAGTCCTTGTCTCGATCTTACTATTCTAAAATTATACCTTCAGAGAATTCCGGAGAGTATTTTGGAATCTATGATGTTTTTTCCAAAGGCGCCTCTTTTTTAGGCTCCGCAGTCATTGCAGTTGTTAAATTGAATCATGGAACAATTAATACAGCAGTTGCGTGTCTTACAGTGTTCTTCGGGCTAGGATATGTATTTTTGAAAATTGCGGAGAAACAAGAAACAGTATCCTAAGTGATTCTAGAAATTATTGCCCAACAAAAAATAATATAGAAAGATTATAAGAGCAGAACTTGTCAAAAAGTATCTGCTCTTTTATGATGTAAATGTTTTGCGAAATAAACAAGGATTCTTAAGATAGGCAACTGTCATTTTTAGGGACATCCCTCATTGTAAGCTTTCAACTAGCATGGTATACTTAGAGCAAAAATATAACAGACAGGAATGTGTGGAACGTAATCTATGAAGAAAAAAAGAAGTTTTAGAAATGATGTTATAAATCTTACACTTTCAGCGTGTATTGTGTCAGCAGTGATTTTGGGGATTTCCTTGATTACACTATCAGCAAATTCGTTTTCAAAGCAGGCATATTCAGATCTGGTATTTTACTTGGAAAATACAAACCACAAATTTGATGGTTACATAAAGAATTTTGAAAATATCATCTTTTCCTTTCGAAATGACAGTGTAATACGTCAGTTTCTTCAGGAAGATACCTATGACAGCGAAGCGGCAAAAAAACAGTTTCGAAATAATGTGGATCTTTTTTCAGAAGCAAATATGATTGATTCTGTGTATCCATACATTGAAAGCATCTATTTGTTTAATGAAAGTGGAGATTATATCAGCAATCAATTTTATCCGAAGACAGTAGAGGCGGCAAAGCTTCAAAATGAGACGTTTTTAGGAATCAAAGATTTCTTTTATAAACAAGAAAAGGAATACTGGTATATGAACACTGGAAAACATGCATACATCTGTACAAAAGTTTATGATGAAAATTTAAAAGAAAACGGATGTTGTGTGATTCAAATTGGAAAGAATGCAATTGATACACTATTTCAAGAGTCGGAAACATATCGGGGAATAAAATGGCTTGTAAATGGACAAGACGGAGAGATTATATTTAGTGATGCTACAAGAAATAGCGGTACAGAAAAATTAATACAAAATAACCAATATGGGAATAAAGAAATTAATTTAGAAGGCAAGAAATACGTTGTAAATACGAAAAAAACAGGATTTGGAATGAAAAGTAGTATTTGTATTCCAAAAAGAAATATATATAGTGCGATTTTTCTGTTGATGCGTCCATTTGCATTTATATTTCTTTTGTTGATTACTGTACTGTCTGCAGTTATTTATGTACTGTCTGTAAAAATGACAAAACCATTAACACAGATTGGAGAAGACATCAAAAAATTTGGCGATGAAAATCTAGATGGGAGAATGCGCGGATTTGAAATAGTAGAATTCGATGATGTCAGTCGATTGTATAATGAGATGGCGGACAGAATACAAGAATTGATTACGCAAGTATATGAAAAAGAGCTTCTTGCAACAAAATCACATGTGAAATATCTTCAATCACAAATCAACCCTCATTTTATGTTTAATATATTGTCTATGTTAAGTATGCGGGCAGGATTAAAAGGAGACAAAGAATTACAGAAGTTGTTGGGCGCATTTTCGAAGTTAATTCAAGGAAAGATATTCCGAAAAAATGAAATTATGATACCACTGGCTGAAGAAATAGAGCTCGTTGAATTTTATCTTCTTCTACAAAGCGAACGTTTTGCAGGAAAGATAACTTATGAAATCAAATGTGAGCCAGAAAGTTTAAATATACCCATTCCAAGACTTATTATAGAGCCGCTTGTGGAGAATGCGGTGGCACATGGACTGGAACCAAAACAAGAGAAAGGGTTTATTATTGTGGAAGTAAAAAAACAGCATGAAAAACTTTGGATCCAGATAAAGGATAATGGCGTAGGTTTTTGTGTGGAAGATGCGGATCAGAATGTTGTCCCAGATGAAAAGCATACACATATTGGAATTATGAATACAAAACAAATGATAAGGGCGGTTTATGGAGAAGAGGCAGAAATGCACATTGAAAGTGCAGCAGGAGAAGGAACTTGCGTGACCATCTTACTGCCATTAGAAGAGGAGGAATAAAAGATGTGGAAAGTTATGCTGGCAGATGATGAGCCATACATTCGGGAAGGAATGGAAAAACTTGTGGACTGGCAGGAAATGGATTGTGAAGTGGTATATAGTGCAACAAATGGAAAAGAACTATTAGATGAAATAAAGAAATGTCCACCAGATATAGCAATCATAGACATTAAAATGCCGATAATGGATGGAATGCAAGTTGCAGAATATATATCAGAACATAATATCAATACCGCCATAATTTTTCTTACGGCGTATTCCGATTTCTCTTATGCACAAAAGGCGATCCATTATGGGGTCAGTGACTATATTATAAAGACAGCGGCCTTAGAAGAAATACCACAAGCGATAGGACGAATCAAGGAAAAGAAAAACAGTCAGGTTTTGAAAAACTATTTTATGATATATGTTTCCCCAATTAGACAGAAAGAGAAAATGTCATTTATTTATAAACACTCTTTTTCTCAATTTGAATACAAAGTGCTTTCTTCCGAGAATGTAGAAGAAGTGCTTTCAATCACAACAGAATCAGATAAAGAAAATAAGATTCTTCAAAGTTGCGAAAAATTGCATGCATTTTGTAAAAATTTTTTAGGAGAAGATCCCCTGATTGTATGCAGTGGCCCCCATTCTCAGCAGCAGGATGCAGAACTAACCTATGAGCAGGTGAAACAATATATAAAAAAGATCGTAGATTCGAAAGAAAGAATTTTTACAATGCCAGTAGAGGAAGAAGAACCGGCTACATTGTTTCAGCGTGTGGAAAAATATATTAAAGATCATTACACAGAAAAAATAACATTGACGGATATTGCCGATGCAGTGCATGTAAGTTCAGGATATGTGAGTCGATTTTATAAGAAAAATGCTGGTGAAAATTTGTTTGATACCATCAATTCTCTTCGAATCAATAAAGCAAGGAAATTGCTGGAACAAAGCGATAAAAAGATTTATGAAATTGCGGAGTTAACCGGATTTGAAGATACGGCATATTTTTCAAAAGTATTCAAAAAATATGTAGGATCTTCTCCAAAAGAATATGAACAAATATATGAAAGGCAGAGGAATGAGAAGAAGAGCTAAGATTTTTATATATGTATGTTGTTTTCTGTTTTTGACCGGATGTGGGAAAAAGGAAAAGAATCCCGTTGAGATTACCTTAATCCACGGCTGGGGAGCGGTAGAAGAGGAACATGGTCGTATGCGGGAGATATATGATGATTTTGAAAAAACACATCCGAATATCAGGTTAAATTTAAAATCCATGACTTCCCCTCAAGAAGTAGTAAGCAAGGTAAGAAATATGCTTTCTGTAGGCGAAGTTCCAGATCTTATTTTTATGGGCGGATATGGGAAGGATTCTGTATATGATTTTATGGTAAAAAAAGATAAAGCGTTAGATTTGATGCCATATATAACGGAGGATGAAGAATTTAAGGAGAGCATCGCGCCAGAAATTATGTCTTATTGGAAAAAAGAGGATCATCTATACACAGTGTCTGACGTTTTGCTTCCGGCAGGAGGTTATTGGTACAACGAAGAAATATTTCGTGAGGCAGGGATTACCAAGATTCCAGAGAGCTGGACAGAATTTTTAGAAGTGTGTCAAAAAATTTCAGAATGGGCATCAAAAACAAAAAGTGATGTAATTCCAATCCAGATTACACAGGAGAATAGTGCTTATCTGGCCGATGCACTTTTTCTGAAAGAAGGAGAAGAACGAGCAATTATTGAGGATCTTACATACGATCAATTTTACGAAGCGATTCAAATTATGAAACAAATCAACAGTTATGATGCCCAGTCTGGAATACAATATGGATACCGTGATGCAGAAGCAATGTTTAATGAAGAAAAAGCAGCGATGTATATTAACGGTGCGTGGGCAGGCTCACTTATTTCTGATAAATTAAGCATAAACTATGCACCGTTTCCAGGAAAAGACGGAAAAACATCGGCCTGCTTGTCGGCTTGCAACGGCTATATTGCAGGAAATACCGGAGATAAAGAAAAGATGGAAGCAAGCATCGCGTTTATAAAATACATTCTCAGCGAAGAAGTTCAGCAAAGAATTTTAAAAGAAACAGGGCAAATGCCATCCAATCCTCAAATTCAAATTGAACAATACAAGGCAGAAAAACCACGATTATACCAGTCCGTAAAAGCAATTCGAGAAGCGGATTGGAAGCTTGAAGTGCCAAGTAATCAATGGCCAACATTGAAACTTCAATATTTTCAGGAAAATATTTTTAATGTTCTTCAAAATAATATCACAGAAAAGGAATTTTTTGAAAGAATCCTGATGAATGAGTAGTAGATAATAACTGTTTAGGTATATAAAGTGTATGGAAATAGTGCAAAAGGTAAAAATATTACAAATTTTAGAAAAATAATCCAAAAAAGATGAATAAATTACAATAAAGAGTAAATAGCCTCCATCGTGTGTTTATAGGATATATGTTATCCTCTATACAACAACTTTTAAGGAGGATGTAAAATGAAAAAGAAAAGGATTTTAAGTTTGATTCTTGCAGCAACTATGGCAGTTACAGTAGTAGTTTCTGGTTGCGGAAAAGGAACGGACAAATCAGACAAAAAAGCAGATAATGGAGCGCAAGAGGAGGTACTGGAATTTTATCATGGATATTTCCATGACGAAGCAGAGTGGGCTCCGGCAAAAGTTATGCGTGATATTTACGATGAATTTGCAAAAACTCATGCAGATGGCAAAGTAAAATTCAAACCAATTCCTACAGAGGACATCGACAGTGTAGTAGAAAACAAAGTAGCGGGTGGAGATTTCCCAGATATGGTAGACCTTGCAGGACGCTCTGTTTCTCTTGCAGCTATTACACAGGATCTTCTTCTTGATATGAAACCATACATTGATAAAGAAGGATTACAAGAAAACGTTGGTATTAACTACACACAAAATGACGTAGATGGAAAAATCTACACAGTTCATGATCAGCTTCTCACATTGGGATACTGGTACAATGCAGATGTATTAGAAAAAGCAGGAGCAACAACACCAGATACATGGAAAGACTGGAGTTCTTTCGAAACAGCAATGGATCAGGTACGTGCACTTGGCGGTGACATTTATGCATATGGAGCTGGACAAGGTTCAGCAAGAAGCTTCAATGCAATCTTAGGAATGACTGAAAATGGAAAGAAACTTTTAGAAGGACCTCTTACAGAAGAAGCAATTCAGTCAAAAGAGTTCGAAGAAGCATTCAAACAGGTTGCAAAGATGGATCAAAAGAATGGTTCAGCAAATGCCAGCAGCAGCTCAGAAGATGGTGCAAATGACTGGGCAGCAGACTTCAACCAAGGAAAATCAGCTGTATTCTTTAATGGTGTATGGGCAGCAGGTGGTTTTGAAGATACTACCACATTTAGACCGGCAGTATTCCCTGGAAATGTAGCACTTTCAGCAGCAAGTGGTGGTCTTACAATTTCTAACACAATGAGTGAAGAGAAAAAAGAATTGGCATTAGAGTTTGTTAAATACATGACAAGCGATGAAGTACAAACAAAAATCTTTAAAGAAGTTGGAGCAAATCCATGTTCTGCTAAACTGGATCTTAACAAGTTAGCAGAAGGTTCTGATGAAAAGACAGCTCTTCTTGCAGAAGCTTGCTCAATGGCAAATGAAGCAGAAAACGTTGTTCCTACATTAGATGCAAAATGGGGATCAGATATTGCAAACGCAATTGGAAACAAATTAATCGAATCTACAGTAGCAGGTGTAGATATAGATGCAAAATTTGAAGAATTAAAAAATGAACTAATCGGATTAATCGGATAAGGCTAATTTTTAAGACTGCTTTGGGCACAAATTTTGTCTCAGAGCAGTCTTTTCTCTTGTTTAGATGAGGAGGTAAAGCATGGAGATTACTGGAAAGAAGCAAAGGCGCAGAAAAAATCTGTTTGTGGCTGCATTCTTGTTGCCGACAATGCTTTGTTTTTGCGTGTTCTATTTATATCCTATTTTGACGGTCGTTATTAGTTCGTTTGCAAAATGGGATTATACAAATTTGAATAATATGCAGATGTATGATTTTGCACATCTGTTTGATAATTATAAATACATATTTACAAAATATCCTTATTTTTGGGAAGGAATCCGAAATTCCTGTATTTGGGCACTTTGCGGTCTTGTAATACAAGTTCCGATCGCTACTGCAGTGGCACTTGTTATTTCGAACAAATGTAAAGGATGGAAATTGACGAGAAATGTCTACGTTGTTCCAAATATTATTTCATCAGCAGCAATGGGACTTATTTTCCTTCAGTTGTATAATCCGAAATATGGAATTATCAACGAGATCATTCGAGTTTTCAAACCAGAGTTTTCAGAAAATATATTATTTATACCAAAAGTAAATATGATTGCACTTACATGTGCGTATATTTTCTTTGCAGGTACAAATATGATTATGGTATTGGGACAAATCAATGCTATTCCAGAAGAAGTAAGAGAAGCAGCGCTTTTAGATGGAGCAAGAGGATGGAAGTTAAACCGTTGTATCGTACTGCCTCTAATAAAAGATACAATCAAAACAATCAGTATTTTATCAGTATCAGCAGGATTCCTTCTTTACAATGAAGTATTTTTCCTGACACAGGGTGCAGGAGGAACAAAGAGTATCAGCTTCTTAATCCGTGAACTTGCTGTAGTTAGTCCAAGAGCGCAGTATGCAAGGGCAAATACAATTGGTACCATTCAAATATTAGGGGGTCTTGTCCTCATATTTCTTATTAACATGCTGTTCCGTGAACGGAAAGAAAGGAGCAGAAGATAATGAAAAAGCAGAAAGAAAAAGAAATTGTACATGGTGTAGGAAAGAGTGGAAAGATTGTATCTTACATCATTATGATTATTACATGTCTGATTTCACTGTTCCCAATTATATGGGTTGCCATATCTTCATTGAAAATTGACCCATTGGCAGAGCCGGGATTTACACTTCCAAAGACATTGTATTTTGGCGGATATGTTTCTGTTTTTAAAGATATGCATATCTTGCATTATTTTTTAAACAGTTTTAAAGTAGCAGGTCTGTCAGTATTGTTTAGTATTATTATGATTTCTATGTCAGCTTATGTAGTTGCAAGAATGAATTTTAGATTTAAATCACTTATCAGTGTAATGCTGATGTCTACATTATTCATTCCTCCAACAGCTATGACATTCCCTGTATATAATTTGATCAATAATATGAAGATCAATGATAGTCATGCGGGACTTATTATGATATATACATGTAGTGGTATCGCGGTAAGCTTTATGGTAATAAAGAATTATTTTATGACCATACCAAAAGAATTAGAAGAAGCTGCCAGAATTGATGGATGTGGATACACACAGACTTTTTTCAAGATTATGCTTCCGATTGCAAGACCGGGAATTTTTACTGCAGCTATGCTCGCATTTATGAATTACTGGAATGAATATTATTGGGCATCTATGGTACTTACAACAAAGGAATTAAAAACAGTACCTGCGATTTTAGCGCAGTTCCAGACAGCATTCTCTACAAACTATAATGGTATGTTTTCAGCAATTGTGGTTATTTTGTTGCCACCAGTAATTTTATTCTGCTGTTTCAGTAAATATTTTATTGAGGCACTTTCAGGTGGAGCTGTGAAAGGTTAAAACGAGGAGGAGACAAGAAGAATGAAACAAGTTACTGCAATCCTGCTTGGAGCAGGACAGCGAGGAGCAGAAGCATATGCTTCGTATGCATTGGATTATCCAAATGAATTGAAATTTGTAGGCGTTGCAGAACCTAGAGAAGATAGAAGAGAAGAGTTCGCAAAGCTTCATAATATACTGCCGGAAAATGCAGTTGAGACAGATATAGAACTTCTTAATAGACCGAAAATGGCAGATTGTGTTCTTATTTGTACTCAGGATCAGATGCATTATGATGCCATCAAACTTGCGGTGGAGAAAGGATATCATATCTTATGTGAAAAACCGATTTCTCCGGTACAATCTGAGTTAGAAGAAATTGGAAAGATTGCAGAGGAATATGAAAATGTGCTTAGTATCTGTCATGTACTTCGTTACTCACCGTTTTTCCGTCAGATTAAAAAACTTCTAGACGAAGGGGCTATAGGACAGCTTGTAGATATCCAACATATTGAAAGTGTAGGATATTGGCATATGGCTCATAGTTTTGTCCGTGGAAACTGGAGAAATAAAGAATTAAGCAGTCCTATGATTTTACAGAAATGTTGTCATGACATGGATATTCTTTTATGGCTTGTAGGATCCTCTTGCAAACGTCTAAGTAGTTTTGGAAATCTTACACATTTCAAAGAAGAAAATGCACCGGAAGATGCTCCAAAATTCTGTCTTGACGGATGTAGCCACAGAGAGGAATGTCCATACTTTGCGCCAAGATTTTATCTGGAAGATTTAGAAGAAAATGGCGGAAGCTTTGCCAAGATTGTAAGCATCAATACGGATAAGGCCTCCCTTCTTGAAGCTTTGAAAGAAGGTCCTTACGGACGTTGTGTATATCGTTGTGATAACAATGTTGTGGATCACCAAGTAGTCAATCTTGAATTTGAGAATGGTGTAACAGCAAGTCTTACAATGTGTGCATTTACCAATAAATGTGAAAGAATCATAAATCTTATGGGAACCAAAGGACAGATTCGAGGCAATATGGAGGAAAACGAGATTATTCTTCAGGATTTTGCATCAGGTAATACAACAAAAATTGCTGTGAAGATTCCAAAAGGTGGACACAGTGGAAGTGATGTGGCAATGATGAAAGAATTTGTTAATTTGGTAGCAACCGATGGAAAGGCAAAAAGCGTGAGTGCTGCATCTGAGGCCGTGGAAAGTCATTTAATGGCGCTTGCAGCAGAAGAAAGTAGAGAGCACAATGGGGCTGTCTGTGAGATGAAAGGATAATGCTATATGAATCAGGAAATATGGGACCGTACCGATTGGTTTAGAAAAGACAGATTTGGAATGTTTATTCACTGGGGGCTCTATGCAATCCCTGCATTAGGGGAATGGGTCATGTCAGAAAAACAGATGACAGTAGAAGAATATGAACGCTATTTTGATCAGTTTGATCCTGTGGATTATGATCCTGCTAAATGGGCCAAGCTTGCGAAAAAAGCAGGGATGAAATATGCTGTTCTTACAGCGAAACATCATGATGGATTTTGTCTCTTTGATTCTGCGCTGACAGATTATAAGGCAACAAATACAAAGGCCGGAAGAGATCTTGTAAGAGAATTTTTGGATGCCTTTCGTGCCGAGGGAATTAAAGTGGGACTTTATTTTACGTTAATTGACTGGCATCATCCGGATTATCCAAAATATGATGATATGTTCCATCCAATGAGAGGAAATGAGGCCTACAAAGACGAGAAAATTGATTTTGACAGATACTTAGATTATATGCACGGTCAGGTGAAGGAACTTGTAACAAATTATGGAAAATTGGATATTCTATGGTTCGATTTCTCTTATGATAAGATGTGTAATGAAACATGGAGAGCAAAAGAGTTGATCGAAATGGTTAGAACATATCAGCCAGATGTGATCATTGATAATAGACTGGAAGGATCTGGAGAAAAAAATGGAAGTATTGTTACAGATACACCAAACAGTTACAGCGGTGATTTTGTAAGTCCAGAGCAAATCATTCCACCAGGTGGTATGAGAGATTTGAATGGAAGACCAATTCCATGGGAACTTTGTGCGACTTTGAATAATCACTGGGGATATTGCTACCACGATCATGTATATAAAACACCACAGACACTGATTCGAAAATTAGTAGAGTGTGTAAGTAAAGGTGGAAACTTTATCCTAAATGTAGGACCAGATGCAAAAGGAAAGATACCAAAAGAAAGCGAAGAGATATTGCTGGAAGTTGGAAAATGGTTAGAAGACAATAAGGAAAGTATCTATAACAGTGGGATTTCAGAGTTTGAAAAACCAGAGTGGGGACGTTATACGCAGAATGGCAATCACGTTTATGCGCATATTTATGAAACACCACTTGGAGCACTTCCTCTTTATCATATCCCACCAGAGAGGGTTGGAAAAATAAGTTACCTGTCCAGTGGAGCGCAGGTGCAAAGAGGAGAAGCATGGAATACCGCGATGTACTCCGATACCGCGTTTGTTGCACTTGGAGAAAATCCAGTGTTTACATATCCACTTGTAGATGAAAAAGATACAGTTTTAAAAATTGAGTTAAAAGATCAGTAATCTTAAGAAGGTCATTCATTTTTTGAATACAAAAGCGATATTCAAAGAATGGTGACCTTCTTTTATTGTAATTTTTGCGAATTCTACCTATAATGAGAAAAAAGAGGTGTAGGTTGTTTTTTAAGAAAATAGCATCGAAAATTGTAGAACATATGATGAAAGGAGAAGTCAGATGAAAAAAGGCAAAAAAGATCCGCTTTATAAGAGTTTTGGTTATGCTTTTGAAGGCATTTTTACCTGTATCGCAAAAGAAAGGAATATGAAGATCCATTGTCTGGCAGTGATCATAGTTGTACTTCTTGGTACATTGCTTCGTTTATCTGTGACAGAATGGTGTATTTGTTTGATTCTTTTTGGACTTGTAATGGCGTTGGAACTGGTAAATACATCTGCAGAAGCAATCGTTGACCTTGTGACGGAAGAAAGAAAACCCTTGGCAAAGGTTGCAAAAGATACAGCGGCAGGAGCGGTTCTTATAGCAGCAATTATGGCGGCAATTATCGGAGCAATCATATTTATCCCAAAAATTTTAGAATTATTTATATAATATTGATTAAATGTTTTGAAAAAAGGTGTATAATATTGTATATCATAATTAAATTTTGCTAAAGGAGGAAATTCTATGGATAAACCACTGGATGGATTAAAAAAACTTTTATATGCAGGGATTGGTGGTGTAGCAGTTACAGCAGAGAAGACGAAAGAAATATTAGAAGACATGATTGAGAAAGGAGAACTTACCGTAGAACAAGGCAAGGCTCTTAATCAAGAATTAAAACACAATATTAAAAAAACGGTAAAAGATAATTTAAACGTTTCCGTAAAGCCAAATACACCAGATGAACTTAACGAATTACTGGATAAGATGACTCCGGAGCAGATTGAACTTCTAAAGGTGCAGATTTCAAAATTAGAATCTGATGCAGAACAAGAAAAGACAGCAGAAGAAAACGGAGAAGTGGATGAGTAAAACGAAGACAGCTCAGGACGGAGAGGGAAAACAAAAATCACGATTAAAAGAGATTACAGATGTGCTCCGTAAGCATAAAATTACAAGAGGCGTTTCTCCGGAAAAATTACGCTTGATCATAGAAGATCTTGGGCCTACATATATTAAACTAGGGCAGATTATGTCCCTACATTCAGATATATTGCCCAAAAGATATTGTGATGAGTTGTTACGCTTACAGTCAGAGGTTCCACCGATGCCTTTTGAGCAGGTGGAGCAAGTAATCGAAGAGTCTTATGGGTTTCCATGGCAGGAAGTGTTCGAGTATGTAGAGAAAAAACCACTTGGTTCAGCTTCGATTGCACAGGTTCACAGAGCAGTTTTAAGGACAGGTGAAGAAGTAGTCATTAAAGTGCAAAGACAGGGAATTGCAGAGATTATGGCACGTGATATCGGACTTCTTCGTAAAGCTGTAAAGCTTCTTCCAATTGAAACCATTAAAGGGATGGTGGATTTAGATCTTGTGTTGAACGAACTTTGGAGAGTGACACAAGAGGAGATGAATTTTCTCATTGAAGCAGCAAATATCGAGGAATTTACAAGAAATAATAAGGATGTCGTATTTGTGCAAATACCAAAATTATACAAAGAGTATACTGCGGGGCATGTTCTTGTTATGGAGTATATCGATGGATATGCGATCAATGATAAAGAAAATCTTTTGAAAAATGGATATGATCTTCAAGAAATAGGGAGTAAGCTGATCGACAATTTTATCAGACAAGTCATGGAAGATGGCTTCTTTCATGCAGACCCACATCCTGGCAATGTAAGGATTAAAGATGGAAAGATTGTCTGGATTGACATGGGGATGATGGGTAGATTGACAGACAGGGACAAAGAATTGATTGGAAAAGCTGTTCGTGGAGTTGCGATCAAAGATATTGGACTGATCCAAGAAGCAGTTCTTGCATTGGGTGAATTTAACGGAAAACCAGATCAAAGTCGGTTGTATGAAGATATTGGAGTACTCTTATCCAAATATGGAACGAGAGATATGGGAGAAATTGATATTGCTGAAACCATGCAAGATCTTATGGAAGTCATGAAAGAGAATAGGATTTCCATGCCTCATGGTCTTACAATGCTTGCTAGAGGACTTACCCATATGGAAGGAGTTTTGGCAGAGATTTGTCCCGAGATCAATATGGTAGAGATTGCAGCTGCTCGGGTAAAAGACAGTTATATTCAGAATTTTAACCTAAAAAAAGAACTAAAACGTGGTGGGAAACATATTTACCGTTCTATTTCAAAGGCCATAGACTTACCGTCACTGGCAGCGGATGTGTTAGAAGGACATTTGAAAGGGCAGACAAGCGTGAATCTTGAACTTCATGCAGCAGACGATTTAGAGCAATTGTTGAGAAGAGTGGGAAGGAACGTTGTCATGGGATTATGGGTCATGGCACTTCTTATCAGTTCTAGCATTATCTGTACAACGAGTATGACACCGAAGATATTTGGAATACCGGCGATAGGAGTTTTGGGGTATTTGCTCGCATTTATCATCGTCATTTATGTGTTTATCAAACATATTTTTTCAAAGAAGTAAAATAACAATAAAACGATTCAAACATCAGAGGAGGAAAAAAAGATGAGATTTTTTATTGATACAGCAAATGTAGAAGATATTAGAAAAGCAAATGATATGGGCGTAATTTGTGGTGTTACAACAAACCCATCTTTGATCGCCAAAGAAGGGCGTGTGTTTGAAGAGGTAATTAAAGAAATTGCATCTATTGTAGAGGGACCGATCAGTGGGGAAGTAAAAGCCACCACTACAGATGCAGAAGGTATGATCAACGAAGGGCGTGAAATTGCAAAAATCCATCCAAATATGGTTGTAAAGATCCCAATGACAGTAGAAGGATTAAAGGCTTGTAAGGTGCTTTCGGCTGAAGGGATCAAGACAAATGTGACGCTTATTTTTACTGCAAACCAGGCACTTTTAGCAGCACGTGCAGGTGCAACATATGTGTCTCCATTTCTTGGAAGATTGGACGATATCTCTGTAAGAGGAGTTGATCTTATAAGTGAGATTGCAAAGATGTTTGACGTGGCAGGAATTCAGACACAGATTATTGCAGCTAGTGTACGGAATCCAATTCATGTGACAGATTGTGCGCTTGCAGGAGCAGATATTGCCACCGTTCCATATAAAGTGATTGAGCAGATGGTACGCCATCCACTTACAGATGCTGGGATTGAAAAATTTAAGAAAGATTATATTGCGGCATTTGGAGAGTAAAGATGGATCACAGGACAATAAAAGAAATTCCCAAAATTGATCTGCACTGCCATCTTGATGGATCTTTAAGTAAAGAATGTCTTCAAGAGCTTTTCGGACGACAGATCAGCACAAAAGAACTGCAGGTAGAAGAGGACTGCAAAAGTCTTTCGGAGTATCTAGAAAAATTCGACCTTCCACTGCAATGTCTTCAGACAGAAAATGGACTTCGAAGAGCAGGATACGATTTTATAAAGAATGTTTCAGAGGAAAATGTAAAATACATAGAAGTAAGATTTGCTCCATCACTTTCAAAAGGAAAAGGTCTAGATTGTGAAAAGGTTATGGGTGCTGTACTAGAAGGTCTCGAGGCAGGGAAAAAAGAGTATGGTGTAGAATACAATGTAATTGCATGCGCTATGAGACATCTAAGTTACGAAGAAAATTTGAAAATGGCAGAAGAGGTAAAGGGATTTTATGGCAAAGGATTTTGTGCATTTGATCTTGCAGGAAATGAAGCTGCTTTTCCAATAGAAGGGTTTTCAAAACTGTTTCAACAGATTGCTGCTATGGGAATCCCGTTTACCATTCATGGTGGAGAGTGTGGCCGTGTTGAGAATGTTACGAAAGCAGTAGAATTTGGTGCAAAACGTATTGGACATGGCATTGCACTTCGAGGACATGATGCGGCTATCAGCTTTTGCAGAGATCATAATATCGGAATAGAGATGTGTCCCATCAGCAATCTTCAGACAAAAGCGGTCAAGACAATCGAAGAATATCCAATTCGAGAATTTATACAAAAAGGGTTGCGTGTGACACTTAATACAGACAACAGAACAGTAAGTAATACGAATATAGAAAAGGAAATACGTTTTGTTCAGAAGAACTGGGCTGTAACGGATGAAGAAATTATGACAATGATGCGTCAGGCTATAGAAGTGTCTTTTGCAGAAAACAGCGTAAAGCAAAAACTTCGTAAAATATTTGAAGGATAAACACCAGACCTTAAAGGAGAAATTTGACATGAAAAGACTGGACATTTTAGGAAAAGAGTTGCTTGATGAAGCGAAAAATATAGAATTTCACTATAACAAAGAAGGAAGTTTATATGAAATATATGATCAGCTTCTTAAGACATATTGCTACCCAATAAGAGGGCTGGATCAATACAATTTAATTCTGGGATCTGGATATGAAGAGCGTTATTGGAAGTGGAAGAGAATCCAAGAGGCAAAGAAAAAAAGAGAATCAGATCAAGTACAATTAGACGCGCAGCAGGAAGAAGAAATAGACTACAAAAAGCTTGCCAAAAAATTGGTTGATTTGGTTGATGATGCCGCTATTTCCAGTACAAAAAATATCAATCAGCCAAGTGAAAATCTTGTACGCGAGTTGATTCTAAGGCATCCGTATCATTTTTATCTCGATGTATGTGAGCAGTTGTATTATGCTCTTATAGATCAAAACACAAAAGAAGAGCTGATTGGGAGTTTGGACACCACCACAGATCAAGACTTTATAGAAACGATGTACGATTTTACCCAATTTGTTCTCTATATGGAACGACTAACACAGGAAGATATAGAAGGGGAGCTTTCAGAGGCACTCAAAGAATTAGCCGCTCAGGTAAGGAACAATCTTCCGAAGTATTTAAGCCTCCTTATGTTGGATGAGATCAGTATTTTGATGTTCAATGAACGGGCTGTGAAGGTTGAGGAACAGGAAGAGTACAGAAAGGAAGCCAGTGATCAGATTAGAAAAGCTGTGGATATCATGACGGATTTCACAGATACAGTAAATGAAGTATATGTGGCATTTTCAGAATTAATGTACGGAGTAATTTTTGACAGAGCCAAAGGAAATGAAGAGAAAATGACTTCCTTGCTTAAGTCAGAAATCGAACAGACGAAGAAGATCTTAAAAATAGAGAAAAAAGAAAATCAAGAGCAGTTAGGATGCCGAATCTTTTGTGTGCAGGAAAGAACACAAGAAGATACCTTGTATCAGGTAATAGCTTCCATGTAGGAAAAAGAGAAGTCCTCATTTGATGTGGGGACTTCTTTTTTGTATTTTCATACAGAAACAAAATATTGACTATATAATAACAATGTTGAACATAGTATAATTTAACTAGATTAATTATTAAAAAAAGAGAAATTATATGCAAAAAGCACTAAAATCGTACAGGTGCTTTTTCAAAAGAAATAACCGTGAAAGGAGTTTTACATGAAAGCATATAAGGTGTTGGAAGTTAAGCAAAGTGTGTTTGCGGCAAATGACAAAGAGGCAGAGGAACTTCGCTTGAAGTTAAAAGAAAAAGGAGTGTTTTTGCTGAATCTAATGAGTAGCCCAGGTTCTGGAAAAACTACAACTCTGCAGCGCACAATCGAAGCATTAAAAGAGGAAATGAAAATTGGAATCATGGAAGCAGATATTGACTCAGAAGTAGATGCAAAAACCATTTCCGACATGGGGGTAAAAGCCATTCAGCTGCATACAGGGGGCATGTGTCATCTAGATGCACAGATGACAAGTCAGGGATTAGAAGGTCTAGGAACTGAAGACGTGGATCTTGTAGTTCTTGAGAATGTGGGAAATTTAGTCTGTCCCGCGGAATTTGATACGGGTGCTTCAAAAAATGCAATGATTTTATCTGTACCAGAAGGACATGATAAACCGCTAAAATATCCACTAATGTTTTCCATTTGTGATGTAGTACTGATTAATAAAGTTGACGTTTTGCCATATTTTGATTTTGATATTGAAAAGTGCCGTGAATATGTACATATGCGTAATCCGAAGGCAAAAGTGATCCCAATTTGCGCACGGACAGGAGAAGGAATGGAAGAATGGTACCGTTGGCTGAAAGAAGAAGTAAATACCTGGAAAGGGAAATAAAGGAATAAGAAGGAAAAGGAGAATGAAGGATGGCACAATTACGTTCTAAAATTGTGAAATTAGCGAAAATGGTGGGTGGTATTGCTGGTGTGATGAATAAAATTGATGAAAATGCACCGGAGTATTATGCACTCGAATGTGTGGTCAGTGATGAACAGGCAGATGTGGCGCTGACAATGGGGCTTCGCAAACCTCGGACGGTGGAATATGTTTCCCAAAAGTGTGGAAAGACAATCGAAGAAACACACAAAATATTAATGGAACTTTCTAAGATTGGTGTATGTAAAGTTTGGCATGAGGATGGACAAGAATTATTTTGGGTTAATATTTTTGCACCGGGCATGTTGGAAATGATGGTCAACAATAGAGAACAGTTAGAAAAGTATCCACAAATTGGAAAGGCATTTGAAGCATATACTCGTACTAGGCTTGCTCCAATGACCCCAATGCTTCCAGAGGGAATGGCGATGATGCGAGTAATTCCGATAGAATCAGCCATTGAAAACATACCAGGAGTCCAACCATGGGAAAAATTGTCCCACTACCTTGACAAATACGATAAGTTTAGCGTTTCAGACTGTTCTTGTCGCGCATCTCGTCGCCATTTAGATGAGGGATGTGGTCATTTGGAACAAGATCTTTGTATACAGATGGGATCAGGGGCGGAATATTATATCAATACAGGTCGAGCCAGAGAAATTACAAGAGAAGAGGCCGAGGAAATTATCCATCGAGCAGAAGAAATGGGATTGATGCATGAAATGCCACATACAGAAGAATGTGGAGAGGCGTTTGCTATTTGTAATTGCTGTGGATGTTCTTGTTTTTCTATGCGTATTGCATCGATGTTTAAAACACCGGATGCTATTCGTTCAAATTTCTGTGCAGAAGTGAATACAGCTAACTGTGTAGCCTGTGGACAGTGTGTGGAAAATTGTCCGGTGAATGCGATTCAATTAGGGCAGCGCTTATGTGCAAAAGAACCGCTACCAGAGAAAAAGGAACGTACGGTTCGAGATCATATATGGGGGAAAAAAGACTGGAATGTAGATTATCGTGAAAATAGAAAAGACGTAGCGGAAGAAGGAACATCTCCGTGTAAAACAGCCTGTCCAGCGCATATTGCAGTGCAAGGATATATTAAGCTTGCCAGCCAGGGGCGCTACAAAGAAGCCTTGGAACTGATCAAAAAAGAAAATCCATTTCCAGCGGTATGCGGTCGAATCTGTCCACATGGCTGTGAGAGTGAATGTACCAGAGGAGATATTGACGAACCGATTGCAATTGATGAGATCAAGAAGTTTATTGCAGATCAAGAGTTAGATAGCAATCAGCGGTTTATCCCAGAGAAACGTCATGATTATGGTAGAAAGATTGCGGTTGTAGGAGCAGGCCCTGCGGGACTTTCTTGTGCCTATTATCTTGCCATTGACGGTTATGCAGTTACAGTGTTTGAAAAGCAAGAAAAATTAGGGGGAATGTTGACCTTAGGAATTCCGGCTTTCCGTCTAGAGAAAAATGTAGTAGATGCAGAAATCGATATTTTAAGAGAGATGGGGGTAGAGTTTAAGACAGGAATCGAAGTAGGAAAAGATCTTACATTAGATGAGCTAAGAAACCAAGGATATGAGGCTTTCTATCTTGCAATTGGCGCACAAGGAGGACGGTCGCTTGGAGTAGAAGGGGAAAATGCACTTGGTGTAATTACTGGGGTAGAGTTTTTGCGAGATGTAAATCTTGGAAAAGAGGTACAACTTTCAGGAAAAGCGGTTGTCATAGGTGGTGGAAATGTTGCCATTGATGTAGCACGTACAGCGACACGAACAGGAGCATCCGAAGTTTCCATGTTCTGTCTGGAAAGCAGAAAAGAAATGCCGGCTCTAACAGAAGAAATAGAAGAAACCTTAGAAGAAGGAATTTCCATTGAAAACAGTTGGGGACCAAAGCGCATTCTTGTGGAAAATGGAAAGGTTACAGGTGTAGAATTTAAGAAATGTGTCTCTGTTTTCGATGAGAATGGACGTTTTGCACCAAAATATGATGAAAACAATACGATTATCGTAGAAGCACAAACTGTACTTATATCAATTGGTCAGTCCATTCAGTGGGGAGGACTTCTAGAAGGAAGTGCTGTAGAAATCAATCCAAATAGAACGGCAAAGGCAGATGCACATACCTATCAAACGGCTCAAAAGGATGTATTTGTAGGTGGAGATGCCTATACAGGACCGAAATTTGCAATCCATGCGATCGCAGCAGGAAAAGAAGGTGCAATTTCTATCCATCGTTATGTACAACCAGGACAAAGTTTGACCTTTGGACGAGATCGACGAGAGTACCATGCCTTTGATAAAAATAACATTGTTGTGGAAGGATTTGACAATACGGCACGTCAAAAGATAGGTCATAATCCAGCGGCCAAAAATTCTTTTAAAGATGATCGCATTACATTTACAGAAGAACAAATGAAAAAAGAAACAGAACGTTGCCTTGGATGTGGAGCGGCACAAGTAGATGCGTATATGTGTGTGGGATGTGGACAGTGTACAACAAAATGTAAATTTGATGCTATCCACCTTATACGAAAATACGATAATACACCGGACACCTATGAAAAACTTCCAATGAAAATGGCTGCAAATGCCGTGAAACGTGCAGGGAAAATTGTTGCTACGGGTGTAAAAGAAATCGGAAAAAATTAGAACTTATGTCTGGAGGAAGAGCATGCACGAACTGGGAGTTATAAGTTCAATGGTTAAGACAATAGAAGAAATCATAAAAGAAGAGGGTTTTACAGAAGTACAAAAGCTTGTATTAGAAGTAGGAGAACTGTCTGGAGTAGTACCACATTATATGGAAGTATGCTTTCCGGCAGCGGTTTATAAAACTTTTATGGAAAACACGGTATTAGAAATGGAGACTGTACCGGGAATCGTAAAGTGCAAAGACTGTGGAAGAGAATTTAACGCGGTGGCTCAAGATTTTCGTTGCCCGAAATGTGGGAGCAATGATATGGAAATCCTCTCGGGAAATGATGTGATGATTAAAGAACTTCTATGTAGTTAAAAGGATAAAAAGACAAAATGGATAGCGTTTGCTATCCATTTTGCATGATCACAGCTTATTCAATTGCTATTCTTGTCTGAGATGTAACATTTTGAGGAGCTTTTTTCGGAATGAGCAATTTTAGAACGCCATCGGAAAATGCAGCTTTGATGTCCTCTTTTGTAACATCCTTTCCTACATAAAATTTTCTAGTACAGTTTCCAGTGTATCTTTCTCGACGGATACAATTTCCTTTCTGATCTTTTTCTTCGTTTGTCTGATCTTTCACTGCACTGATGCAAAGATATCCATCTTTTAAATCAGCGGAAATATCTTCTTTTGTATATCCAGGAAGTTCCATTTCAACCATATAGTTTCCGTCTTTTTCATGAATGTCTGTTTTCATGATCTGTGCGGAGGTGTTTTCAAATGGACGTGTAAAGAAAGGATCCTGAAACATCTCATCAAAAAAATTATTTCTGTTTGCTAATAACATAAGTCATACCTCCTTGAAAAACATTTGTTTTATTTGTTCTATATATTATATAACATATATTATTAGCAATGTCAACAGGTGAGTGCTAATTTTCTAAAAAAATAAAAATAGAAGTTTTTCAAGGTACATCGGTTATGCTACAATAACGTTATACAAAATAAGATGTTGCGAGGAAAAACGGATAGATTGCTTTGGGATAGAGGATGAATATGAATCAGTTGGAACATGTGGAGGTTATACAAAGTAACCGTAAGACAATGTCCATTCAAATAAAAAAAACAGGACAAGTGATAGTTCGTGCGCCGTATTGGATGAAGGATGCGGATATTCACAGGGTTGTGAAGGATAGAGAAGAATGGATCAAAAAACATTTAAAAATAGTAGAAGAAGAAAAAAAACATCAAATGTGTATCAGTGAAGAAGAGGTGCAAGAACTTGTGCGCAAAGCAAAGAGGATACTACCACAAAAAGTGTCTTACTATGCAGAAAAGATAGGAGTTACATACGGACGGATTACGATCAGGCATCAAAAGACTAGATGGGGAAGTTGTAGTTCTAAAGGAAATCTTAATTTTAATTGTGTACTGATGATGGCGCCGGAAGAAGTGCAAGATTACATTGTGGTACATGAACTGTGTCATAGGAAAGAAATGAATCATTCAAAAAAATTTTGGGACGAAGTAGAGAAGATTTTGCCGGAATACAGAAAACAAGAACAGTGGCTAAAAACAAAAGGGCGTGTATTGATTTAATTTCAAATATTCAAAACAGTGGTTAGGAAAGTTAGAATGAAAGAACAAAAAGACTGGTTTACGGGGATAGATTATTATAATAATTATAAAGAGAAAGAAATTCAGGTGGAAAAACTTGAAATTAGCAAAACAATTGATCTCCATGCTCATGTGCAGGTAGAACTGTGGTATGTACTGGATGGAATCGCGAAGATGGATGTGAATGGGAAAACGTATCCCTTGGAAAAAAATGCATTTTTATGTTTGTATGCGCATCATCTTTATCAAGTTTATGAAATTAAAGAAAGCTTAAAAGTAATTAGAATTCGATTTTTTATCGGTTTATTTATGCATATGATGTGGGAAAAACATGAATCTGCCACACATGCCCAGTTGGTTTATGAAACCAAACCAATCATTGATGGGAACTGTGACAAACATATTAAAGAACTGTTTCTAAGTATTTGCAAGGAACAGGAAGAGGAAAAATTTGGAGCACGCAATATGATTGTTTATCGGGTGCTGGAATTGCATACGTTATATTGTCGTTATGCTTTGGAGGATACAAGAAAGGTGGATGAAAAAGACATATGGTATATCATTCAACAAATTTTGGTATCACCGGCAAAATCTTATAAAATCGATGAAGCAGCAAACAAGCTAGGTTATCATCCCAATTACTTAAATCAGAAATTAAAACAATTGTGCGGAATGACTTTTTTGGAGCTAAAGCAGTTTGCGAAGGTATTAAATGTATGTGCACTGCTCCATTTTGAAGAACTGGAAATTTCCTATATTATTGAGCAATTAGGGGATTGTTCCAAGGCAACTTTTTACCGTATTTTTGAAGAATATACAGGGATGAGTCCAACAACTTACCAGAAGAAAATGATTTTAGACCAAGAGCATTATTATCATGGTCAAGATCGCTTTTTGAAAATACTTCAATATTTGTCATTTTACTTTACCGGCAACATTACAATACAGGATTGTGCACAAGAATTAAATATCAAAGAATATGCAATTGAACAATTATTAAAGGATTACGATCTAACTTTTAAAACATTACTAGAAGATATTCGGTTTCTATATGCAAAAACCTTAATTGAGACAACAGACATCCCACTGACAACTATTGCAATGGATTGCGGATTTGGTAGCTTGTCTACCTTTCAGAGAGTATTTCAAAATAAACGAAATTGTATGCCTAGTGAATATCGAAAAAAGATAAAAACCTTAAAAAATGAGAATAATTAAACTTAAAATGAATGTTAGAATGCTCTATTGCGAGTTATAATGTATTTAGATAAATTTAGGAGGTTCTTATGAAGTATAATAATTTGTTTCAACCTTGTGATATACGTGGGTTGCATATGAAAAATCGTATTATTCTTCCGGCCATGGGAACAAGAATGGCTGGAGAGCATGGAGAGATCACACCTCGCTTGATCGCGTATCATAAAGCGCGTGCAAAAGGTGGTTGCGGGTTAAATATTGTGGAAGTAGCAGCGGTACATACACCGAGTGCACCAGCACATTTCGTGTCTATTAGTGAGGATTCCCATATCGAAGGACATAAGAAACTAACCGATGCGATTCATGAAGCCGGTGGAAAAGCAGGAATTCAATTATGGCAGGGAAGTATTGCAGTAGGGATGGATCCAAAAGCGAAAATGTTTGTAGTAGATGACATGAATTTTGGAGAATTTACATTACCGGCAATTACAAAAGAAGAAATCAAGGAAGTCGTAGAAGCATACGGGAAAGCGGCCAAAAGAGTTGCACTTGCGGGGTATGACTGCGTAGAATTTCATTGTGCACACAATTACCTGCCACATTCTTTCTTAAGTGGTGGACTAAACCATAGAACAGATGAATATGGCGGAAGTTTTGAAAATCGTTCTCGTTTTCCATTAGAATGTATTCGTGCAATTCGTGAAAACATGCCAGAGGATATGCCATTGTTTATGCGTATTGATGCCCATGACGACTGTTTGCCAAATGGATTGACAATTGACGAAGTGATTGCATTTTGTAAGCTTGCTCAAAAAGAAGGCGTAGATGTTTTGGATGTATCAAGAGGAAATATCATTACATCAGCTACTGTTTACGAGGTACCGCCATTAGATGTACCAAGAGGATTTAATGTTGCAAATGCAGAAAAGATTCGTAAAGAAACAGGGATGTTAACGATTGCTGTTGGAAGAATTAATACTCCAGAGCAGGCAGAAGAGATCCTTGCAAAGAAAAAAGCAGATTTTGTAGTTATAGGAAGAGGACAGCTTGCGGATCCAGAATTCTCTATAAAGGCAGAGGAAGGAAGAGCACAAGATATTGTACATTGTGTTGGATGTAATCAGGGATGTTACGATGGATTCTGTGATTTGGAAAATCGCTCGTTTATTACTTGCCTGCGAAACCCAATGATCGGACATGAAGAAGAGTGGGAGATCAAATCTACAGAGGCTCCGAAACGTGTTGCGATTATCGGAGGAGGTATGGCAGGATTAGAAGCAGCTAAAATTTTAAAACAAAGAGGTCATCAGCCAGAAATTTTTGAAGCAGGAAGTCAGTTAGGCGGGCAGATTATTACAGCAGGAAAAGCGCCTGGAAAACAAGAAATGGAAATGGCAGCACATGCATTTGGAAAACAAGTTGAATCCATGGGAGTTCCAGTACACTACAACACAAAAGTTGATGCAAAGATGTTAAAACAGGAAGTATTTGATGAAGTAATCATTGCGGCAGGTGCGAAACCAGTGGAAATCTCGCTTCCGGGAGCAGAAAAAAAATGCATGGCAGATTCTCATTCCGTATTAAATGGAACGAAAGAAGTAAAAGGTCGTGTATGTGTAATAGGTGGAGGACTTGTAGGCCTTGAGGTGGCTGACTACTTAGCGGAAAAACAGCATGAAGTTCACGTTGTTGAGATGATGGATGAAGCTGGAAAAGATTTAGGAAACTTACGAAAAATCTGTGTAAACGAAAAGCTCAATAAACTTGGGGTAGACATACAGTGTAATAGTAAATGTGTTGCTGTTACAGAGGAAGGTGTACAGATTGAGACAGATGGAAAAATAAAAGTAGTCAATTGCGACAGTGTAGTTATTGCAATTGGAGCACGTTCTCGGGATATGGAAGATGTGAAAACATATTGCGAAGAAAATAAGATTCCGGTTCATGTTATCGGTGATGCAAAAAAAGCAAGAAGAGCATTGAATGCAATAGAGGAAGCATTCGAAGTTGCGCGTACAATATAAAAATAAAAGAAGCCCTAGTCTTCCAGATCGGAAGGTTAGGGCTAAAATTTTACAAAGATTCTGTGATCTTATGTGCAACATAAACACCACTGGCTGAAGCGTGTGATAAGGAATGGGTAACTCCACTTCCATCACCGATGATATAAAGACCTTTGTATTTTGTCTCAAGGTTTTCATCAATATCTACTTCCATGTTGTAGAATTTAACTTCAATACCATAAAGAAGCGTATCGTCGTTTGCGGTACCAGGTGCGATTTTATCAAGGGCATAAATCATCTCAATGATACCATCTAAAATACGCTTTGGAAGGACAAGACTTAAATCTCCTGGTGTAGCAGCTAATGTTGGAGTTACGAGTCCTTCTTCGATACGTTTTGCATTACTACGACGTCCACGTACTAGATCGCCGAAACGTTGTACAATAACACCGCCACCTAGCATATTGGAAAGGCGGGCAATACTTTCGCCATATCCGTTGCTGTCCTTAAAAGGTTCAGAGAAATGTTTTGCAACAAGAAGCGCAAAGTTTGTATTCTCCGTTTGTTTTTCAGGATCTTCATAGCTATGACCATTTACAGTGATGATGCCGTTTGTATTTTCGTTAACAACAATTCCGTGTGGGTTCATGCAGAAAGTACGCACGTTGTCTTCGAATTTTTCAGTACGGTATACAATTTTGCTTTCGTATAATTCATCTGTAAGATGGGAAAATACAACAGCAGGAAGTTCTACACGAACTCCTAAATCTACACGGTTTGATTTTGTTGGAATATTTAGATCTTTACAGACAGATTCCATCCATTTACTGCCACTTCGACCAACGGAAACGATACAGTCTTTACAGTCAGCAGATGCATCTTTGTAAAGAACGCGGTATCCTCCATCTATAATTTCGATTCTATCTACAGGAGTGTTAAAATAGAAATCAACGTGGTCTTTTAACTCATCATAAATATTTTCAAGAACAATATAGTTAATGTCTGTACCTAGATGACGCACAGAGGCATCTAGAAGATTTAACTTGTTTTGAATGCATAATTTTTTGAATTTTGTTCCGGCAGTAGAATACATCTTTGTACCTTCTCCACCGTGGGAAAGATTAATTTCATCTACATATTTCATAAGTTCTAAAGCTTTTTTCTTTCCAATGTGCTCAAATAATGTTCCGCCGAAATCATTTGTAATATTATACTTTCCATCAGAGAAAGCTCCGGCTCCGCCAAACCCACTCATAATAGCACAGGTTTTACATTTGATACAGCTTGGCACTTTGTCTCCATCAATGGGACATTTTCTTTTGCTAAGAGCATAACCAGATTCAAATACTGCAATTTTCAGATTAGAATTTTTCTGCATTAGTTCATAGGCAGAAAAAATACCACCAGGACCAGCGCCTACAATAATTACATCATATTTCATTTAAAACGCTCCTTTTCATATCAGCTTTTGTATTAAAACGCAAAAAGAGCACGGAATCTTTTAGAAGATGCGTGCTCTTGTAATCACATTCCGTCTCATTATATCGCGAATCGCTAAAGAGTGTCAAGGGGGAAAATCTTTTCTAAAGTAGGAACATCCCTACTACAAAATATAACTTCCATGTTGTTTTTTTTGCGTGTTCAGTGTTATAATAGAAACAATGTTAAAATTGTAAGGAATAAGGAGTAAAACAGATGGACTTGATTACAATTCGTGAATTATTTAAAAACAGAGAAGCATATTTGGATAGAGAAGTAGAAGTAGGTGGATGGATTCGCAGTATTCGTGACTCTAAGACATTTGGATTTATTGTTGTAAATGATGGGTCTTATTTTGAACCGCTTCAGGTTGTTTACCATGATACAATGGAAAATTTCGGAGAGATTTCAAAGCAAAATGTAGGTGCGGCAATTATTGTGAGAGGTACACTTGTAGCAACGCCACAGGCAAAGCAGCCATTTGAGATTCAGGCAGAAGAGGTAATCGTGGAAGGTGCATCTGCTCCAGATTATCCATTACAGAAGAAGCGTCACAGTTTTGAGTATTTGAGAACAATCTCACACCTTCGTCCTAGAACAAATACATTCCAGGCGGTTTTTAGAGTGCGCTCTTTGATTGCTTATGCAATTCACCAGTTTTTTCAGGAAAGAGGATTTGTGTATGTGCATACTCCACTTATTACAGCAAGTGACTGTGAAGGCGCAGGAGAAATGTTTAAAGTAACCACTCTTGATCTGGATCATGTTCCAAAGAAAGAGGATGGGAGTGTAGATTATAGTCAGGATTTCTTCGGGAAAGAGACAAGTCTTACGGTAAGTGGACAGCTCAATGGAGAGACATTTGCACAAGCATTCAGAAGTATTTATACATTTGGACCAACATTCCGTGCAGAAAATTCAAACACCACACGTCATGCGGCAGAGTTTTGGATGATTGAGCCAGAGATTGCGTTTGCAGATCTTGAAGATGATATGGATTTGGCAGAGGATATGTTAAAATATGTAATTTCTTATGTGTTAGAAAATGCACCGGAAGAAATGAACTTCTTCAATTCCTTTGTGGATAAGGGACTTTTGGATCGACTAAAAAATGTTGTTGAGTCTGATTTTGCAAGAGTGTCCTACACAGAAGCAGTGGAGCTTCTTGAACAAAACAATGATAAGTTTGAATACAAAGTTTCTTGGGGAGTTGATCTTCAGACAGAGCATGAGCGTTATTTGACAGAGAATATATTTAAACGTCCTGTCTTTGTTACAGATTATCCAAAAGAGATCAAGGCATTTTATATGAAGTTAAATGAAGATGGAAAGACAGTCGCAGCGGTGGATTGTTTGGTGCCTGGTATTGGAGAAATCATCGGAGGAAGCCAAAGAGAAGATGATTACGACAAACTTTGTGAAAGAATGAAAGAGATGAATTTATCAGAAGAAGATTATAAGTTCTATCTTGATCTTAGAAAATATGGATCTACAAGACATGCAGGATTTGGACTTGGTTTTGAAAGATGTGTTATGTATCTGACAGGAATGTCAAATATCCGTGATGTGATACCATTCCCAAGAACAGTGAACAACTGTGATTTATAAAAAGATAAAAGAGACAGTGCATAAAACGATTGTATTGTGTAGTAAGATACAAAAGGACGTAACGAGGGTGGAAGTTACGTCCTTTTCTGGCTTGAAGTATAAGGAGACGGAAGATGAAATTTATTCATATAGCGGATGTGCACCTAGGTGCAGCTCCCGATTCAGGAAAAGCATATAGTGCAAACAGACCAAAAGAATTGTGGGAATCATTCAAACAAATTATAGAACTTTGTGAAAGAGAGCAAACCGATATTTTGTTGATTGCAGGAGATTTATTTCACCGCCAGCCTCTGCGGAAAGATTTAAAAGAGGTTGACTATCTTTTCTCAACTTTAACCCATACCAAAGTGGTTCTAATTGCGGGGAATCATGATTATATCAAACCCGATTCTTTTTACCATAGTTTTAAATGGAGTGAAAATGTGTATCCTTTGTTTGGACAAAATACAGAATATGTGGAATTTGATGAATACAACCTTGCAGTTTATGGATTTAGTTACTATGCAAAGGAAATGAAAGAAGAGAGATATTCCTTTAAAGCTCCAGGATATTGCAAGAGAGAAATTCTTCTTGCACATGGAGGAGATGAAAAACATATACCAATCCGAAAAGAGGCACTGGCAAGAAGTGGGTTTGATTACGTGGCACTGGGGCATATTCATAAACCGCAGATTCTTTTAGAAAATCAAGCGGCATATTCAGGAGCCTTAGAACCCGTCGATAAAAATGATGTAGGAGAACATGGATATATTAAGGGAGAGATCACAAGCAAAGGTGTGAAGATTAAATTTGTACCGTTTGCATCTAGGCAATACATTCCTATGAATGTGACGGTTCATGAAAATATGACAAATGGAAGTTTAAAAGAATTTGTGACGCAGCAAATAGAAGAAAAAGGAATCCAAAATATGTTTAAGATTACATTAATTGGGGAGCGAGATGTGGACATTCAATTTGAACCAGAAACTCTAGATGTTTACAATAATGTACTGGAAGTAATCGACAAAACGTATCCAGCCTTTGATTACAAGAAGCTATATCATGAAAATAAAGAGAATCTTATTGGCTGTTTTATAGACAGTATTGGAACCTGCGATAAGGATACCGTAGAATTTTTAGCGTTACAAGAAGGAATACGTGCACTTTTGGATGAGTAGAAAGAGAAAATTATGGAGATCAAAGAATTACATATTAAAAATTTTGGGAAATTTTCAGATCGTCATTTTTTCCTCAATAGTGGAATGAATATTTTTTATGGTGAAAATGAATATGGAAAATCTACCATTTATGCATTTATTAAAGCCATGCTTTTCGGTATGGAACGAGGAAGGGGAAGAGCGGCTCAGACGGATGAATTTAGTAGATATGAACCGTGGGAAAATCCAAACTATTATGCGGGAGTCATGCGATTTACAAGTGGTGGAAAAACATTTCGCTTGGAGAGAAATTTTGACAGATATTCTAAAAAAGCGGTTTTATTATGTGAAGACGATGGAGAAGAACTCTCTGTAGAGCATGGGGATTTGGAAATGCTGCTTGATGGTCTTACAAAGAAAAATTTTGAAAGCACCATCTCAGTTGGACAGCTTTCGGCCAAGCCGGGAATGGAATTGGCAGAGGAACTTAATAATCATGCCTCCAACTATTATGAAACAGGGAGTGGAAGTTTGGATGTTTCAAAGGCTTTCCATAAGCTTCATGAAAAAAAGAAAATGCTAGACAAAGAAAAAAGAGTACTTCGTCAAAAGCGGGAAAAAAAGAGAGAACTATTAGAAAATGAATGTACGTATCTTACAAGAGAGATAGAGAAGCTAGACAAAGATTTAGCGGAATCAGAAGTGGAACTACAAAGAGTTCAGGAAGCCTTTCAAGAGTTACATACATCCCCAAAAAGTGACGAAACTGCGGAAAAGAAGAAAAAGGGAGTGCCGTTTTTCTTGGCTGGTGCTGCTTGTATTATTGTGGGAGTACTTCTGCTTCTTTTTAAAATCATGTTAAAACTCCAAGGGGGAACCGTTTTTATAACGGGCATAGCCGCACTTTTTGGTATTGGAATGGCAAGTTTCCTGATAGGTAGTTGGCGGAGGAAAAAAACAGAAGCGGAGAAAAAGTCGCCCGCATCAAAGGAGAACAAAAGGGAATTTTTGAAAGAACAATTCCGAAAACAAAAGTGGAAACGGGCACACATTTTAGAGGAAAAGAGAGAAAAGCAAGTGCAATATCAAAATCTTTTGGAGCAGATTGAGGAGCAAAGGGAGCCAAATGAGCAAGAAAAAGTGCTGGAACGCAAAAGTGAGGCGGTTGAACTTGCTGAGAAAAAAATGGGCGAGGCGGTAGAAAAAATGAGCAGTGGTTTTGGGGGCGTTCTCAACCGAAAGGCATCTTCCATACTTGCATCCATCACAGAGGGAAAATACACAGATGTATTTGTTGATCGTGATATGAAGTTGTTTCTTGTTTATCAGGGAAGGAAAATTTTGGTGGAACGTGTTTCATCAGGAACCGTGGAACAGGTTTATTTTGCACTTCGAATGGCGGTTGCTGATATTTTATTTGAGGAATCTTTACCGCTTATCTTTGATGAAGCTTTTGGATTTTATGATGATAAAAGATTAAAATCTACCCTAAAATGGTTGAGAGAACAGCCACGACAAGTTATAATATTTACTTGTCAAAGACGTGAAATGGATATGGAAAGGACAAGCATATGAAAATAGATTTACCAAACAATGTGGTTTCCATTATAAACAATCTTCAAATGCACGGATATGAAGCATACGCAGTCGGCGGATGTGTCAGAGATACTATATTATGTAGGAATCCAGAAGACTGGGACATTACAACTTCTGCGAAACCAGAGGAAATTAAAAAACTCTTTAATAGAACAGTTGATACAGGAATTGAGCATGGAACTGTGACGGTTATGATTGGAAAAGAAGGATATGAGGTTACAACATACCGCATAGATGGACAATACGATGATAGTCGTCACCCAAAGGAAGTTACATTTACAAAAAATCTTGAAGAAGATTTAAAACGCAGAGATTTTACAATTAATGCAATGGCATATAACGATGAGGTGCGTTTAGTAGATATTTTTGGTGGAATGAAAGATTTAAACCACCACTTGATTCGCTGTGTTGGAGATCCGATGGAAAGATTTTCAGAAGATGCACTTAGAATTCTTCGAGCAGTGCGATTTTCCGCACAACTTGCTTGTAAAATAGAGCCGATGACTGCAAGAGCCATTGAACATCTAGCGCCAAATCTCATTAACATCAGTGCAGAGAGAATACAGGCGGAACTTGTAAAATTACTTACTTCTGATCATCCAGAGATGCTTCAGGATGCCTATTCTCTTGGAATTACGAAAGTGATCCTTCCGGAGTGGGATGCAATGGTCGGAGTAACACAAAACACACCACATCATCAGTATGATGTTGCAGATCATACGTTGCAAGCTTTGCGCAATGTAAAAAAAGACAAGATTCTCCGTTTTGTCATGTTGTTCCATGATATGGGAAAACCAATGATGAAGACAACAGATGGAAAAGGTGTGGATCATTTTAAAGGACATGCCATTGTCAGTGAAGAAATAGCAAGAACGGTTTTAAGACGTCTGAAATTTGATAATGATACTGTTAAGAAGGTTACAAAGTTAGTATGTTATCACGATTATCGAATCGAGGCTACGGCACAAAATGTGCGTCGTGCAATGAATCGAATCGGAGTGGACTTATTCCCTTACTATTTGGCAGTTCGAATGGCGGATGTGAAAGCACAAAGTCCATACAAAAGACGAGAAAAGATCGAAAATATTATTGCAATGAGAGATCTATATCAAGAAACAATATTAAACGATGATTGTGTTACGTTAAGACAGCTGGCGGTTACAGGTACAGAATTAAAAGAACTTGGTATGCAGCCGGGACGCCAGATGGGAGAGATGCTCTCAGAACTGTTGGAATTTGTTATTGATTATCCGGATATGAATACAAAAGAAAAACTATTAGGATATGTAAAAGAAAAATTAGAGATGTAGCATACAATAGCTGTCCTCTTCATACATTAAAAAGAGTTATGAAGTGTAGAGACAGGGGGCAGCCATGAAAGAATATGAATTAGAAATTTTAGACCAATATGACTTAGGAATAAAAGGCACCCGCAAAATAAGGGGTGCGTTTTTTTGCGATACAAAAGAGGGGACGATGCTGTTAAAAGAAACGAAAGTTTCAGACAGGCGTGCCCTTTTGCTGTATCAGATTCTAGAAGAACTTGAAAAAAACAAACATATAAAATTGGATCTTCCAATCTATAACAAAGAAGGAAAATTAATTACGACTTCCCGGTACGGAAAAAATTATATGATGAAGCATTGGTTTATAGGAAAAGAATGTGATGTTACGAATGAAACGCAAATACTTCGGGCGGTATCAGAATTGGCAAAACTTCATAAAGAATGGACTTTTCCTAAACTTACAAGCAGGGATTCATCTGAGGAGAAAGAGGAGAGATCAGAACCAATGATTGGGAGGTCGTTGCAAGAAGAATTCATAAGACATAATCGTGAAATGAAGAAAGTAAGGAATTATATTAGAAAAAGAGTATCGAAAGGAAATTTTGAGTTTCTTTATTTAGAAAACTTTGAAAAGATGTTTTGTCTGGCTGAAAAGATAACCGAGAAACTCAAAGGGTTTGAATGTGCAGAACTCTATGAAAAAAGTATAGAGCAAAAAACATTGGTACACGGAGATTATAATTATCATAATATCCTCTTTACAGCAGAAGGAGCGGTGGTGACCAATTTTGAACATGTAAGAATCGATGTTCAAGTTCATGATCTGTATTATTTTATGCGAAAAGTGTTGGAAAAAAATCAATGGAATTATGAACTTGGAAATGCAATGCTGCAAACCTACAACAGGGAAAGAAAATTGCAAAAGAATGAAATAGAATATCTGGCATTATGTCTTGCATATCCGGAAAAATTTTGGAAGATGGCAAGTACCTATTATCATTCAAACAAAGCATGGATTCCAGAAAAAAACGTAGAAAAGCTCAAACTTGTAATTGAGCAGACAGATGAACGGATAAAATTTTTAAATGAGATATTTGCTTTTCATTTACGACAGCCTGTTGTATAATGGGGACAAAGTATGAAGTAGGAGGTACCAAAATGGAATACAAAAAAAGATATGAAGAATGGTTGAATAATACTTACTTTGATGAAGCAACTAAAGAAGAACTTAGAAGCATCCAAGATGATGAAAATGAGATGAAAGAACGATTTTATACAGATCTTGAATTTGGTACAGCAGGATTAAGAGGAATTATTGGCGCGGGCACGAATCGTATGAATATTTATACTGTACGAAAAGCAACGCAAGGACTTGCAAATTACATTACAAAAAGTGGAAATGAAAAAAGAGGAGTTGCTATTGCGTATGATTCTCGTCGGATGTCTCCGGAATTTGCACAAGAAGCGGCATTATGTCTGGCGGCAAATGGAATCAAAGCGTATGTATTTGAATCATTAAGACCAACTCCAGAATTATCTTTTGCAGTTAGGAAGTTAGGATGTATTGCGGGAATTAATATAACAGCAAGTCACAATCCTCCAGAATATAACGGATATAAAGTGTACTGGGAAGATGGTGCACAGATCACTCCACCACATGATCAAGGAATTATGGCAGAAGTCAAGGGAGTGGAAGATTATACAACGATGAAGAGCATGAGTTTAGAAGATGCAAAAGCATCAGGACTTTATGAAGTAATCGGAAAAGAAATTGATGATGCATACATGGTAGAACTAAAAAAACAGATTCTTCACCAAGATGCGATCGATGCAGTTGGAAAAGATTTAAAAATTGTCTATAGTCCACTGCATGGTACAGGAAATATTCCGGCACGTCGTATTTTAAAAGAACTTGGATTTGAGAATGTTTATGTTGTAAAGGAGCAGGAACTTCCAGATGGTGAGTTCCCAACAGTTTCTTACCCAAATCCAGAGGCAGAAGAAGCATTTGAATTAGGGCTAAAATTGGCAAAAGAAGTGGATGCAGACATTGTGCTTGCAACAGATCCGGATGCAGATCGCCTTGGAGTGCGTGTAAAAGATAAAAATGGGGAATATCATGATTTGACAGGAAATATGTCTGGATGTTTGCTTGCAGACTATGAAATTGGACAGAGAAAAGAAACGCAAGGACTTCCAGAGGATGGATACCTTATTAAGACCATTGTAACTTCGAATATGGCAGATGCTATCGCTAAGTATTACCAGACAGGATTGATTGAAGTTCTTACAGGATTCAAATACATTGGACAGCAGATTCTGGGATTTGAGACAACAGGAAAAGGGTCATACTTGTTTGGGTTTGAAGAAAGTTATGGATGCCTAATCGGAACGTATGCAAGAGACAAAGATGCCATTGTGGCTACGATGGCGCTTTGTGAAGCGGCAGCTTATTATAAGACAAAAGATATGACACTTTGGGATGCCATGATTACGTTGTATGAGCGATATGGATATTATAAAGATGATATTCAGGCAATTACGTTAAAAGGAATCGAAGGACTGGAAAAGATTCAGGAGATACTAGAAACACTTCGTAAAAATCCACCGACTCAGATTGCAGGCTATAAGGTCATTAAAGCAAGAGATTACAAGGCAGATACAATTAAAAATTTGGAGACAGGTGAAGTTACAGCAACGGGACTTCCAAATTCAAATGTTCTTTATTATGATCTTACAGAAGATGCATGGTTATGTGTAAGACCGTCAGGAACAGAGCCAAAAGTAAAATTTTACTACGGAGTTAAGGGGACTTCTCTAGAAGATGCAGAGGAAAAATCAGAAACCATGGGCAAAGAAATACTTTCCATGATTGATCAAATGCTGTAATTGGCCTAGAAAGAAGCGAAAAAGACGGTTAAAATTACAAAATATGGGCAATTGTTGACTTAAATATAGATAAAATCCTTGACAAAGATAAGGGAAACAGTTATAACAATACTTAAGGAAAGCCACAGTTAAGGGGCTTTTATGCATATTTTGAACTGGAGCGGATGTGATTCCGGTACAAAAAGAAGGAGGAAATTACCTATGAATAAGACAGAATTTATCGCAGCAATCGCTGAGAAAGCAGATATTTCAAAAAAGGATTCTGAAAAAGCATTAAAAGCATTTATGGATGTTGTATCTGAGGAATTAAGAAAAGGCGAAAAGATTCAATTAGTAGGATTTGGAACATTCGAAGTTAGCGAAAGAGCTGCAAGAGAAGGAAGAAATCCACACACTGGAGAGGCTATGAGCATTGCGGCTTGTAAAGCTCCAAAATTCAAAGCTGGAAAAGCATTAAAAGATGCTGTAAACGCTTAAGTACCAGTTGTTACAAAAAACAAAGTGAAAGCACTTATGATGTCCGCATTGTAAGTGCTTTTTTATAAACAAGAAAGTGAGAGAACATGCGATTAGATAAATTTTTAAAAGTTTCCAGATTGATCAAGAGACGTACAGTGGCAAACGAGGCATGCGATGCAGGACGTGTTATGGTCAATGGAACAGTAGCAAAAGCATCGGTAAAGGTAAAAGCGGGGGATATTATTGAAATTCAATTTGGAACAAAAACAGTAAAAGTAGAAGTGCTGATCATCCAAGAAACAACAAAGAAAGAAGAAGCAAAGGAAATGTTCCGCTACTTGTGATTTCATTTTTTATCTCTTTAGGAATAATCAAATTCCCTTTTTCATATATATGTTAGAGTATAGTGAAAGGGGAATAGCTATGGAAGAAAGGCAGATGCCAAAGACACACAAAGTTGTTTTTAATAATCGAAAGAGTGGTATGGTCACAGGGGTAATTGATGTGATTTCATTTGATCTTAACGAGGTATTACTTCAAACAGAATTGGGGCTGTTAACGGTAAAAGGGACGGATCTTCATGTGAATCGATTGAATTTGGAAAAAGGTGAAGTGGATTTGGCGGGCAATGTTGACAGTTTTACATATTCTGGAACCAGTCAAACGACGCATCACGAAGATGGATTTTTTGCAAAATTATTCAAATAGGTATGTGGTATGTTTGAAGTTGGAAGGGAATTTTTTATATTTATTTATGCTGTTTTGGCAGGGATTTTTCTTATGCTCTTCTATCAGTTTTTGCAGTTGACGCGATGTCTGATTTCCCATAAACTGTGGATCGTGAATTTGGGAGATATTATCTTTTGGATTTTTGCATCCATCTATTTGTTTCGGCAAATGTATAGAACGACCTATGGAAGTATTCGATGGTTTTTTGTGCTCGGAATCTTTCTGGGAGTAGGGCTTATTTGGTATATCAGTTGTCGAGGAAGAAGATACATTAGAGATAAGAAAAATGTTGAAAAGAAAAACAAGAAAGGATAAAATAAAATTAAGAAATTCAAAATAAGTCAGGTGAATAAAATGAAGAACAATCAAAAACGTACCCAGGCAAGACCAAAGAGACCACAGTATGCTTTGGGTCGCTATCGTCGAAGTGCAGTGGTGGTTAGCAGCGTCTTTGTTTTTCTTGTAGGAATACTTTTGGTCAATGCGATCAATCTAAAAAAGAAAAAAGAAAATTACAGACAAGAGCAAAAAGAACTTCAGATTCAGATTGATGCACAAAAGCAAAGAATGCAAGAAATTGAAGAATTAAAAGAGTATGTAAAGACAGAAGAATTTGAAAAGGAAATTGCGGAAGAAAAGTTAGGTCTAGTTGATCCAGACGAAATTATATTTAAACCAGTGAAATAAGAGAAATTACAGAAGAGAAGCTCCGGAAAAATCCGGGGCTTTTGTATTGGAGGAAAAGTTACATCAGCTTGAATAAAAGGACAGGAGGAAAAAAGATGAGTGATGGACAGGCTCTACATACAAGTCCTTATGTAGTTCAGATAGAAAAATTTTCGGATTCTTTAAAGCGATTATCTCAAATTTACATGGGACTTGGGGAAAAAAAGAAATGTTTTACCAATGAAGAAATCGATCTGATTTTCGAACATGTAAAGGAAAAGGTTTGTAAAAAATGTGAAAAATGCGAATGGTGTCTCAAAGATAATATTGTACATACCTGTCAGATGGAATACGAATTACTTTCTGCCATTGATCGGTATGGAAATGAATTAAATACAGAGACAAAAAGAAATTTGCAGGCAAAGTGTATTCGGGCGCCTCGGTTTTTAAGAGAATCTTTAGAAGCGTTCCATGAAGCCAGACAAAATATGATGTGGACCAATAAAATGGCACAAAGCCGAGAAGGGTGTGCGGCACAAATGAATACGTTTGCCGAGATGCTTAGAGTTACAGCCAAGGAATTAGAAGACAGCGTTTTTTCAGATGACCGCATGGAAAAACGGGTGATGGAAACGTTAAGAAAATTAGGACTTCGAGTGTTAAGTATAAATTTACTTATTAATAAAGACGGAAAGTATGAAGTTCAGGTAATTGCGCGGGCCATGAATAAGGAATGTGTGACGATGAAAGAAGTCATTCATGGAATTTCGGAAACACTGGGAAGAAAATTTGTTTTGGATCATGCAAATTGTTCGATTGTGGGACGAGAATATACCACAATTATTTGTATGGAAGGGCCAATGTATTATACACTTCAAGGAATTGCAAAAATCGGAAAAGGATGCAGTGAAATTTCAGGAGACAATTTTACAATGATGGAACTTCCGGGTGGAAAACAAGGGGTTGCACTTTCGGATGGAATGGGGTCTGGAGAAATAGCATGTAAGGAAAGTACATTGGTTATCGAACTTTTGGAAGAACTTTTAGAAGCTGGTTTTCCAGAAAAAATGGCAATTCAGATGATTAATTCTACATTAGTAATGGGGAGGGAGGAACTTCGTTTTTCAACCATTGATCTAAGTGTTTTCGATCTCTATACAGGAACATGTGAGATGATCAAGGCAGGTGCATCCACCACCTTTATCAAAAAGAAAGAGAAAGTAGAACTTCTTACTTCGACTAGTTTACCAATCGGAGTTTTACATACCATTGAATTGGACTCCATTGTTCGACAACTGGAAGATGGGGATTTTGTGATTATGGTTACCGATGGTATAATGGATGCCCTTCCGGTGGGAGAACAGGAAATTATTTTGGAAACAATTATACGGGGAACAGATCTTAACAATCCAAAAGATCTTGCACATCACATTTTAGAGCAAGTGTTAAACTGGAATGAAAAACCACCAATGGATGATATGACGGTTCTTGTAGTAGGAATGTGGAAACGGCAATAGAATGCCTTGCATTCAAAAGGAAAATTCGCTATAGTTGATATATGATGAAAAAAATAGAGCAGTTTATTGAAAAAAATCATATGATTGATAATGGAGACAGAATTATTGCGGGGATATCGGGCGGAGCGGATTCGGTATGCCTGCTTTTTGTGCTACTAGAGCTTCAAAGAACCTATGACATCGAAATTATTGCTGTTCATGTCAATCATGGCATCCGTGGACAAGATGCGTTAGCAGATGAGCAGTTCACAGTAGACTTGTGTAAAAAACAGAATATAAAATGCGTTGTTTTTCGAAAAGAAGTGGAATTAATTGCAAAAAAAAGGAAACAATCTGTGGAGGAGGCAGGTCGAGATGTGCGAAGAGAAGCTTTTTTTGAAGTTTTAAAAGAGGAACATGGAACGAAAATTGCAACGGCACATCATCAGAATGACAATGCAGAAACTTTTTTGATGAACTTGGTTAGAGGAACAGGATTAAAAGGATTGGGAGGAATCCGGCCTGTAAATGGAAAGGTGATCCGTCCTCTTCTTTGTATGACACGGAGTGAAATAGAAAAATTTGTAAGAAATAAGCAATGTGGATGGTGTACAGACGAGACAAATAATGAACAAGAATATACGAGAAATAAAATTAGGCATTCGGTTCTTCCCGTGCTAGAGCAGCAAATGAATCTTCATGCTATACAGCATATGAATGAAACGATGGAACAATTACGTCAGGTATGGGATTATATGGAAATGCAAGCCGAAGTAGCTATGGAAAGCTGTGTAGAGCAAACCCAAGAAGGAGAACTGCAAATTAATAAGGAAGACTATGAGCAGCTACATGAAGTAGTGCAGTCCATGGTTCTAAAGAAATGTTTAAGTGAGGTTGCGGGGGAACAAAGGAATCTTACTTCCGCTCATATCGAAGCAATCGCACAGCTCATGAACAAACAATGTGGAAAAAGTAGAAATCTGCCCTATGCGGTAGAGGCAATCCGCAATTATAAGGGAATATTGCTAAGGCGAAGGAAACAAGACAAAAAACAAGATATGGAAGCGCTTATTCTAAACGTCCCAGGAAAAACTGTGATTCCACAGAAGAACCTAATCATTAAGTGTGTCATACGAAACGCAGATGAAATGATAATGGATGAGATACCACAAAAAATCTACACGAAATGGTTTGATTATGATATAATAAAGGGTAACCTGACTGTGAGAAGTAGACAGACAGGGGACTATATCGTGATTGATAAAATGGGAAGAAAACAAAAGATAAAGTCTTATTTTGTCAATGAGAAAATACCGGCAGATCAGAGAAATCTGATTCCATTAATCTGTGATGGTGAAAAAGTGATATGGATTGTAGGTTATCGCATGAGTAGCGCGTGCCAGGTGGTTAAAACGACGAAGAAAATACTTGAGATAACAGTAATGGAGGAAAAAGAAAATGTCAGAAAAGATTAATGTATTAGTATCAGAAGAAGAAGTGACAAAGCGATTAAAAGAACTCGGGGAGCAGATTAGCAAAGATTACGAAGGAAAAGAAATTCATATGATCTGCATCTTAAAAGGCGGAGTATTCTTTATGGTAGATCTTTCGAAGAGAATCAGTGTTCCAGTATCTTTAGATTTTATGAGCGTAAGCAGTTATGGAAATGGGACAAAGTCAAGTGGAGTAGTGCGTATTGCCAAAGATTTAGATGAGTCTATTGAAGGCAAAGATGTGCTGATTGTAGAGGATATTATTGATTCAGGAAGAACATTATATTATTTGATGGACATTTTGAAAAAGCGCAATCCAAATAGCATTCGTCTATGCACATTGTTAGATAAACCTGAGAGAAGAGAAAAAGACGTAAAAGTTGATTACGTTGGATTTGAAATCCCAGATGAATTTGTGGTTGGTTACGGTCTTGATTATGCTCAGAAGTATAGAAACCTTCCATACATCGGTGTGGTAGAAGGCGTAGAATAGGAAGGAGAACATATTGTTGGAAAATAAAAAAAGTAAAGGGATGGGGGGAGCTGCCTTTCTGACGTTCTTAATCGTTGTATTTGTGGTCCTTTGGACAACAAATCGTATGCAGATGAAGAATCAAGAAATGACATATCAAAGCTTTGTCCAAGAAGTAAAAAATGAGAACGTAAAGGAAGTGGTGATTCGTCCCAATAAGGTTGTGCCTACTGGGGTAGTTACCGTTGCTTTAAAAGATGGAAGAACAGTAAAGACGGTAAATGTATCGGATGTAAAAGAAGTGCAGAATCTGCTAGAAGATCGGGTGGACTATCGGATGCTTGATGTTCCGCGTGATTCATGGGTCTCTACGATTTTATTGCCGCTTCTTCTTACATTTTTAGGAGTGATACTTTTGTTTTTCCTTATGAATCGTCAAAGTGGCGGGGCCAATAATAAGGCGATGAACTTTGGAAAAAGCCGGGCAAGATTAACGACCGATGAAGATAAAAAGGTTACGTTTGCAGATGTGGCTGGATTAAGAGAGGAAAAAGAAGAACTGGAAGAAATCGTGGATTTTCTAAAATCTCCCAAAAAATATATTCAAGTGGGAGCTAGAATTCCAAAAGGTGTGTTACTAGAGGGACCTCCTGGTACAGGTAAGACTTTGCTGGCAAAGGCTGTTGCCGGAGAAGCAAAAGTTCCATTTTTTAGTATTTCAGGTTCAGACTTTGTGGAGATGTTCGTCGGTGTTGGAGCATCACGTGTACGTGATCTTTTTCAGGATGCCAAGAAAAATTCTCCGTGTATTGTTTTTATAGATGAGATTGATGCTGTTGGTAGACAAAGAGGAAGTGGACTTGGTGGTGGTCACGACGAACGCGAGCAAACGTTAAATCAGCTCCTTGTAGAGATGGATGGGTTTGGTGCAAATGAAGGGATTATTGTGATTGCGGCTACCAATAGAAAAGACATCTTAGACCCTGCAATTTTACGTGCAGGACGATTTGACCGTACCGTTATGGTAGGTCGACCAGATGTTCAAGGCAGAGAAGATATTTTGAAAGTCCATTCAAAAAACAAGCCGCTAGGCGATGATGTTGATTTGAAACAAATCGCACAGACAACAGCAGGATTTACGGGTGCAGATCTTGAAAATCTATTAAATGAGGCTGCCATTCTTGCTGCGAAAGAGGGAAGAGTCTACCTTCAACAGGCGGATATTCGACATGCCTTTGTAAAACTTGGAATAGGACCGGAAAAGAAAAGTCGTATTATTTCAGAAAAGGAACGTCGTATTACAGCGTTTCATGAGTCAGGTCATGCACTTTTATACCATTTGCTCCCAGATGTAGGCCCTGTATATAGTGTATCGATTGTTCCTACAGGAGCAGCAGGGGGATATACAATGCCTCTTCCAGAAAAAGATGATATGTTTAGTACAAAAGGACAGATGTTGCAGGAGATCATTGTTTCTCTGGGCGGACGTGCTGCAGAAGAAAAAGTGTTTGAGGATATTACAACAGGGGCATCTCAAGATATCAAACAAGCTACAGCCATTGCAAAGTCTATGATTACAAAGTTTGGTATGTCTGAAAGACTTGGACTTATTAACTATGATAGTGATAATGATGAAGTATTTATCGGACGTGATTTTGGGCATGCTTCTCGAGGATACGGAGAAAAGGTAGCCAGTACAATTGATGAAGAAATTAAACGCATCATAGATGAGTGTTACGTAAAAGCAAAAGAAATGTTGGAAGAGTATAGTGATATTTTGTACAACTGCGCCGAATTGCTGCTCGAAAAGGAAAAAATTAACAGAAGTGAATTTGAAACACTGTTTGATAGCAAAGAAAGTTAAGATGCAAAGAAACACTTAACTCAAAGGAGGTTTCCTATGAATAAGGACGCACTGTTTAGTGATGGAACGTCCAGTTATATGATTCCGGCAGAACCGGCAGAATACGAAAAAGTAAAAATTAGATTTCGAACGGCAAAAGCAGATGTGGATGATGTGTATTTGTACACAAAAACTGAATCATTTCGGATGCATAAAATTCTATCTGAAGAAGTGTTTGATTATTATGAGATAGAGTGGCAGCTAAAAGATGAACCATTTGGATATTGCTTCCAAGTAAAAAAGGCAAATGAGATCTGGTTTTATGATAGATGTGGTGTGGCAAAAGATTATCAGCCATATTATTCTTTTATGATAGTGCCTGGCTTTTCTACACCAGAGTGGGCAAAAGGCGCTGTAATGTATCAGATATTTGTGGATCGCTTTTATAATGGAGATCCCAAAAACGATGTGGAAGATCGAGAATATATTTACATTGGTCAACCATGTGAGAAAGTGGAAGATTGGGAGGAGCTCCCAAAGTCTATGGATGTCCGGAGATTTTATGGTGGAGATCTTCAAGGGGTGATAGACAAACTCGATTACTTAGAAGATTTGGGAATTGAGGTGATTTATTTTAATCCCTTGTTTGTTTCTCCATCCAATCATAAATACGATATTCAAGATTATGATTATATTGATCCACACTATGGAAAAATTGTTGATGATGGCGGGGAAACGCTCCCACAATGGGCGACAGACAATGTCAATGCGACAAAATACCAAAAGCGTACTGGCGAAAAGGCGAACTTAGAAGCAAGCAATCAGCTCTTTGTGAAATTAGTAGAGGAAATGCACAAAAGAGGAATGCGAGTCATTTTAGATGGGGTATTTAATCACTGTGGTTCTTTCAATAAATGGATGGACAAAGAGCGGATCTATGAACAACAAGAAGAATATGAAAAAGGCGCATTTATAAGCAAGGATAGTGTGTACAATAGTTTCTTTCATTTTGATAACGAAAATCCGTCTGCGTGGCCTTACAATGCCAGTTACGATGGGTGGTGGGGACATGATACCTTGCCAAAATTAAATTATGAAAGTTCTCCGAAATTGGAACAATATATCATCGATATTGGGAAAAAATGGGTGTTACCTCCTTACAATATTGATGGGTGGAGGCTGGATGTTGCGGCGGATCTTGGATATAGTAATGAATATAACCACATGTTCTGGAAGCGATTTAGAAAAGAAATTAAAGCTGTAAGGCCAGATGCTTTGATTTTGGCGGAGCATTATGGAAATCCAACAGAGTGGTTAATGGGAGATGAATGGGATAGTGTGATGAACTATGATGCATTCATGGAGCCTGTGACATGGTTTTTAACAGGAATGGAAAAACACAGTGATGAACAGCGGGAAGAACTGTGTGGAAATTCCTATAACTTTGTAAATACAATGAACCATTTTATGGCTAGTATACATACCGCGTCCTTACAAGTTGCTATGAATGAGTTGTCCAACCATGATCATTCTCGATTCCTTACAAGAACTAACCATGTTGTTGGTAGAGTGGAGACGAAAGGAAGCAAAGCGGCAGAAGAAGGAATTAATAAAGCGGTAATGCGAGAAGCCGTTGTTCTTCAGATGACGTGGGTAGGTGCTCCTACGATTTATTATGGAGATGAGGTTGGATTATGTGGATTTACAGATCCAGATAGCAGAAGAACCTATCCTTGGGAACATCAAGACAAACAAATGTTAAAGTTCCATCAAGAATTGATCCGCATTCACAAGCAAGAGAAGTCTTTAAAGAAAGGCTCTCTGCGAATGCTTTATTGGGCGGATGATGTGATTGCCTATGCCAGATTTGAGGAAGGCAATCAAATAGTTGTTATTTTAAATAATAGTGAAGAATTAAAAGAGATCACAGTTCCTGTGTGGATAGCGGAAGTTCCAATGAAAGGTCGAATGGAACGCCTTATATACAGCTATGAAGAAGGCTACACTACGGCTCCAGATGATTATATTGTGGAAGATGGAGAAGTGGTATTAAATATGGGACGACATTCAGCTGTTATCATGAGAACGAAAACAAGACAGGGTCTATTAGATCGAGGAATTTCATAAATGATACAAAGAGAAAATGCAGCGACGGTCTTACCGCGCTGCATTTTGTGTTTTTATTTTGTTAAAACTTCTACACCAGTTTCGGTGATTAAAACCATATATTCAATCTGTGCGGATAATCCATCATCAATGGTATATACCGTCCAGTCGTTATCTTCGTCTACAAAGAAATCAGGACTTCCTTCATTGATCATAGGTTCAATCGTAAACATCATGCCAGGAACAAGGAGCATTTCACTTCCCTTTGGAGTTACATAACTGACAAAAGGTTCTTCGTGAAATTGAAGGCCGATTCCGTGTCCGCCAATATCTATTACAACAGAATATCCATTTTTTTGCGCATGTGTGTTAATTGCATCTGCGATATCTCCTAGATGCCCCCATGGCTTTGCGGCGGCCAATCCTAATTCTACACATTCTTCTGTAACACGTACAAGTTTTTCCGCGCGGTCTGAGACTTTTCCAATCTTAAACATTCTAGAAGCATCTGAAAAATAACCGTCCAAAATTGTGGAAACGTCCACATTTACAATATCTCCCTCTTTCAAGATATGATTCTCATCAGGGATTCCGTGGCATACTTCATTATTGATAGAAGTACAAACACTTTTAGGAAAACCTTCATAATTAAGTGGAGCAGGAATTCCGCCATGAGCGGTTGTAACGTCATAGACGATTTTGTTGATTTCTTCCGTACTCATACCGGCATGGATATTTTTCGCTACCTCATCTAGCACAAGCGTATTAAGAGCAGCGCTTGCTTTTATCTTTTCAATCTGAGCAGGTGTTTTTAAAAGCTTTCGAGATGGGACAATTTCCCCTTTATCTGCATGAAACTGCATTTTTTCTTCAATAGCCATGTGACACTTTTTGTATTTTTTTCCACTACCACACCAACAAAGTGCATTTCTTTCCATGAAAACACATCTCCTTATATAAACATTTGTAGATTTTCTAATCTACATTTTAATAATAAGTATCTATAAACCTCTTACATTCTATCATACTAAAAAATAAAATACCATAATATAATTTAAATGTATGTTAATAGATAAAAAATAGGCAGATACCAAAGAGTGGATCTTGGTATCTGCCGTGAATGGTAAAGAATGGATAGTTAAAGGATATCATTTCGTTTAATATAACCCGGTTGATTTGCAGGAGCAATAATTTTATCGGCATGAATAACGTTTGCTGCTTTGTCAACAACTTGGTTTTCCAAATGAATATTTTTTCCAATTACTGCTCGTGGGAGAAGAATACAATTCTTTACGACTGCACCTTCTTCGATGATACATCCACGTCCAATTACGGAATTCTCAACAGTTCCTGCAATCGTACATCCATTTGAAATGACAGAAAGCTTCACGCTGGCAGAGTGGGCATACTTTGTAGGACAGGAATCATTGGTACGTGTGTAGATTGGCCAGTCTTTATCAAACAAGGATCGGGTTGTCTCGTAATCAATTAATGAAAGATTGGCATCAAAATAACTCTTAAAGTCTGTTATAGTAGCAAAAAACCCTTCATGAGAGGCAGCTAGAACATTTAACTTGTTGCATTGATTATTTACAATTTGAGCCAATGTAAACATAGAAGAGGTACTTTGTGCTTTTTTGATCAATTCAATAAATAGTTCTGTTTTCATGATATAGGTGTCCATAAAAATTTGTTGATTGGCTTGTATTCCACGATTTTTATGAATAGAAAGAACACCTTTTTGTGGATTTAAATCAAGGTAATCACAATTTAAAAATTTTTCTTTTGCCTGATCAGTTGTATGATAAAGTAGCGTAATATCAGCTCCGGATTCAATGTGTCGATCAATAAGCGTATTAAAATTCTGTCTGTAAACCATGTAACTTGGAAGAATTACAACATAAGGCTCTGACATTCGTTCAATGCATTCAAGATTTTCAGCAAAGGAAGCGATGTCTGTATTATAAATTTTATTGTCGCAATTGTTAGATGCGAATAGTGTACGTAGTTTTCCACTTTTAGAGTTGATGTTATAATTACGTCCGGTTCCGATATGTTCCACAAGGGAGCGAGGGTTGTCGCGGGTATAGACCTGGATTTGTTCGATTTCGCTATTGCTTAAGTTAGAAATAGGAAAGTCGATGACTCTGTATCTTCCGAGAAAAGAAAAGGCACCAATGGTTCGGTAAGATTGAAGTCCTTGTACCCAGATATGATTTCCGGCAGGATATACAATTCCAAATGCTTTTTTCATCTTATGCTTCCCCCTTTATATTTTTAGAAATAAGTTCGATGTGTTCACTGTCTGCAGAACCGACAATAGCATTTTTGCCGATTCGGACACCATCTGCGATCAGCGCTCGTGTTACGACTGCACCTTCTTCCACAATTGCACCTGGCATAAGAACACTATCGATCACCTGAGCGCCGGTATGTAGGATGGCACCTGTAAATAAAACAGAATTTTTTACCACACCATTTACAGCACAGCCCTCTGTGATAAATGCATGGTTGATCGTAGCATACGGCCCAATATAATGAGGGAGAGTATAACCGTCTTCCGTATAAATTTTCCAAGAGTTATCATTTAAATCTAGGGTATTGTTGTCATCGAGTAAATCCATGTTTGCTTCCCATAGAGAGTCAATCGTTCCCACGTCTTTCCAATAACCATTAAACTCATATGCATAGAGATCCTTTCCATTGTTGAGCATGGTAGGAATAATATCTTTCCCAAAGTCGTGATTGGAAGTTTCGTTTTTCATATCGGAAACAAGCATCTCTCGTAAAAGCTTCCAATTAAATATATAAATTCCCATGGAAGCAAGGTTACTTTTTGGTTCTGCCGGCTTTTCTTCAAATTCTACAATTCGTCCAGTTTCTTTGTTGGTATTCATAATACCGAATCGACTGGCTTCTTTGATCGGAACTTCAATGACAGCGATAGTTGCATCAGCGTGTCGTTCGTTATGGAAGGCTAGCATTTTTGAGTAATCCATTTTGTAAATGTGATCTCCAGAGAGAATCAATACATATTCAGGTGAAAAGGAATCGATAAAGTCTATATTTTGCGAGATCGCATCTGCAGTGCCCCTATACACATCCAGTCCGGTATCTGCTTTTTCACGAGGTGGCAATACATAGACACCACTATTGACAGTGTCAAGCCCCCAACGTCGTCCAGCAGCAACATAGCTGTTTAGTAAAATGGATTCATATTGTGTGAGTACACCGACGACATCAATGCCACTGTTTGCGCAGTTACTTAATGGAAAGTCTACAATGCGATATTTTCCCCCATATGAAACTGCTGGTTTAGCTACTTTGTTTGTTAAATCATGCAAGCGAGATCCACGGCCGCCGGCTAAGATCATGGCTAACATACTGTTATGTTTCATAATGTGTCCTCTCTTTCATAGTACTTAATTATATTGTACATGTAATTTAGCTAAAAGACAACGACTTTGTCTGAAAATAAGCTTATTTTTACAAGATTTTACTGAAATAAATATTTTCCTATTAAAATCATAAAAATCAAGGGAGTGTATTTTAGAAGTCTTGTTCCGAGAAGCAAAATAGAGTATATTTATTGTATTGACTGATGGAGAGATAAAGGAGGATGATTTCATGTTAAGAATAGGGATGCTTACAAGTGGAGGAGACTGTCAGGCGTTAAATGCCGCAATGAGAGGGGTTGTAAAAGGGGTATGTTCGAAGCGTGATGATGTAGAGATTTATGGATTTCAAGATGGCTATAAAGGACTGATCTATGGGAATTTTGAAATGCTCTCTTCAAAAGAGTTCTCGGGAATTTTAACAAGAGGGGGGACGATTCTTGGGACATCTCGCCAGCCATTTAAATTAATGCGTGTTCCAGATGAAAATGGTCTTGATAAAGTGGAAGCGATGAAACATACTTATCATAAATTATGTTTGGATTGTATCGTGATTCTGGGAGGGAATGGAACCCATAAAACAGCAAATCTTTTACGGGAAGAAGGGTTAAATGTTATTACACTTCCTAAAACCATTGATAATGATCTGTGGGGAACGGATATGACATTTGGGTTTCAAAGTGCGGTGGATATTGCTACAGATACGATTGATCGAATTCATACAACAGCAACTTCTCATAGCCGCGTTTTTATTGTAGAAGTGATGGGACATAAAGTAGGGCATGTAACCCTCCATGCAGGAATTGCAGGAGGAGCAGATGTGATTCTTCTTCCGGAAATTCCTTATGATATTGAGGTCATTGTAGAAGTGATTCAAAAACGATCCGAGGCTGGGAAAGCTTTTACAATTATTGCGGTTGCAGAAGGAGCAATTTCAAAAGAAGATGCAAAATTAAAGAAAAAAGAGTATAAAGAAAAACTTGTGAATAGAACGTATCCTTCCATTGCATATGAGTTGGCAGAACAGATTCGCGAACGCACGGATAAAGAGGTAAGAATTACCGTTCCTGGTCATACTCAAAGAGGAGGATCACCGTGTCCGTATGATCGTGTGTTTGCCACGAGAATGGGGGCAGCAGCATCACAATTAATTTTAAAGAAAGAATATGGATATATGTTAGGTGACAAAAATGGAAATACTATAAAAATGCCGCTGCAAGATGTGGCTGGTAAATTGAAATATGTAGATCCAGATTGTGGACTTATAAAGGAAGCCAAGATGATAGGAATTAGTTTTGGATGCTAAAAATATAGAAACAGAGGTGGAGAACATGTCGTATACGGCGCTCTATAGGAAATTTCGTCCTTCTGAATTTGAAGACGTAAAAGGGCAAGATCATATTATAAAAACATTACAAAATCAGATTAAGGCAAACCGAATCGGGCATGCATATCTTTTTTGTGGAACGAGAGGAACAGGAAAAACAACGGTGGCTAAGATTTTTGCTAAAGCTGTAAACTGTGAACATCCGATCAATGGAAGTCCATGTGGTGAATGTGAGATGTGTAAAACGATTGCAGCAGGAAAATCCATGAATGTGATCGAAATCGATGCAGCTTCCAATAATGGAGTTGATAATATTCGTGAAATCCGAGAAGAGGTTACCTATCGTCCAACAGAAGGCAAGTATAAAGTTTATATTATTGATGAGGTACATATGTTATCAGTTGGGGCTTTTAACGCTCTTTTGAAAACATTAGAAGAACCTCCGGAGTATGTGATCTTTCTTCTTGCTACCACAGAGAGACATAAAATCCCGATCACGATTTTGTCTCGTTGTCAACAATACGATTTTCGAAGAATTGGCATCGAAACCATTACGGATCGATTGCGTCAGTTAATGGATATAGAACAGGTGGAAGTAGAGGAGCGAGCGCTGCGTTATGTGGCAAAAGTAGCAGATGGTTCTATGAGAGATGCGTTAAGTTTGATTGACCAATGCATTGCATTTTATTTAGGCCAAAGACTGACATATGAAAATGTATTGGAAGTGTTAGGGGCGGTGGATACAGATGTATTTAGCAAACTGTTACGAAAAGTACTGAAAAGAGATGTGACAGGGGTACTTGAAATGGTAGAAGAATTGGTGATGGGCGGCCGTGAATTCACGCAGCTTGTGGCGGATTTTGTATGGTACTTAAGAAACTTGCTTCTCGTGAAAACTTCTGATAATATAGAGGATGTGCTAGATGTATCTACGGAAAATCTAAAACAACTACAAGAAGAATCCAAGATGATTGAGACAGAAACATTGCTTCGATACATCCGTGTTTTTTCAGAATTGTCCGGACAGATTCGGTTTGCAACACAAAAAAGAGTGCTTCTTGAAGTAACTTTGATTAAAATGTGTATTCCAGCTATGGAAACGAATCAAGATTCCGTTCTTGACCGTGTTCGTGTATTGGAGGAAAAAGTGGAACAGGGAGCTTTTATGGCGCCGTCTTACGAACACAATAGAAGTCAGAGAAATCAAGCAGATGGTGATGAAAAGCAACAAAAAAAACCAGAATTACCATGTGCTATTCCAGAGGATATTCAAGAAGTGGTGAAGAATTTCAGATCCATTGCAAATGAAGCATCTGGTTTACTAAAGACTTATTTAAAGAAAGCAAAATTAAGTCTTGGTGGGGAAAACCGATTAATGATTGTTTTGCCGGAACAGATGGATGCTCAGATTGTAGGAGAAGACAGTAGACGACAGGAATTAGAAGAACTGATCGAAGAGAGGATTCATAAAAAAGTAGAGGTAGAAGTTCGTTGCGTTGAACAAGGAAGACGCTTTGAAGATACATTTGTAGATATTGAGAAAAAAATAAATATGGATATCATAGTGGAGGACTAAATATGGCTAAAAGAGGTGGATTTCCGGGAGGCGGAATGCCAGGGAATATGGCGAATCTTATGAAACAGGCGCAGAAAATGCAGCGTCAAATGGAAGAACAGGCAAAAGAGCTTGAAAGCAAAGAGTTTACTGCAACTTCCGGTGGAGGAGCAGTGGAAGTAAAGGTTTCAGGAAAAAGAGAAATCGTAAGTGTAAAATTACAGGAAGAAGTTGTAGACCCAGATGATATTGAAATGTTAGAAGATCTCATTGTTGCAGCAACCAATGAAGCACTTCGTCAAGTAGAGGAAGCGTCTGGATCAGCAATGAGCAAACTAACAGGTGGATTTGGTGGCGGAATGCCAGGCTTATTCTAAGACAGAGGATATAAAGGATCAGGCTCCGAAAAAAGAGTTTGATCCTTTTGGTATGTTTATATCAGTGATAGGAGTGCATAGCGTATGGATTATTATAGCAATCAAATAAGCAGACTGATTGAAGAGTTTTCCAAATTACCTGGGATCGGTGCAAAATCAGCACAAAGACTTGCGTTTCATATTATCAATCTTCCCAAAGATCAAGTAGAAAATTTTGCGAAGGCAATGGTGGATGCAAGAAATAATGTAAAATACTGTCAACAATGTTGCACCTTGACAGATCGGGAACTTTGCCCCATCTGCAGCAATCCGGATCGAGATCAAAAGACGATTATGGTTGTGGAAACTCCAAGAGATTTAGCGGCATATGAAAAGACTGGAAAATACAACGGAGTATACCATGTGCTTCATGGAGCAATTTCGCCAATGCTTGGTATAGGACCATCAGATATTCGTTTAAAAGAATTGATTGAACGACTGCAAGGAGATGTCAATGAGGTGATTATTGCGACGAATTCCAGCTTGGAAGGGGAAACGACAGCGATGTATATTAGCAAATTGATTAAACCGGTGGGGATTAAAGTTAGCAGAATTGCAAGTGGAGTGCCGGTAGGTGGAGATTTGGAATACATTGATGAGGTTACCTTATTGCGGGCATTAGAAGGCAGAACAGAATTATAGAATTATTTTTGACGAAAAAACTGTTCTTTGGGAAAGGAGACTTGACCTAATATAGGATAAAAGATATAATTTAACAGAGTATAGTAGTCGTTATATAGAAGCAATTTGGTTAACATGTAGTAAGCAGGAGGGTATTCGATGAATAAGTTAGAATTGATGAAGACTGCGAATGAAATCCGCAAAGGTATCATAGAAGCAGTTCACAGTGCAAAGTCTGGACATCCAGGGGGATCTCTTTCGGCGGCAGATATATTTACTTATCTGTATTTCGAGGAGATGAACATAGATCCAGAAAATCCAAAAAAAGAAGACAGAGACAGATTTGTTCTTTCTAAGGGACATACAGCGCCTGGACTTTATTCTACATTGGCTCACAGAGGATTTTTCCCAGTAGAAGATTTGAAAACATTACGTCATGTAGGATCCTATCTTCAGGGGCATCCAGACATGAAGCATATACCGGGGGTAGATATGTCATCAGGATCCTTAGGTCAAGGAATCTCAGCAGCAGTAGGGATGGCGTTATCTGCAAAACTATCCAAAGCAGATTACAGAGTTTATACATTACTTGGAGATGGAGAGATTCAAGAAGGTCAGGTATGGGAAGCATCCATGCTTGCAGCATCAAGAAAACTTGACAATCTTGTAGTGATTGTAGATAACAACAATCTTCAGATTGATGGAACCATTGAGGAAGTAAATTCTCCTTATCCAATCGACAAAAAATTTGAGGCGTTTAATTTCCATGTGATCAATATTGACGGAAATGATTTTGATCAAATCGATGCAGCATTTAAAGAAGCAAAGAAGGTAAAAGGACAGCCTACCGCTATTATTGCGAAGACAATTAAAGGCAAAGGTGTTTCTTTTATGGAAGATCAGGTTTCTTGGCATGGAGCAGCTCCAAATGATGAGCAGTTTGCAGTAGCTATGGAAGATTTAGAGAAAGCAGGTGAAGCATTATGTCAGATGTAAAGAAAATAGCAACAAGAGAAAGTTACGGGAAAGCTCTTCTTGAATTAGGAAAATTACATGACGATGTAGTTGTTTTAGATGCTGACCTAGCGTGTGCCACAAAAACAGGTGTATTTCAAAAAGAATTTCCAGACAGACACTTTGACTGTGGAATCGCAGAAAGCAATATGATTGGAGTTGCGGCAGGGTTTGCGGCATCTGGTAAAGTTCCATTTGCCAGTTCTTTTGCTATGTTTGCGGCAGGGCGTGCATTTGAGCAGATTCGTAACTCGGTTGGATATCCTCACCTTAATGTGAAGATTGGAGCAACCCATGCTGGAATTTCTGTTGGAGAAGATGGAGCTACCCATCAGTGTAATGAAGATATTGCGTTGATGAGAACAATTCCTGGGATGGTGATTATCAATCCATCAGATGGAGTGGAAGCAGAAGCAGCGGTAAAAGCAGCATATGAACATGTGGGACCTGTTTACATGCGTTTTGGAAGATTTGCGATCCCAGTGATCAATGAGAGAGAAGATTACAAATTTGAGCTTGGAAAAGGTGTGGTACTCCGCGAAGGAAAGGATGTTACAATTATAGCATCTGGGCTTCCAGTAGCAGCATGTCTTGAGGCAGCAGATCGATTGGCAGAAGATGGAATTGATGCGAAAGTTGTTAATATCCATACAATTAAACCTTTGGATGAGGAACTTGTGATCGCCTCTGCAAAAGAAACGGGGAAAGTTGTTACGGTGGAAGAACATTCTGTTATTGGCGGACTTGGAAGCGCAGTATGTGATGTTCTTTCAGAGAATGCACCTACCAAAGTTATGAAAATTGGTGTAAATGATAGATTTGGCGAATCTGGACCAGCAGCAGAACTGATCAAAAAGTATGGACTAGATGCAGAAAGTATTTATCAGAAAATTAAAAAGTTTGTATAGAGATTCAATTTTTCAAGGAGTCGTTTTCAGAATGATACGACTCCTTTTTCTTTTGCGTATGAAAGGAAGAACTTCCGAAATAGGAGCGAAAAGAGGAAGATTTGTCGAATTCATCTGACATAGATTGATAAATTTATTCATTTACATATGCTATGCTTTAGAAAAAATATTTAAGAGGTGAGTGTAATGGAAAGACAGATTCCTAAAAACGTACGTCAGATTGGTAATGTAAGTGGAAGTCCAAAAGTTTATGTTGAAGATTACGTAGATACATTTTTTACACAAATGTGTGAAAAAGCAGGAGAAGAACCGTTAGGCGCATTTCTAGTAGGAGAAACACAGAAGACAGAGGAAGAAGAATATATATACATATATGGAGCAATCCAAATGCACGACTTAAAAATGGAAGACAAAAATTATGTGATTGATGAGGAAACCTGGAAGGATGCCTATGAGGATTGCAAAATGTATTTTGAAGAGGGGGAAATGATTGGGTGGTTTGTGACACATTCTGGAACACCATTACAATTGGAAGGAAATATTGTAAAACTTCATAAAAAATCATTTCCAAAGCAAAATACCTTGTTTATCATGAAAGATTCGGTAGAGAAAGAAGAGGTATTTTATATACAAAAATTTAATGATCTAATAGAAATGGGAGGACATTATACATATTATGAGAAAAATCCTTCTATGCAAAACTATATGATTGCAGCGAGAAAGAAAAATGGGGTGAGTCCCTCGGAAACTGTGGAAGATCGAGCGACAAAGGATTTTCGCAGCGTTATAAAAAGCAGGGAAGAAAGGCAGAGAAAAAAATCAAATCACATGCTCCATGTGGCCAGTGCATGCTTGGTGGTAGTGGTTCTTGCCATGTTTGCTGCCACAATGAATAATCTAGATAAAATGAAATCAGTACAGACAGCGTTGAATAAAATCACTGCAGAAAATTTATCGAATCAGGATTCTTTAGCGGATGAGGAAACAGATCAATCGCAAGAGGATACAACAGAGGAAGCAAAAGACAAACAAGAAGAATCAAAAACGAAGCCAAATCAGGCAGATTATGAGAATGATACGACAAAAGATGATGTGACACAGGATAACATGACACAAGAGCAAAAAGGACAAGACAGTGAAGGGATAGAACAAAAAGACGAGGAACGTGTTTCTAGTGACACTGTGCAAGGAAGAACGATGGAAAACAACGTGACAAACGGAGACAATGGAGTATACATTGTGGAGCAAGGAGATACGTTGGTTATTATAAGTAAAAAGATATACGGCGATATGGACCATGTAGATGTAATCTGTAAAATGAATGGATTGGAAGATGGTAATCTTATTTACGTGGGACAAAAACTGGTGCTGCCATAAAGTTTGTGCTATACTTCAATCATAAAAAAGTATAAGGGGAGACATATGATACGAAAGAAAAATGTAGATCTGCATCTTGTGAGTGATTGGGATTCGGACAAGCAGCAGGGAAATATTCGAAGAAAAAAGTTGAAACGGTCGCATCGTTGGATGATTTATATGTTACTAATTATAATGATAGTGTGTGGTACGCTTTTGCTTCTTGAAAATCAAACCTATACAAAGTTGTTGAAAGTTGCCACATATGAGGCGAATACTTCGGATGCCAATCAGTATGCGACATTTGAAAATGGTTTGGTGCGTTATAGTCGAGATGGGATTGTTTATTTGGATCGAAAAAATAAAGAACGTTGGATTCAACCCTGTCAGATGAAAAATCCAGACATAAAAGTTGTGGGACAAACATTTGCAGTTTCAGATATTGGTGGGAATTCCATTATGGTATTTAATGAGCAAGGAATAAAAGGGGAGATGAAAACTACCAGACCAATTGAAAAGTTCACGATTTCGTCGCAAGGAATCGTAGGAGTAATTCTAAATAGTGAAGATGCTCCAATTATTACACTTTATGATGCAATGGGGAATATATTGGTTGAATATACGGTTCCAGTAGGTACGCTTGGTTATCCGATTGCTCTTGAGTTATCTCAAGATGGGAAGATTCTGGGGGTTTCCTATCTGTTTACGAAAGGCGGAGTTTTAGAGTCCAAAGTGGTATTTTATAATTTTGGAGAAAAAGGAAATGAAAATACAGATTATCAAGTGACACAAGATACATATAAAGATAAAATTATTCCAGAAATCTATGCCCTTGATCAAAATTCTTTTGTGGCAGTTAGCGATGATTCCTTTCTCGTTTATGAGGGGGATGAGGTGCCCAAAAAGAAGAGAGAAGTGCAACTTAAACAAGAGATAAGAAGTAGTTTTCATACAGAAAAATACATTGGTTTTATTCTGCTCAATCAAGACAAATCGGGCTATGAAGCGAGAGTGTATCGTAAAGATGGAAAACAACTTATGAGCAAAGAGTTTTCAGGTGAATATACGGATGTAAAAATGGTACAAGGTGATATCATCATGAATTCAGGAAAAAATGCCTGCATTATTACAAAAAACGGAACGATAAAATTTCAAGGTGAGTTTACTACCGAGGTTTTGGAAATCATTCCTACGTTTGGCTTTCACAGATATTTAATGGTAAGTGCAGAAGAATTAAGTGTTGTTTATCTTATAAAGTAGGAGTTGATATGAAAAATTGGTTATTAATTGTAGTAATAATGATATTTGCAGTGTGCATAATCATGGGGGCGACGCGAGGATTTTTGAAAATGAGTTTGTCCCTGTTTTCAACAATTTTGTTAGTGGCGTTGATTAGTTTTCTAAATCCATATGTATCCAATGTGCTATCTAAGCATACGCCTGTACAAAAAACATTAGAAAAAAAATGTAAAGTTGTCCTGTTTGATAAATTTTCCGATGAAATAAAAGAACCTCAAAATCCAGATATGTTGTCTTTGGAAGAGCAGATTCAATATATAGAGGAGACGTATCTTCCAGCTTTTATTAAGGAAAGGCTGATTGAAAATAATAACACGCAGATTTATAAAGAACTTGGAGTGGAAGTATTTACGGATTTTGCAGCGGCATATGTGGCAAGAATGATTTTAAGAATTATTTCATTTTTGGTTACATTTCTTGTGGCGCTGATTGTGATAAGGATTTTACTTGCAACGGCAGGGATTATAGAAATGATACCTGTGATAGGAGGAATCAACCGACTGATCGGCATGGCGGCTGGTTTTGTGATTGCGGTACTGATTGTATGGGTGTTGTTTCTGGCCTTGACGGTAATGAATTCGACAGAATTCGGACGAGCCGGGATACAGATGATCAATGATAACGAATGGTTATCTTTTCTTTATGAGCATAATTTATTACTTCGTGGTATTTTGAAATTTTAATCTGGAAAGATAAGAAAAATAAAATGTTTTAAAAATACTATTGACGATATATAAATAGTGTGCTATACTACAAAAGTTGTTACAGATAACAACTTTTTGGGGGATTAGCTCAGTTGGGAGAGCGCCTGCCTTGCAAGCAGGAGGTCACGAGTTCGAATCTCGTATTCTCCATTTGTTTGGTTTTTGATCAAACATAAAGTGCATATAATCCTCGATAGCTCAGCGGCAGAGCATTCGGCTGTTAACCGAAGGGTCGTTGGTTCGAACCCAACTCGGGGAGCTTCAAAGTCCTATAAACAAAACGTTTATAGGACTTTTGCTATAAGTAAATTTAAAGACTTTTCTGTGGAATGGAGTGATGGAATGCAGACAAAAAAAGAAAGAGAATCATTTGGTACAAAATTTGGTTTTATTGTTGCGTGTGTTGGTTCAGCAGTAGGGATGGGAAATATTTGGATGTTTCCGTATAGAACAGGAGCCTTTGGAGGTGCTGCGTTTCTCATTCCGTACTTCATTTTTGTAATTCTGCTAGGGTTCTCTGGAGTTATTGGAGAAATGGCGTTTGGTCGGAGTTGTCAGACAGGACCGCTAGGCGCTTTTTCAAAAGCAATGGAGATGCGCTTCGGAAAGAAGGGAAAAGGAGCCGGAAAGCTAATTGGGATGATTCCGGTCATAGGATCCCTTGGAATTGCGATTGGATATTCTGTTGTTGTTGGGTGGTTTATCAAATACCTTTTTAGTGCATTGACTGGAGAGTTAGCCCAAATAGACAATATGGGAAGCTATTTTGGAAATCTTGCAGTGGAGTTTGGAAGTGTGGGTTGGCAACTACTTGGGCTTGCCATTACCTTTGTGATTATGGTGTTTGGGATCAACAAAGGAATTGAAAAAATGAATAAATTTATGATGCCTATATTTTTCCTATTTTTTATAGCGTTGTTTGTTCGGGTGGCGACTCTTCCGGGGGCGATAGAAGGATACCGATATTTATTTGTGCCAGATTGGAAACAACTTGGGAATGTAAAGACATGGGTGTATGCACTAGGGCAAGCATTTTTCTCTTTATCCTTAGCAGGGTCAGGAACAATTGTCTATGGAAGTTATCTTAGAAAAGATGTAAATATCGTAGAGTGTGCAAAAAATGTAGCGTTTTTTGATACATGTGCGGCACTTCTTGCCGGTGTGGTTGTGATTCCGGCGGTGTTTGCATTCGGATTAGATGTATCGAGTGGTCCGCCGCTTATGTTTATTACCCTTCCGGCGGTATTTCAGAAAATGCCTTTTGGAGAAGTTTTTGCGGTGATCTTTTTTGTGGCAGTTTTATTTGCAGCATTAACTTCGCTTGTAAATTTGTTTGAAACACCAATAGAAGCGATTCAGGAGCAGTTAAAACTTTCTAGAGGAAAGGCGGTAAGTGTGGTAGCCGTTATATCAGCAATAATCGGGATTTTCATAGAAAGTGGAAATGCGGTGGGAATGTGGATGGATGCGGTATCCATTTATATTATACCACTGGGAGCATTGCTTGCAGGAATTATGTTTTACTGGATCTGCCCAAAAGGGTATGCCAGGGAGCAAGTAGAGATTGGAAGTAACAAATCTTTGGGACGTTGGTTCGAACCTCTTACAAAGTATGTATTTGTCGGGATTACATTGATTGTATATGTACTTGGAATTTTCTTCGGAGGAATTGGATAAAAAAATAAAAAAAGTGCTTGATTTTTTGGGGGCCATATGATAATATAAAAAACGGTCACGGAAAAAGTGACTGTAAGAGATATGGCTCCTTGGTCAAGCGGTTAAGACATCGCCCTTTCACGGCGGTAACACGGGTTCGATTCCCGTAGGAGTCATTTGCGGCGCAGTAGCCAAGTGGTAAGGCGTGGGTCTGCAACACCCTGATCATCGGTTCAAATCCGATCTGTGCCTCTAAAAGTCTTAAGTGATGATTTATCATACGCTTAAGGCTTTTTTGTTTACACTTTTTCGCAAGATTTAAAGCGATTTGTGGAAGATCAAGAGAAATTCTATCTATTTTATCTAAAATAGTCTAATTTATTCAAAAAAAATACCCTCAAAATTAAAAAAAGGACTTCAAAGTAAACTACCTTAAAGTCCCATAAAGAAGAGGCACAGATCGGATTTGAACCGATGATCAGGGTGTTGCAGACCCACGCCTTACCACTTGGCTACTGCGCCATTGATTACATTCTATCCATATAACTTCTTTATTATACCAATAAAATGTAAAAGCGTCAACTTGAAAAACAAACAATGAACTCTTATAATGAAAAAGAAATTTAAGAAAAATAGAGGTCAGTTGTCACATGACGATAGAATATAGGATCATAGAAAATGAAATTGAGATTATTCGGTGTTACGGAGTCGACGAAAAGATAGTGATTCCAGAGAAAATAAATGGTTTTCCGGTTACCATGATTGCGCCCTATGCGTTTTCAGACCGAAAAAGACAGGAAGAAAACGAGGTTCTTGTACAGGAAGAAGAATCAGATCGTTTGTTTCGAGATCAATTTCGTTTGTTGGCGGGGGCATATGTGAAAGAAATTGTATTTCCGGATAGCGTGAAAAGAATTGGTAATTATATCTTTTATGGATGCAAAAATTTAAAAGCGCTTTCATTTTCCAATTTGCTTACGCAGATTGGAAGTGGGGCCTTTACAGGATGTGGAAGGCTAGGTCAATTATCTGTGAATATGATTATAGGAAAACAATCTTGTGTAAAAGAAATATTAGAAGATCTTTGGCAGAGAATGGATGTGATTTTTACATATTCCAAGGGGCAAACTGTGGTGAAAGTGGTTTTTCCAGAGCATTATGAAGAAGCAGTGGAAAACACGCCGGCCAGAATTTTGTTTACAAAGCATCATGGTTCTGGGAATGATTATCGGCAGTGCTTTTATGAAAGAACGTTGGATTATGAAAAATATGATCGCATCTTTCCGCTTGCAGCAGCGAGAGAGAAGATAGAGGTGTTAATTGCTATTATCTTTTCTAGATTGCTGTATCCGCAACAACTCTCTGAAAAAGCAAAAGAAAAATATGTTGCTTTCGTGAAAGAGAATATTACACGGATTCTACCTGTCCTTTTAAAAGGAAATGCAATGGAGGAGATTCAGTGTATCACGCGCTATCATGCCTGGACAGAAGAGGGAATTGACGCTGCCATAGAAATGGCTTCGACATCTCAAAAAGCAGAGATCACCGGGTACCTCATGAATCAAAAGCAGAGAGAGTTTAAGGCGAAAAAGAAAAAATATTTGTTGTAAAAATCGGAAGGAGGGGAGAGAAAGGTGAAAAAATGGGAGGAGTTTGACGAAAAGGAAGCAATCATTCGCTTAGATGAGCTGGGAAAACAGATTCTTTTTGCGGCGAGAGATGAATTATATATGGGCATGCGTTTTCTGGATGTTGCATTATGTAGTTTTGATTATGCAATGGATACGACTATTTCTCCATTTGGAACAGATGGGAGAATCATCTATTTCCACCCACAGCAACTAGGGGGAATGTATCGAACAAATAGAGTGGAAGTGAATAGAGGGTATCTTCACATGGTAATGCACTGCATTTTCCGACATTTTCTAAAAGGAGATCAAACGGATTTATATTGGAATTTGAGTTGCGATATTGCAGTAGAGAGAATCATGGATGGATTTTTTCACCGTTCTGTTCGACACCCTAAAAGTCTGTTGAGAAGGGAAACCTATAGAAAATTAGAACGTGCAAAAAAAGTACTAAATGCAGAAAGAATCTATGTACTGTTAAAGCAATGGAACTTAACGGAAAAAGAATTTCATAAGATAGCCCAAGAATTTTATGTAGATGATCATAAATATTGGATTTCGGATGATCCACAAAAAAAGCCAGATCCAAATTTGCAACAAAAATGGAAAGATCTGGAGGAAAAAATGGAAACGGATTTGGAGACGTTTTCAAAAGAGGCTGTGGAACAAACCGGAGAGTTACTTGGACAGATCAAAATAGAAAATCGAGAAAAGTACGATTATAAAAAATTTCTTAGAAAATTTGCAGTTATGCGAGAAGAAATCGGAGTAGATCCAGATTCATTTGATTATTCTTTTTATAGTTACGGACTTCGGTTATATGGAAATATGCCTTTGATTGAGCCGCAAGAAACAAAAGAAGTTAAAAAAATCGATGACTTTGTTGTGGTAATTGATACGTCTATGTCCTGTTCTAAGGAACTTACAAAGAAGTTTTTGGAAGAAACGTATTGTGTACTCAGCGAAGAGAATAGTTTTATGAAAAAAGTGAATGTTCACATATTGCAATGCGATGAGAAGGTGCATTCGGATGTGAAAATTACTTCAAAAGAGGAATTGAAATCCTACATGGATCATCTAGAATTGTATGGACAGGGAGGGACCGATTTTCGCCCTGCATTTGCATATGTGGAGGAGCTTTTAGAACGGGGAGAATTTCAGCAGTTAAAGGGACTGATTTATTTTACGGACGGTTATGGGACCTATCCAAAGAAAATGCCTCGCTATAAGACTGCATTTGTGTTTATGCAAGAGGATTATCAAGACAGAGACGTTCCGCCATGGGCTGTTAAGTTGATACTGCGGGAAGATGAATGGAACATAGAAAATGGAAAGGATAGAAATTATGGATATAAAAAGAGCGAAACAAGAGGTGAAGAATTCGATTGAAGCTTATCTTTTAAAAGATGAGTATGGGAACTATAGAATTCCAGTCATCCGACAAAGACCTGTGTTTTTGATTGGACCACCGGGAATAGGAAAGACACAGATTATGGAACAGATTGCAAAAGAATGTAAAATTGCATTGGTTTCTTATACCATTACACATCATACCAGACAAAGTGCAGTGGGACTTCCTTTTATAAAAGAGAAAACGTATGAGGGTAAAACTTATTCGGTGACCGAATATACAATGAGTGAAATTATTGCATCGGTGTACGAAAAGATGGAGCAGACAGGCTTAAAAGAAGGGATTTTGTTTATCGATGAAATTAATTGTGTATCAGAGACACTTGCGCCTACGATGTTGCAGTTTTTGCAAGGAAAAACATTTGGAAATCAGAAAGTGCCAGAAGGATGGGTAATTGTAGCCGCAGGAAATCCACCAGAATACAATAAATCTGTAAGAGAATTTGACGTAGTGACTTTGGATCGAATTAAAAAGATTGATGTAGAAAGCAATTTTGAAGTTTGGAAGGAATATGCATATAAACACGAAATACATGCAGCTGTGATTTCCTATTTGGAATTAAGAAAAGAGAATTTTTATCGAATAGAGACAACGGTGGATGGAAAATATTTTGCCACTGCAAGAGGATGGGAAGATCTTTCGCAGTTCATAAAAACATATGAATATTTAGGAAAAACAGTAGATCGAGAAGTAATACTTCAGTATATTCAGCACACGAAAATTGCAAAGGATTTTGCGAATTATTTGGAATTATATTACAAATATAAAAAAGACTATGCAATCGAACAGCTTTTAGACGGTCACTGGGATGTGGGAACGTTAAAGAAAATAAGAACAGCGCAGTTTGATGAACATTTAAGTATCATCAGTCTTTTAAATGGAAAATTAGGGGAACACTTTAAAATTTGTTATGAAAATAGTAATTCTATTGAAAAACTTTATGATTATTTGTTGATTTATAAGCAAAATCACGATACACTGCATATGGAAGATATCGTAAAGAAAGCGGATTCTGATTGGAAGGAAAAAAAGAAATCAGAACTTCTTACCCGTCAGGAAGATAAGATGTTCCGACGGACTGTGGATACGTTGGAAACCTTTTCCATGAATATGAAAGGGAAGTCCTATACGAACCAACAAGCGTTTGATCGGGTTAAAACGCTGTTTGATGAGTTGGTAGCAGAAGAAGAAAAAGAAACGCAAAAAACAGCAGAACAATTGGAAAATGTATTCCGTTTTCTGGAAGAAGCTTTTGGAGAAAGCCAAGAAATGGTTGCCTTTATTACAGAATTAAATGCAAATTATTATAGTATGTGGTTCATTAAAGAAAATGGCAGCGATTTATATTTTAAATATAATAAAGGACTTTTATTTGATGCGCGTCAAAAGAAACTCGTACATCAAATGGAAGATATTGAAGAAATGTTGAATTTTACGTTAAAATAACAGGTGGATTATAGAAGAAGGATAGAACATGAGCAAAAAACAGAATCGAAAAAAAAAGAGAAAAAAGACTGTGGGAGAAAAGATCCTAAACGTCTTATTGTATACCGCAATTGCAGTTTTTGTTTTTTCGCTGATAAAAGTTGTGGTTATGTTGGCTCCCTATTACAGTGGAGAAAAAACGTATGACCAAGTAAAAGCGGATGCAATTATTGTGGAAGATAAGGACAAAGAAGAGAAGCCTGCATTTCAGGTGGATTTTAAAATGTTAAAAGCGGAAAATCCAGATACCGTCGGTTGGATCCGTTTTGAAGAACCATCGGTCATTAGTTATCCGATTGTGAAGAGTTTGGATAATCAGGAATATTTGACTTTAACATTTTCCAGAACACCAAACAAATTAGGAGCCATATTTATGGATAAAGATAATTCTTCTGATTTTTCTGATCGGAATACCATTATATATGGTCATAATATGATGGTAGGGGAGCAAATGTTTACCAGTCTTCATAACTATAACGAAGAAGAATTTTTACGCAAACATCCATACTTCTATATTTACGATTTAGAGAATAAAGAAATGAAGTTTCGTATTTTTTCTGTCGGCGAAATAAAGAGTGAAGAAGACAATTATAGGATTGATTTTCCAACAGAAGAGTCGGTAAATGAATTTTTAGAAACATGTAAATATTCGTCTTACTATGATGTGGATGTAAAGCTAGATGCAGAGTCGAAAATTGTCACGCTGTCTACATGCACAGATTCCAATAGTGAGGAGAGTCGTTTTGTAATACAAGGGGTGCTGGAGGAATAGGTATGGAGAATAAGTTTGAAGTTGGCGATGTGATTAAAATGAAAAAAGCACATCCATGTGGAAGTTATGAATGGCAGATTTTGCGCGTAGGAGCAGATTTTCGATTAAAATGTACAGGGTGTGGACATCAAATTATGATTGCAAGGAAATTGGTGGAGAAGAATACAAAAGAAATTCGTAAAAAGGCTTGATATAAAAGAAAATCTATGCTATCATATGTATTCGTGACGTACTGTGAAATTTGATGATTTCACGTAAATCAAAATTCCTTGTTCCCGTGGAAATTGGGAGCCAGAGACCATAAGGAGGTGCAAAAGACATGAACAAGTACGAATTAGCTGTTGTAGTCAGTGCAAAAATCGAAGACGACGCTAGAGCAGAAGTTGTTGAAAAAGTGAAAGAATTAATCACACGTTTTGGCGGCAATGTTACTGACGTTGATGAATGGGGTAAGAGAAGATTTGCTTACGAAATTCAGAAAATGAAAGAAGGATTTTACTATTTCATCCACTTCGAATCTGATAGTACTGTTCCAGGAGAAGTGGAAAACCGTATCCGCATCATGGACAATGTACTCAGATATTTATGCGTTAAACAGGAAGCATAGAGAAAGAGGTAAATATGAATAAAGTTGTTTTAGTAGGGCGTCTTACAAGAGACCCTGAAGTGAGATATTCACAAGGTGAGCATGCAACTGCTGTTGCCAGATATACATTAGCAGTTGATCGTAGATTCAGAAGAGACAATGAACCCACAGCAGACTTTATTCCGTGTGTAGTTTTTGGCCGTTCCGGTGAATTTGCTGAGAAGTATTTTCGTCAGGGAATGCGTGTATCTGTCTCAGGACGTATCCAGACAGGAAGCTATACAAACAAAGATGGAATGAAAGTTTATACAACGGAAGTAGTTGTTGAAGAACAAGAATTTGCAGAAAGCAGAGCTGAAAGCGAAGCGAATAGAAATTCCTTTAGTCAGCCGGCAAGAAACTCATCTCCAAGTGTTGATGCAGGTGACGGATTCATGAATATTCCAGATGGAATCGATGAGGAGTTACCATTCACATAGGATATCGTTGTGAATCTCGCGATGATTAATATAGGAGGTAAAGCGAAATGGCTTTCGAAAAAGGTAGCAGACCAGAAGGCGGCTTCAAGAGAAGAGGTCCAGCCCGTAGAAGAAAAAAAGTTTGTGTATTCTGTGGTAAAGAGAATAACGAAATCGATTATAAAGACGTAGCAAAATTAAAGAAATATATCTCTGAAAGAGGTAAAATTCTTCCTAGAAGAATCACAGGAAACTGTGCAAAACATCAGAGAGCGATCACTGTAGCAATCAAGAGAGCAAGACATATTGCTTTAATGCCATACGTTCAGGATTAATCAGTAGAGATAGGATGCTGTTGTAGTAAATACAATGGCATCTTTTTTTGTGCTTTATGCTACTTGACGGAAAAAGGAATTATCCCTATAATAGCTGTACAGTGATAACAGATTAGAAGGTGGAGATTACATGAATTTAGAGAAAGAAAATTTAAGAAAAATCAGAGGATTGATCCTATTTACAATTATTGTTCTTATCACGTTATGGCAGTACAATACAGTACTACATCTGGCTGTTATGTGTATGCACATTTTATTCCCATTCATAGTGGGTGGGGCAATTGCTTTTATTTTAAACGTTCCTATGAATTTTATAGAAAAAAAGCTGTTTAAAAACAAAGAGAAAGCGGAGGGAACGTATGCAAGAGGAATTAGTCTTCTTCTAACGATCGTATTTGTATGTAGTATCATAGCAATTGTTATTTTTGTTGTAGTTCCAAAACTGGGAACCACGCTGATTTCACTGGGAAAAAATATTCAGGTGTTTATCGTGGATGTACAAAGATGGTTGGAGTCACTTTTTACGGATAATCCTGAAATTATCCGTGTGATAGAAGATATAGAAATCAACTGGGATAAATTAATAAACAGTATGATTACGTTTTTCAAAAGTGGAGCAGGAAGTGTACTTGGTTCTACAGTGACAGTTGCCAAAAGTATTGTGAGTGCAGTTACTACATTTGTGATTTCATTTGTTTTTTCGTGCTATATTTTATTGCAGAAAGAACGGTTAAGTATTCAGAGCAAAAAAATATTGTACGCTTATCTCAAGGAAAATCGAGTAGAAAAGATTTTATCAATCTGCAAACTCACTTATCGAACATTTTCTAATTTTTTGACAGGACAATGTGTAGAGGCAGTTATACTGGGGACGATGTTTGTAGTTGCGATGAGTGTTTTACGGATGCCATACGCATTGTTAGTTGGTGTATTGATTGCATTTACGGCTTTGATTCCGATTTTTGGGGCATTTATTGGCTGCGTAATTGGTACATTTTTGATTCTTGTGGAATCTCCGATAAAAGCCTTGATTTTTCTTATTTTATTCCTTGTTCTGCAACAGGTTGAAGGAAATTTTATTTATCCAAAAGTTGTTGGAAATTCAGTGGGACTTCCATCTATATGGGTTCTTGCGGCAGTGAGTATTGGTGGAAGCTTAATGGGAGTTGTTGGAATGCTTATTTTTATTCCGATGATTTCGGTACTCTACACACTTTTACGAGGAAATGTGTATCAAAGATTGGAGGAAAAAGGAGTTTATGTAGATACTTCTTCTGGAAAACTCCTTCCAATTTCAGAGGAAAAGGAAAATGCTTCGGAAAAGTAAAAGTGGAATAATTATGGAAAAAGTGATATACTAGATGCGTTAACGAATGAAAGTGAGTATATGAGGAAATAAGTTCATGAAAAAGAAAAATATGCGTTTAAAGGGTCAGCTGCGCCTCTATATGCAGTGGCCGCTCATAATGATGGTTTTTCTGTGGGCAATGGATATATGGATGTATCAGCTAGATAGAAAGGCTGGAGTAATAATGTCCGTATTCATTGTGATATATATGATCGTTGCAGGAACATTGTATTTTTACAATCGTTCTTTGATTCTTGCGGATCTTATTCAATTTTCCACGCAATATCAGGGCATTCAAAATACCCTACTGAAAGAACTGTCCCTTCCGTATGCAATTCTCCAAGAGAACGGACATATTTTGTGGGGAAATGACAGTTTTAAATCGATTATTTTTAATTCCAAAAGGGAGAAGGATATCAATAAGATTATTCCGGATCTAGATGTGAGAGCGTTTTCAAGCAAGAATACAGATCGCTTGGAAGTAGAGGTTACCTTTAAAGACAGAGAATATCAGGTGGAGCTTCAAAAAATATCTGTAGAAGGATTTAGTGAAGAGGAACGGATTCTTCAAATTCCACCAGAAGCAGAATATTTTATTGCTCTTTACATGCGTGACATAACAGAATTAAAATCTTATATCAAGAAAAATGAAGCACAAAGGATGCTTGCCGGTCTTATTTACATTGACAATTATGAAGAAGTTATGGAGAGTGTGGAAGAAGTTCGACAGTCTCTTCTTGTAGCTTTGATTGATCGGAAGATAAACAAGTATATTGGAGATGTAGACGGACTTGTAAAAAAGTTGGAAAAAGATAAATATTTCTTTGTGATGAAAGTAGAAGGGTACCGCAAACTGGAACAAGACAAGTTTACGATTCTTGAAGAAGTAAAGCATGTAAACATTGGAAATGCACGTTCAGCTACATTAAGTATTGGAGTTGGATTAAATGCGCCTACCTATGCACAGAGTTATAATAATGCACGTGTTGCCATCGATTTGGCTCTTGCAAGAGGGGGAGATCAGGCGGTTGTAAAAAACTTAACAGGAATTACGTATTTTGGTGGGAAGAAAGAGCAGACAGCAAAGAATACCCGTGTAAAAGCGCGTGTCAAAGCAGAGGCATTGCGGGAGTTTATCATGGGAAAAGATCAAGTGATCGTTATGGGACATAAGATTGCAGATGCCGACTGTTTTGGAGCATGTATGGGGATTTATCGTGCTACGGTTTCCCTTGGAAAAAAAGCACACATTGTAATCAATGAAGTTACCAGTTCCATTCGTCCTTTGTACGATGAAATTGCGCACAGCAGTTCCTATGAAAAAGATTTATTTCTTACACCAGAAGAAGCATTGTCTTATGTATCAGACAATACCATGGTCATTGTAGTAGATACCAATAAGCCACAGCTTACAGAGTGCCCAGAGTTGCTGAAGAAATCAAAAACCATTGCGGTTTTGGATCATCACAGACAGGGAAGTAATGTAATTGAAAATGCAGTTCTTTCTTATGTAGAGCCATATTCATCCTCTGCAAGTGAAATGATTGCAGAAGTATTGCAGTATATTGTAGATGATATTAAATGTCCTTCCGTGGAGGCGGATTGTCTATACGCAGGGATTATGATCGATACGCGTAATTTTATGAACCGTACAGGGGTGCGAACCTTTGAGGCGGCGGCTTATCTTAGAAGATGTGGGGCAGATATTACGCGAGTGCGTAAAATGTTCCGAGATGATATGGATTCCTATCGCGCAAAGGCAGAAGCGGTTCGCCGTGCACAAGTATATCGGGAAGAATATGCGATTGCACAGTGCCCCAATAATATAGATAGTCCAACTGTGCTTGCGGCACAAGCGGCCAATGAACTTTTGGATATTGGAGGAATTAAGGCATCTTTTGTGTTTACCGTATACGAAGGAAGGACGTTTTTAAGTTGTCGATCCATTGATGAAGTCAATGTTCAGATTATTGCAGAAAAGTTAGGCGGCGGTGGACATATTAATGCAGCAGGAGCCCAATTCGAAGGGACAGATGTAGAATCGGCCATGGGACTATTAAAAGCAACCATTGATCTTATGATAGAAGAAGGAGATATATAGTTATGAAAGTTATTTTATTACAAGATGTGAAAGCACTTGGAAAAAAAGGAGAAATTGTAAATATAAATGACGGGTATGCAAGAAATTTTATTTTGCCAAAGAATCTTGGGGTAGAAGCAAATAATAAAAATTTAAATGAATTAAAATTACAGAAGAGAAAAGAAGAAAAAATTGCACAAGATCATTTTGATGCGGCCAAAGAACTTGCAGGAAAACTGGAAGCAGGAAAAATAGAGTTGTCCATAAAAGTCGGAAATGGCGGAAGAGTATTTGGATCTATATCAAGTAAGGAAATTGCACAGGCCGTAAAAGAACAGATGGGACTGGAAATCGATAAAAAGAAAATTCAAATGAAAGATCCGATCAAGATGCCTGGAATACAGCACATTTCAATTAAACTTCACCAAAAAGTAACTGCCCAGTTAAAAGTAATTGTAGCAGAAGAAGTATAAGGGGATATACTTTATGGAAACAGAAGCAGCCATTAAACGAATACTTCCACATAGTATAGAGGCAGAAAAATCAGTAGTAGGAGCAATGCTGATGAACAAAAATTCTATTCAGGTTGCATCGGAAATCCTTACAGGAAGTGATTTTTATCAAAATGTTTATGGCATTTTGTTTGATGCAATGGTAGACTTGTTTCAGCAGGGAAAGTCTGTAGATTTAATTATTTTACAAGAGTACTTAAAAGAGAAAGATTTTCCACCTGAAATAAGCAATATGGAATTTGCAAGGGAATTAGTGGAAAATCTTGATGTTTTATCAGTAGAAGTAAAAGATTATGCTCAAATTGTGCATGATAAAGCAGTTTTGCGTCGAATGATCAAAACAAACGAAAAAATCATGAGTGCCTGTTATCAGGAAAATCAGCCGTTAGAAGATATCTTAAATGATGCAGAAAAAGAGATTTTTGAGATTACAGAATGTGGGAATACAAGAGAATTCACGCCAATTAGAGAAGTTGTCATGAATGCTTTGAATGTGATTGAAAAAGCATCAAAGACCTCTGGAAATGTAACCGGAATCCCAACAGGCTTTATTGATTTGGATTATAAGTTATCAGGACTTCAGCGTTCAGATTTAATTTTGATTGCGGCAAGACCGTCTATGGGTAAGACAGCATTTGTGTTGAATATCGCACAATATGCGGCCTTTCGTAAGAATTTAAGCGTTGCAATCTTTAGTTTGGAGATGTCAAAAGAGCAGCTTGTAAATCGTTTGTTTTCTCTAGAATCGCTTGTGGATGCACAAAGTCTTCGTACAGGTAATTTAAAAGATACTGAATGGGAAAAACTCATAGAAGGTGCAGGCAGGATCGGAGAGTCGCGTCTGATCATTGATGATACATCAGGAATCACAGTCGGTGAGATGCGTTCTAAATGTAGAAAATTTAAAAGTGAGATGGGACTGGATCTTATTATCATTGACTACCTACAGTTAATGAGTGGATCGGCAGGGAGACGAAATGAAAGTCGGCAGCAAGAAATTTCAGAAATTTCACGTTCGCTAAAAGGCTTGGCAAGAGAATTGAACGTTCCAGTCATTGCGTTGTCACAGCTTAGCCGTGCGGTTGAGCAAAGAACGGATAAGCGGCCAATGCTTTCCGATCTTCGTGAATCTGGGGCGATTGAGCAGGATGCCGATGTATGTATGTTTATCTATCGGGAAGATTATTATATTAAAGATACCAAAGATAAAGGGATTGCGGAAATTATTATTGCAAAGCAAAGAAACGGTCCGATTGGTACGGTACGTCTTGCATGGCTACCGCAATATACAAGGTTTGGAAACGAACTTCGTCAACAGGATGAATAAAAAACAGATGATTTTGTAAGTTATGTTACAAAATCATCTGTTTTTATGTTAAGTAAGAATTTTTTTCAGCTTAACCAAAGGAGTTTCTTTAACCGATTCTTTTCGATTAGCCTGTTGTTGACGTATCAGACAGTCAAGCTTTCGAAAGTGTTCTTCTTCTTGACGCTCTTTTGCTTGAAATAAAAAGTCAACTTCTCTTATCACGTTCCTTGTTACAGACTGACTAATTTCTTGTTTTAATGTTTCATTATTAGTGGATAGGATTTCTGAAAAAACTCCACCAATTAGTGCGCGTGTTTGTTCTAGTTTGTCTGGTAAAATTTCAGAAGATACTTTTGGGGTAACTTCTGTTTTAATGATTGCAGGCATTGTTTGAGATGGTGGCTTGTGGATCTTTTCTTTGGTTGACTTTAATTGTGGAATTAAAGGTTTTAGATCTTTCAAAAGCATACCTTCATCTTTCAGTTTTTTGATACATTTGAAAAGTTGTATATCATCATTTGTATAATAACGGTGTCCATTTTCTGTTCTTCCGATTGAAAGATCAAGTTCTTCTTCCCAGTAACGTAAAACGTGGGATTCTACATGAACTTGCTTTGCAGCTTCGGAAATCATAAATTTGACTTCACCCATATTATACTGATCCCTCCTTAAGACAAGGATGTAATAGCCTGTCTAAGATGATTATAGCATATTCAATTGGAAAATCCGCCTAAAATCGTTCGTCAAATTGTGCCATAAAAACAAAAAAATACCGCCTAAAAGACGGTATTTTATGTTCATGTTTCATTTGTGATCATGAAAGATTATTCTGGCTGAACAGCGCCTGTTGGACATGCAGCTTCACAAGCTCCACAATCTACACAAGCATCAGCGTCCACTACGTATTTATCTTCTCCTTGAGAGATAGCTCCTACTGGACATTCAGCTTCGCAAGAACCACAACTTACACAATCGTCATTAATAATATGTGCCATGGATAATTCCCTCCTTTTTAAAAATCTAACAGAATTTCAATGCTGTCATTAAGCCTATTGTAATATAAATAAATAAAATATACAAGATATTTTGTTGTGAAAATTAATTGGAAAAAAATATCATAGAAAATTAATAAAATATTGCTTTATTTTTCACAAGAATAGTGTATAGTATAAAAAGTAATCATATGGTAAAATGGCCATGGAGGAAAAGAATATGAAAAGAAAGGCAATCACAGTAGCAGTGGTTCTGTTTGCGGCACTTGGTATTAGCGCGTGTGCAGAAAAGAAAAAAGAAGAACCACAGATAACTGGTAAAGTTACAGAGGCCCCAGCATATCAAAATAATTTAAAAACCATTTCCCCTTCTGCATATAGTAATGTAAAAGGAATCCCTCTCCAACCAGGAACATATATCTCTATTATAGGGAAGAGCACAGGCTCAACTTATTGGAAAGAAGTTGAAAAAGGAGTTGAGCAGGCAACGAAAGACCTAAATAAAGAACTTGGATATACAAAGGATAAAAAAATAAAGGTGTCTTACAATGCACCAAGTGAGGTAGAGGATATTGATCAGCAAGTGAATATACTAGATGAAGAGCTTGCACGTTATCCAGATGCTCTGGCAATTGCAAGTATTGGACTAGATGCATGCAGAGTGCAACTTGATCTAGCAGAGGAAAATGGGATTCCGATTATTTCCTTTGACTCATCGAATACTCACAATAGTATTCTAAGTGAGGTCTCTACAAATAACGATAAAGCAGCACGCACTTGTGCAAACAAGATTAGTGATGAGATTTTAGAAACAGGGAGCATTCTTATCATTGCACACGATTCAGAGTCAGGGACTGCTATTGCTCGAGAAAATAATTTTAAAGACGAAATCGGGCGAAAGGACGGAGCGATCAAGATCGCAGATACCTTATATTTAGACAAGTTGGATGAAATAAAAAAGGAAATCGCAGTTGCGAAAAATAAAGATTTAAAACAAGAAGAAACGGAAGTAACGATAGAAAGTATTTCGGATGAAGAAGTACTTGCGTACTATTTAGACAAACATCCTGAGATTAATGCCTGTTATACGACAAATGTACTGGCAACCAAATTTGCGCTAGATCATTTGTCTGCCCTTGATAAAATTCAAGAGATCGCAGTTGTAGGATTTGACGGGGATAAAGAGATTTTAGAGGCAGTAAAAAAAGGAGATATCAAAGGGATTATCATACAGAATCCATTTGGAATCGGATATGCCACAGTTGTAGCCGCTGCAAGAACTGTTTTACATATGGGAAATGAAGCAAAGGTAGACACCGGATATGTATGGGTAACTGCGGAAAATATTAAAGATGAATTTATACAGAGTATGATCTATTAGAGGAAATTACAAAAAGCTGTAGAGATAAGAGGGTCTCTACAGCTTTTTCAATTCTGGTTTTGAGAGAGAAAATACAAATTCTGTACCAACTCCTTCTGTGCTGATGACATTAATATATTCCCCATGTGCCTGCAGCGCTTCTTTGACAATGGCAAGACCAAGGCCGGTTCCTTTCTTATCTTTTCCACGGGATGCATCAGATTTATAAAATCTTTCCCAAATTTTATTTAAATCTTTTTTAGGAATTCCTTGTCCATAGTCTTTCACAGAAATAAAAACTTTTTCGTTTTTTTGCGTCACTTCTATTGTGATCGTGGATTCATTTTCACTGAACTTCACAGCATTATCGAGGAGATTGTATAATACTTGCTGAATTTTTCCCTTATCAGCGTATACATATATTGTTTCAGGTAAAGTCAGCAATTCGATGGATATTCGTCTAGTGGTACAAATACCTTCAAATGTAGCGGCAGTTTGTTTGATCATATTTTGAACATCAAAAGAAATTTTGTCTAAAAGTAATTCTTTTGTATCAAATTCATTTAGAGTTAGAAGATCTTTTGTAAGGTCAGCCAATCGATCGGTTTCAAATAAGATAATATTTAAGTATTTTTCATATAATTCGGGCGGAATGGTTCCGTCGGTCATAGCTTGTACATATCCCTTGATGTTCGTGAGCGGAGAGCGAAAATCGTGGGATACATTGGCAACGATTTTTTTCTGATAATCTTCCATATCCTTTAATTGAGAGGACATATAGTTTAATGAAGCAGACAAATATCCCATCTCATCATGTGTGTGTATCGGGATATCATAGGTAAGGTTCCCTGAAGCATATTGTGTGGCTGCTTCTGTAATCAATCGCAGTGGACGATAAATAAGAAAATGTATCGCAAATAAAAAAGTAAAAGATAATAAGAAAATGACGGAAATCGTAATATATACAATCTTCATAAGTCGATCTCTTGTACTGATCAGAAAAGAGACAGGTTTATGAATTAAAAGGTATCCCTTTGTGGCAAATTTTTGGGTTACCGGTGCGATTACAGTAATGACATTTTCGTCAAAGTAGTGGTGATAATTACCAATGAGATATTTTTGGTTTCCCATTTCAGCGGGATTAAAGTCTGCAATTTTGTCTGGAGCTTTTGTATGCTCTAAATTGGCAGAAGCAATCAATGTTCCGTCGGCTTCCACAAACCATAGGGAAGCGTTTAAATACGTTTTCATGGCCTTTAACTGTGAACTTACGGAAAATATGGAACTATTTTCTTGAAAATAGCTGGGCAAATATTCAGATGTAGTTAATGTTGCATGCTTGTAAAGGCTTCTGGATTCGTTTTTTTCTAGCTGGTCAAGAAACAGTTGAGAAGTCAGGATACCAACAGTGAACAGTGAAAGAAAGCCAAAAATAATATATACAAGTATAAACTTTAAATACAACGTACTTTTCATGATTCACGTCCTTTGCCAATAATAATAGATAATAAAAGTACTATCGAACTTCAAACTTGTAACCGATGCCCCACACAGTACTTAGTTTCCAGCTTGGATGATCTTTGATCTTACTGCGAAGACGTTTGATATGAACATCAACTGTACGAGTATCCCCAATGTATTCATAACCCCAAATTTGATCAAGAAGTTGTTCTCTTGTAAATACCTGATTTGGAGAAGAGGCCAAAAAATAAAGCAATTCCAATTCTTTTGGCGGCATATCAACGGCTTTTCCGTCGCAGGTAACAGAGTAATTTGTAAAATTAATCGTCAAGTCGTCGTATTCCACTTGCTTGATTTTTGTATTGGTAGAAGGTTGTGGCTTGGCTGGCTGATATCTTCGCAGAACCGCACGGACTCTTGCCACAAGCTCTTTTGGATCGAAAGGTTTGATCATATAATCATCTGCACCCAATTCCAAACCTAACACTTTATCAAAAATCTCTCCTTTTGCAGAAAGCATGATGATCGGAACTGAAAAATTGGAACGAAGTTCTCTGCAGACTTGATATCCATCAATTCCTGGAAGCATTAGGTCAAGAAGAACAAGATTTGGCTGATAAGTTTCAAAGGTGGTTAGTGCACTTTCACCATCAAACACTATTTTTGTATCAAAGCATTCTTTGGTGAGATACAAAGAAATAAGTTCGGCAATATTTTCGTCATCATCAACAATCAATATTTTTTGTTTTGTTACCATAATGGTTCTCCCCTTATTTAAATTCGACGATTGTAACGCCGGCATCCCCTTCGCCAAATTCGGCGAGATGGAAGGATTTTACATGTTTTTGTTTTCGAAGATACTGGTGCACTCCCTTTCGGAGGGCACCGGTGCCTTTCCCATGTACTACACGTACAGAATTTAGGTGGGAAAGTAAAGCATCATCCAAATATTTATCGAGTTCTGAAACAGCTTCGTCAACAGTCTTTCCAAGTAAATTAATTTCTGGACTGACAGAAAGTGCTTTATTCATCCGAAGTTTGCTACGACTAGAACCAGTTTTACTTTTTGGCGCATAAGAAGGAGTATCTTCTATAATTTCCAGATCATTGATATTGATCTGGGAACGAAGAATTCCCATCTGAACAGTGACATTTCCCTTTGCGTCAGGTTTGGAACTGATTGTTCCGGTTAAATTCAGACTTAGAACTTTCACAGATTCTCCCAATTTAAAATCAGAAGGTTTGTAGGTACGTTTTTGCTTCTGGATTTTTAACCCGTTGGAAGTAGAAGTCTCTTTCATTTTTTGACGAAGACGCTCTCGCTCCCGTTCCATTTCAGAAACAGAAATATTGTCTTTCCCAAACTTGCGAAAATTTTTCATGGTTTCATCCGCAAGTTCTTTTGCTTCACGGAGTATCACTCCGGCCTTTTCTTTTGCTTCATTTAAAATTCGTTCTTTTTGTTCTTCTAATTTTTCGTTTTTCCGTTTTGCCTCAGAACGCAAGGCTTCTATTTCTCTCTTATAAGCGTTGATTTCTTCCTGCTCTTTTTCAATGGTCCGTTTGCTATTTTCTAGATCGCTTAAAAGATCCTCAAAAGAAACGTCTTGTTCAGAGAGAAGCTTTTTGGCATCCTCAATAATAAAGTCAGGAAGCCCTAGTTTAAAAGAGATGGCAAAAGCATTACTCTTTCCGGGAATACCGATTAAGAGTCGATACGTAGGACGAAGGCTTTCTACATCAAATTCACAACACGCATTTTCTACACCAGGTGTAGAGAGTGCATAGACTTTTAGTTCGCTGTAGTGTGTGGTAGCCATTGTACGAATATTGCGACTGTGCAGATAGGACAAAATAGACGTAGCAAGAGCTGCACCTTCGGTAGGATCTGTACCAGCGCCAAGTTCGTCAAATAAGACGAGAGAATTTGAATCTACGTCTTTTAAGAAGGATACAATATTGGTCATGTGGGAAGAAAACGTGCTAAGACTTTGCTCAATACTTTGTTCATCCCCGATATCTGCATAAACTTGTTGAAAGACAGCAAGCTCCGAACGGCTAGAGGCAGGAATATGAAGTCCTGCTTGCCCCATTAGAGTGAATAATCCTACTGTTTTTAGAGAAACGGTCTTCCCACCAGTGTTTGGACCGGTGACAATCAGTAATGTGAACTCTTTTCCCAACGATACGGTAATAGGAACCACTTTTTTAGAGTCAAGAAGTGGGTGACGCCCCTCTCGTATGTGGATATACCCATCTGTATTTAAAATCGGTCTGGTGGCATTCATAGAGAGCGCTAAAGAACCACGGGCAAAGATATAATCCAGTTCAGTCAATGTCTTATAATTTACGTGAATTTCTTCCACATACTGGGCAGTTTCTTCACTTAATCTAGCCAAAATCACCTGAATCTCTTCTTGCTCTTTTGCGTAGAGTTCCTTTAAATCATTGTTTAATTTTACAACAGACATAGGTTCGATAAATAATGTAGAACCAGAAGAGGATTGATCGTGAATCATTCCTTTTACCTGGCTTCGGTATTCTGCTTTTACAGGAATACAGTAGCGGTCTCCGCGCATGGTAATAATGGCATCTTGAAGATAGGAGCGCATGGAACCATTTACAAGAGTAGATAAGGTTTCATGGACTTTATCGTTTAGATGTCCGATATTTTTACGAATGCTGCGTAAGGTACTACTGGCATCATCGCTGATTTCATCTTCGTAAGGGATACAACGTTCAATTTCAGTGGTCAGTGGTGTAAGCGGCTCAAGCTGATCAAAGAGCGTATCCAAGCAATCTGGAAGTTCATCTACTGTTTCATGACGACCGTATGCCTTTATCTTTGCAGCATTTTGCAAAAGTTTACAAATACGTAAAAGTTCTCCACTTCCAATAGTGCCACCAATTTCCAGTCGTTTTACAGATTCACCAACAGGAAAAGCATCCCCAAAGGAAGGCATCCCTTTTTTTACAATTCGGCTAAAGGCAGCTTCGGTCTGCTCTTGAAGTTGGTTGATCCGATCGGGATCTGTATAAGGATGGATGCGTCTGCAAAGTTGCCGACCACGCATAGAGGAAGCTTTTTCTTCTAGCAGAGCAACGATTTTGTCAAATTCTAATTTATATAATGTTTTTTGATTCATAGTCTCACCTTTTTATTTCATTTATAGATACATTCTACCTTATTTTGATTCCATTGAAAAGGTAAATATTGAACAATCTAGAGGAATCAGTTATACTATAAGACAAAGGAGATTCAGCCAATGTCATATGAGAAAGAGCAAAAGGATAAGAAAAATATCCCCTTAGAGGTAGGAGAAAAAGAGGACTTTTCTTTCCTTCAGGAAACCATAAAAAAAGAATCAAAGAAAAAGACTGTTTTTCTGCAAAGTTTAAAGATAGGCATGTTTGGATTTTTGTTCGGAATCTGTTTCTGTCTTGGTTTTTTTGCTTTTAAACCATGGGTTAGCAATCGATTTCAAAAAGAATCTAAGCAGGTTTCCATTCCAGAAGATGAAAAGCCTAAAAAGAAGGAGTTAAGTCCATGTGATTTACAGGTTGTTGCCCCTTTAGAGTTAAATGCGGATAATTTCAATCAAATGATGGAAAGTATCTACAATATTGCAAAAAAAGCCAGTAGAAGCATTGTTTCCGTGGAAAGTATTCATGAAAAAGAGGAAAAGCAATCTGTCAAAGCGACAGGACTAATTTTGGCGGATAATAATCAGGAACTATTGATTTTATGCGGCAATCTTGTGTGCCCAGACGCTACTTCATGGCAAATTACATTTTCAGATAACAGAACCTATACCGCATCTTTAAAAAAACAAGATAAAATAAGTGGTCTTGCAGTATTTTCCATTCCTCGACACAATATACAGAAAGAAACATGGGATTATCTAGAAGTGGCAACTCTTGGAAATTCTAATTTTGTTGCAAAGGGCGAGTTTGTAATGGCGCTTGGAAATCTTTATGATAATTCGGAAGGTGTTGGGTACGGAGTGATTAGTTCAAATGAACAGTATGAGGTGCGTACAGATAGAAGATATAATGTACTAGCTACGGATATCTCGGCAACGGAATCGGGTACCGGCGTGATTTTTAATTTAGGCGGAGATGTCATTGGTATGATCGATCCGAGGATTGTAAAAGATACAGACGCCACGTTTGCCAAAGCTATTGCGATTTCTGATATTAAGTCCACCATTGAATTTTTGGTAAATGGAGAAAGCGTACCATGCGTGGGAATTACAGGATCTGCAGTCGATCAGCAAGTGGCGGGTCAAGAAGAGATGCCTTCTGGTATTTATGTGACACAGGTGCAGCCAGATTCTCCGGCTATGTCAGCAGGGATTCAAAGCGGAGATATTATTTATGAGGTTGCAGGGGTGCCGGTTAAAGAATTACAATCCTACGAAAGAGTTGTTTATAGTTGCAAAAAAGATCAAGTGATTACAGCAAAAGGAAAAAGGCTAGGAGCCGATGGATATGTGAATATTAGTTTTACCATTACCATTGGCAGTAATGAATAAAAGTTAAGAGAAAAGACAGCTGTCGGATCACCGGCAGCTAAACTTATGCAATAGGAAAAGAAGGGAGTTTTAGAATGATGTATATAAAAGATTTACATGAAAGAGATATTATTCGTGGAGTTTACCTTTGTAAAGGAAAACGTTCTGCAGAGACTAGAAATGGAAAACCATACGACAATGTTTTGTTGCAAGACAAAACAGGAACCTTAGATGGAAAGGTATGGGATCCAAATTCTCAGGGAATTGCGGATTATGATGAGAAAGATTTTATCGAAGTTTATGGTGAGGTAATTAATTACAATAATAATCTTCAGATTAACATCAAACAGATTAGAAAGGCAGAGGAAGGAGAATATAATCCGGCAGATTATATGCCAACCACAGAAAAAAGTGTGGATAAGATGTATCAAGAATTGTACGCTTATATTCAGGATATCTCTAACCCATATCTTCGACAGACCGTAGAGTTTTATTTTGTAAAGGATGAACAATTCATTCGAAGATTTAAAGAACATTCTGCAGCAAAAACTGTGCATCATGGTTTTTCGGGAGGACTTTTGGAACATACCTTAAGTGTGGTCAGAATGTGTAAGTATTTTGCGGATAATTATTCGATTTTAAACAAAGATTTACTTTATACCGCAGCGATTTGTCATGATATTGGAAAAACAAAGGAATTATCTAGTTTTCCAGACAATGACTATACAGATGATGGACAGCTTTTGGGACATATTGTGATGGGGGTGGAAATGATAACAGAAGCAGTGCGCTCTATTCCAGGATATCCAGAGAAGCTGGCAAGCGAATTGAAACACTGTATCGTTGCACATCATGGGGAATTAGAGTATGGTTCTCCAAAGAAACCAGCACTTGCTGAGGCAGTAGCCTTAAATCTTGCAGATAATGCAGATGCAAGACTGCAGACACTTACGGAATTATTTAAAGATAAAACAGGAACTGACTGGCTTGGATTTAACCGACTGTTTGAATCCAATATGCGAAGAACATCAATCTAGTAAAGAGGAAATCTGAATGCAGAAAAATGAGATTGTTACAGTAGAAATAGAAGACATTGGAGTAAATGGGGAAGGAATCGGGAAGATAGATGGATATACGCTGTTCATCAAAGATTCCATGATCGGGGATGTGGTTGAAGCTAAACTTATGAAAGCAAAGAAAAATTATGGTTATGCCCGTATGATGCAAATTTTAACCCCCTCTCCGTTTCGTGTAGAACCAAAATGTCAATTTGCCAGAAAATGCGGTGGATGTCAGATTCAAGAGATGTCCTATGAGAAGCAATTAGAGTTTAAGCATCACAAAATAAAAGGAAATTTAGAGCGAATCGGCGGTTTTGATCCAACATTTGTTTCGGAAGTGATGGAACCCATTGTTGGAATGGAAGAGCCCTTTTATTATCGGAATAAAGCTCAGTTTCCTTTTGGAAGTGATAAAGAGGGAAATCCGATTACAGGATTTTATGCAGGGCGCACCCATGATATTATTGCCAACACAGATTGTGCACTTGGTGTATCTGTAAATAAGCAAATTTTAGAAGTCATCCTTTCTTTTATGAAAGAATATAAGATCAAAGCGTATGATGAGAAGAAAGGGAAAGGTCTGATTCGTCATACGTTGATTCGTTATGGGTTTACAACAAAGGAAATTATGGTATGTTTCGTTATCAATGGAAAGAAAATTCCACACAGTGAGGTGCTCATTGAACGGTTACGCCAGATCAAGGGAATGACTAGTATTACATTTAGCAGTAATCTGAAAAACACCAATGTGATCATGGGGGATTCTTATGAAGTCATGTGGGGACAAGGGGTTATTACAGACTATATAGGGAAAATAAGATATCAGATTTCTCCCCTTTCTTTTTATCAGGTAAATCCAGCTCAGACGGAAAAACTTTATGGTCTTGCTCTTGAATATGCCGATCTCAAAGGCGATGAGACAGTATGGGATCTTTATTGTGGAATTGGAACAATTTCTTTATTCCTTGCTCAGAAGGCAAAGCAAGTTTATGGGGTGGAGATTATTCCACAGGCGATTGAGGATGCAAAGAATAATGCCAAGATTAATCAAATCAGCAATGCGCAATTCTATGTTGGCAAGGCAGAAGAAGTGCTTCCTTCCTATTACGAAGAGTATGAAAAAGAAAATGGCACAAAAGCATATGCAGATGTCATTGTAGTTGACCCGCCAAGAAAGGGATGCGATGAGACATTATTAAAGACAATGACAGAGATGCAGCCAAAGCGTATTGTGTATGTAAGTTGTGACAGCGCTACTTTGGCAAGGGATCTGAAGTATCTTTGTGCGCATGGATATACCCTTGAAAAGGTGAGAGGAGTTGATCAATTCCCAATGAGTGTGCACGTGGAGACGGTC
>JAHHTL010000020.1 GCA_020024635.1 Ruminococcus sp.
CCAGCGACACCACGGGTATGAACCGTGTGCTCTAGCCAACTGAGCTATTCCGCCACATTATTTTTATGTATGGGGCCTACAGGACTCGAACCTGTGACCCTCTGCTTGTAAGGCAGATGCTCTCCCAGCTGAGCTAAGACCCCATATCCTAAATAGCGGAAACTGGATTTGAACCAGCGACACCACGGGTATGAACCGTGTGCTCTAGCCAACTGAGCTATTCCGCCAAGTCATTTTCTCTCGCAAACGACTTGTTCATTATACTACTATAAAGAAAGAATTGTCAATATGTTTTTTACATTTTTTTTATTTTTTTTAATATATTTTTTCTTTTCTATAAAATTCAAAGAATCTGACCTCTTCTTTAGAAATCAGATTCTTTGTTTTCCTTATGGATGCTCTATTTGAAGTATTTCACACCAGATTCAAATACTTTCATGTCTTGTTCTCCATAGATGTTGACAGCTACAGAATTACCTCTTCTTTCCACATGTGCCATTTTTCCGTATACGCGTCCATCTGGACTTGTAATCCCTTCAATTGCACGATAAGAGCCATTTACATTCCATTCTTCATCCATGCTAATATTTCCTTCAAGATCACAATACTGCGTAGCTACCTGACCATTTGCAAACAACTGATCTAACCACGCTTCGCTAGCTACAAATCTTCCCTCTCCATGAGACGCCGGACTTGTATATACTCCGCCTAGCTGTGCTTCTTGCAACCATGGTGATTTATTAGAAACAACTTTTGTATAAACCATTTTTGATATATGTCTACCGATTGTGTTATAAGTTAAGGTTGGTGCATCTTCACTTTGTCCTGTAATTCTACCATTCGGCACAAGTCCCAACTTGATCAAAGCTTGAAAACCATTACAAATACCAAGAGCAAGTCCATCTCTTTCGTGAAGCAATTTCTCAACTGCTTCTTTCATTCTTGCGTTGCTAAATGCAGTTGCAAAGAATTTTGCAGAACCATCTGGTTCATCTCCTGCACTAAAGCCACCTGGAAACATTAAAATCTGTGCTTGTTGGATTGCTTTTTCAAATTCCTGCATAGATTCAACGATATCCTGAGCGTTTCTGTTTTTAAATATCTTCGTAACAACTTTTGCACCAGCACGTTCAAATGCTTTCCTACTATCATATTCACAGTTAGTTCCAGGGAATACTGGAATAAATACTGTTGGTTGTGCAATCTTGTGGCTACAAATATGAATATCTGTAGTCTGATAAAGTTTCGTTTCTACTTTTTCTTCTTTACTTACAGAAGATTTTGTCGCAAACACATCGTCTAAAGTTTCCACCCATGCTTTCTCTGCATCCGATAATGTGATCACCACTTGGCCATAACAGAATTTTTTGTCATCTGTCACCTTACCAAACACTGTATAATCGCCTTTTAATTCATCTATCTTATCAGCAGAAACTTCTGCGATAATATCACCAAATGCAGGGGCAAAAAGCTCTGCTGCATCCATTTCTTCTAAAATAGATACACCATATCCATTTCCAAATGCCATTTTACTTACAGCCGCAACTACACCATGTCGATCTAACGCATATGCAGAAACAATTCTTCCCTCATGAATATCTTCAGACAGGTTACTGTATTGTTCCATTAAGTTCTCATAATCCGGAAGATCATATGCATCTCTTTGTGTCTTAAGCCAAACAAGCTTGTTACCTGGAGTCTTAAGCTCTGGTGTGATCACTTCTTTTTCTGTTGTCATATCTACTGCAAACGAAACAAGTGTTGGTGGAACATCAATTTCATTAAAGGTTCCAGACATACTGTCTTTTCCGCCGATTGATGGAAGCCCAAATCCCATCTGTGCATGATACGCTCCAAGCAGCGCTGCAAAAGGCTGGCTCCAACGTTTTGGATCCTCTGTCATTCTTCTAAAATATTCCTGGAATGTAAAACGTATTTTCGAGTAATCTCCACCTGCTGCTACTATTTTAGCTACAGATTCTACAACCGCATAGATTGCTCCATGATATGGACTCCAGCTTGAAAGATATGGGTCAAAACCAAAGCTCATGAGAGAAACGCTATCTGTTTCTCCTTTTAGCACTGGAACTTTTGCTGCCATAGCCTGTGTTTCTGTCATCTGATATTTTCCACCATGAGGCATAAACACAGAGCCTGAACCGATGGAGCCATCAAACATCTCTACAAGACCCTTTTGTGAACACACATTAAGATCTTTTAATGTATCCAACCATTTTTCTTTTACATTATCCACTTCTTTTTTCAGGAAGAGACTTTCTTCTTTTTCAGGCATCTCTACTTCTACTGCTGTTTCTTGATGTGCCCCATTTGTATCAAGAAATGCACGAGAAAGATTGACAATCTCTTTTCCTCTCCAAGAAAGAATCAGTCTTGGTTCTTCTGTTACAACCGCAACTTCTACTGCTTCTAGATTTTCTTCCGCTGCATAGGAAAGAAATTCCGGAACATCTTTTGGATCTACCACAACTGCCATACGTTCTTGTGATTCAGAAATCGCAATTTCTGTTCCATCAAGTCCTGCATATTTTTTTGGTACCTTGTCAAGATTAATACGAAGTCCATCTGCAAGTTCTCCAATAGCAACTGATACTCCACCAGCGCCAAAATCATTACATTTTTTGATCAATTTGCTAACTTCTTCTCTTCGGAACAAACGTTGGATTTTGCGCTCTGTTGGTGGATTTCCCTTTTGTACTTCTGCGCCACATGTTTCAATGGATTCTTCTGTATGCACTTTCGAGGATCCTGTTGCTCCACCACAACCATCACGTCCTGTACGTCCTCCAAGAAGTACGATTACATCTCCTGGATCTGAAGTTTCACGAATAACTGCACGACGTGGTGCAGCTCCTAAAACCGCTCCTATTTCCATACGTTTTGCAACATAATCCGGATGATAAATTTCTTTGACCATACCTGTGGCAAGCCCAATCTGATTTCCGTAAGAACTGTATCCGGCCGCTGCTCCACGAACAAGTTTCTTCTGTGGAAGTTTTCCCTTCATGGTATCTTTAACAGAAACTCTAGGATCTGCCGCTCCTGTTACTCGCATAGCCTGATATACATAGGTACGACCAGAAAGAGGATCTCTAATTGCACCACCAAGACAAGTAGCTGCTCCTCCAAATGGTTCAATCTCTGTTGGATGATTGTGTGTTTCATTTTTAAAATTGATCAGCCATTCTTCTTCCACTCCATCTACTTTAATTGGAACTACGATACTGCAAGCATTGATCTCATCGGATTCCTCTTGGTCTGCAAGTTTCCCTTCTTTTTTCAGTTGCTTCATAGCCATCAAAGCAAGATCCATTAGGCATACAAACTTATCATCTCTACCTGCATACATCTCTTCGTGTGCATCAATGTAGCTTTCATAAGTTTCTTTGATTGGAAGTGCATAATATCCATCTTCAAACTTCACTTCTTTTAACTCTGTTGAAAATGTAGTATGACGACAATGATCTGACCAGTAAGTATCGAGTACACGAATCTCTGTCATGGATGGATCTCTTTTTTCCTCATTTTTATAATAGTTTTGAATATGAAGAAAATCTTGAAATGTCATAGCAAGTCCCAAAGAATCGTATAACTCTTTTAACTTTTCCTCAGAAAGTTCTTGGAATCCCTCAAAAATCTTTACCTCTTCTGGTTCCTCAAAATCAACGACTAATGTTTCTGGTTTTTCTTCACTTGTCTGTCTTGAATCAACTGGGTTGATGCAGTGATTCTTGATCTCAGAAAATTCTTCTTCTGTGATATCTCCTTCAATAACATATGTAACCGCAGTACGGATGACAGGTTTTTCATCCTCTTTGATAAACTGTACACATTGTTCTGCTGAATCTGCTCTTTGATCGAACTGTCCCGGAAGAAATTCTACTGAAAATACTCTGCTTCCTTCTTTAACCGGAAATGTTTCCCTATATAAAACATCTACTGGTGGTTCTGCAAAAACGCCATTGCATGCCTTTTCAAAACTCTCATCAGAAAGATTTTCTACATCATAGCGGATCAGCACCCGCACACCTGTAACTTGTTTCATTCCAAGGTATTGTTTCAATTCGTGAAACAGCTCCTCTGCCTTTACAGCAAAACCCTCTTTTTTCTCCACATATACTCGTTTTACAAGACTCATATAGATGCTCCTTTTCTTCAATTAATCTACTTGTATCCTATCACACTTTCTTTATTCCGTACAATTTTATATAATTGATAATATCTATTAGATTTTCTAATATGCATGATCATCTGATAACTTTCGAAAAAATCCATTGTTTTTTTTTGTGTTTTATCTTATAATACACTCAGATTTAATAAGGAGGCCTAATAATGGATATTAATTACGAACTATATAAAGTTTTTTATTATGTAGCAACTACATTAAGTTTTTCAGAAGCATCTAAATTGCTTTATATTTCTCAATCTGCTGTCAGTCAATCCATCAAGACATTAGAACGAAAACTCGATCAAGTCCTTTTCATCCGGAGCACAAAAAAAGTTTCACTTACTCCGGAAGGCGAAATTCTTTTACGCCACGTTGAACCTGCCATGAATCTTATTCAGCGGGGAGAGTCACAACTTGTTGAATCCGCAAAAACAGGGGGGCAAATTCGAATCGGCGCCAGTGATACGATCTGTCGTTATTTCCTTGTACCATATTTGGAACGTTTCCACAAAGCCTTTCCAGACATCCATATAAAAGTTGTCAATCAAACTTCAATCAAGTGTGTGGAACTATTAGAATCTGGAGCTGTTGATCTTATCATTGTGAACTATCCGAACAATTACCTTTCCAATGTATCAACAATAAAAAAGATTGGAACCTTTCGCGATGTCTTTATTGCCAACCATAGTTTTGAGGAATTAAAAGGACGAAAACTTACTTATCAGGAACTTTCTCAATATCCAATTCTTATGTTGGATAAAAAAAGCACAACAAGCGAATTTCTACACAAAGCATTTCAACAGCATCAGCTTGATCTGATTCCAGAAATCGAAATTACAAGCAACGATCTTCTCATTGATCTTGCAAAAATTGGTCTTGGTATCGCTTTTATTCCCGACTTTTGTATTCATAGCCGTCAAGATGACTTGTTTATTGTTCAAACAAAAGAAGAGCTCCCAAGAAGAGAGCTCGTGGTTGCATATAATGATAAGATGCCGCTTACGAAGGCAACCGAAGAATTTTTAAGTTATTTCTAACTTTCTTCTTTTTCTACCTGCCGTTTCCAGAATGTATCAAGATATTCTTTACATGTCTGGATGTGGCAGGTTTTGTATTCTTTCCATTCCCTCGGAAATACCGCCTGGCATCTATCGTCTTGAAAACGATCATCTAACAAAAGAATCACGCCTTTATCTTTTTCTGTACGAATAACTCGTCCTGCTGCCTGAAGAACTTTATTTAGTCCCGGGTACAAATACGCATAATCAAACCCATTTTGTCCTTGTCTGTCAAAATGCATTCGCAAAATATCTCGTTCCGTACAGACTTGCGGAATTCCCATTCCAATGATTGCCGTTCCAATCAATTGATCCTCTGTCAAATCGATTCCTTCCGAAAAAATACCTCCAAGCACACAGAAGGCTAAAAGCGTCTCTTGTCGTTTTTCTTTGAAACACTTAAGAAATTTTTCCCGCTCTTCTTCTTGCATGGATTGCTGTTGCATTATGCATTCTATCTCTTTCTTTTTTTTCTTTTTTAATGTCCAATAGATCTCTTCCATCAAATGGTAAGACGGACAAAATACGATATAGTTTCCCGTTTTTGAATCTACCATTTGCAAAATGTATTCCACATATTTATCGTACATCTTTTGATTTCTCGTAGAATACCTACTGCTCACGTCTACTCCCATCAAAATTTCTCTGTTACTTTCTGGAAACGCTGACTGGGCATAAATTGCATAATCATCGGATTCCACACTAAGCAATTTCTTGTAATAGGGCATTGGGAGAAGGGTTGCTGAAAAGAAAACTGCACTATTTCCGAAAGCAAGATAACCAGTTAACTTTTCTGCAGGATTCACGCAAAATAACTTCACTTTAAATCTCCCATCTGCTTCCATTTCCGAATAAATTTTATAGTTTAAATCCATCTGATCGTGTATGTTTAAAAAATCACGCACTTGAAAATAAAAATTTAAAATCTGCTCTCTTTTTTCATCAGAGAAATCATCCATGGAATCTTCAAGCAACGTCATAACATGCATTAATTTTATTACGATATGGGAAACACTTTCTAAAAGTTTGTAATGCTCGCATTCTTTTTTGAGAATCAAAAATTGTTTATTACATTCACTTAAACTCTTTGCAAGTTTTGGATGGGATGCTGACGTTAATTTTTTCATTTCCAAAAAATCTTCTTTGTACAACGTGGCACTATACATTTCTCTTCCACGTTCCACAAGATTATGTGCTTCATCGATCAAGAATATATACTCCCCTTTTGTACCTTCCGAAAAAAATCTTTTTAAATGTGCATTTGGATCAAATACATAATTATAATCACAAATAATCCCGTCTGCCCAAACCGCCACATCCAAGCCCATCTCAAATGGACAAACCTGATATTTTTCTGCCTGTTGGATAATTGCCTCACGGCTAAATTCATCCTGAGTTGTAATAAAATTAAAAACCGCTTCATTGACACGATCAAAATGCCCTTTTGCATAAAGGCAATGCTCTGGATCACAAATCGTCTCCTCACAAAAACATATTTTTTCTTTTGCAGTTAACGTAATCGTCTTGAATTGTAGTTTTTGATTACGAAGTGCTGCAAATGCCTGTTCCGCTACCGTTCTTGTAATGGTACGTGCTGTAAGATAGAAAATCTTTTCTCCGATTCCCTCTCCCACTGCTTTTACTGACGGAAATACTGTAGCCATTGTCTTCCCTACCCCAGTTGATGCTTGAATGAACAGTTTCTTTTTATGCAAAATGGTTCGGTAGACAGAAACTGCAATTTCTCTTTGTCCCGTTCTATATAGAAAAGGAAACTCTATCTGTTTGATCGAATGATTTCGAATCTGCTTCCACTTCATCTGAAACTTCGCCCATTTTTCATATTGCTCTATAAGCATAGCAAAAAATGCTTCTAATTCTCCTCTTTCAAACTCATATAAAAACCGTTTTATTTCTTCCGTTTCTATCTGGCAATACGTCATTTGAACTTTGATTTTGGGGCATTGATGCTGAATCGCATAAATGTATGCATAACATTTTGCTTGAGCTAGATGTACCTTTACAGGCTCCTCCACCATTGATAGATCTCTTACAATTGTTTTGATTTCATCAACAACCGGAATAGCTCCCTTTTCTAGGATTCCATCTGCTCTTCCTTCCACTTCAATCAAAAAATCTGAGCAGAAAACTTGCGTCTTCAACGCTACCTCTGCTCTGTATCCCTCTCCCATTGCTTTTTGAATTTTTCTGTGTAATCTTCCACCTGCAAGCATTGCATCTTTTTCTGCACCGGCGCTTGTTCGATGATCTATATTCCCGCTTCGCATAATAAATTCCACCAAATTGCGAACCGATATTTTTATAATTTCCTTTTCCTCTTTCATACGTTATCCATACAAAACCCCCGCCATAAACTTGGCGGGGGAACATGATTTATTCTGCCTTCTCCACATGTGCAACTTCTGCAATTGTTTTTGTTAAACCAGCAATTCCCTGCAATTCTGATGGAATAATAATCTTTGTTGCTTTTCCATCAGCTGCTTTTGCGAATGCTTCCAAGCTCTTGAGGGTAAGAACTGCGTCATCAGCACCAGCGGCTTTGATAAATTCAATTCCTTCTGCCGTTGCCTTTTGAACGGTTCTAATTGCTTCCGCCTGACCTTCTGCTTCCTGAATTCGTTTTTCCTTTTCTGCTTCTGCTTTAAGAATTGCAGCCTGTTTAGAAGCCTCAGCCTCTAGGATCACAGATTCCTTTTCTCCTTCTGCTACAAGGATCGTTGATTTCTTTTCACCCTCTGCTTTTAGAATTGCCTCTCTTCGTTCACGCTCTGCTTTCATCTGTTTTTCCATCGCATCCTGAATTGCCTTCGGTGGCATAATATTCTTTAATTCCACACGATTTACCTTAATTCCCCAAGGATCTGTCGCAATATCAAGAGATGTTCTCATTTTAGAGTTGATGGTTTCTCTGGAAGTTAATGTTTCATCAAGTTCTAAGTCACCAATAATGTTACGAAGTGTAGTAGCTGTTAAATTTTCAATTGCTGCAATAGGACTTTCAACCCCATATGCATACTGCTTTGGATCTGTAATCTGGAAAAATACAACAGTATCAATCTGCATCGTTACGTTATCTTTTGTGATTACTGCCTGTGGCTCGAAATCTACTACTTGCTCTTTTAAAGACACACGCTTTGCAACCTTATCGAGAATCGGTACTTTAAAATGAAGTCCAACTCCCCATGTCTCCTTATATCCTCCCAAACGCTCTACTACGTATGCATGAGCCTGTGGTACAATTTTGATATTACGCATAATTACAATTAATACAAGTATTAAAATAACTAATAAAAAAATCATCATAATGTCTCTTCCTCCTTGTCATATAACTCCACAATTAACTTTACTCCAGAAATTTCTACTACTTTTGCCAACATACCTGGTTCCATTACATCTTCATCTTTTTTGGCTCTTACTGTCCATTCAATTCCATTCACTACAGCCACTCCTGTTTGCGCCAAATTGTCTACCTTCTCTGTAATCTTCACAATCTTTCCTTGCATACTGTCATAATTTGTACGAACATGTTTTGCATTAACATACTTAACTGCGAATGGTCTTGTAAACACAAGAAGTGTGAACGAAGCAATGAAAAATGCTGCCACTTGCCACAAAAGATCTAATCCAATCACACTAAATAACATCGCCAGCAATGCTCCTACTGCCAGCCAGATTGTAGTTAGACCTACTGTTGCAAATTCAATTGCAAGGAACACAATAAATAGCACAAGCCATATCATCGCGTCCTTTTCCATATCGTCCCTTCCTTTCTATCTTTTGTATAGTTTTTTATAATGTAAGACATTCTATAAAAATGTCTTAATTATCCAAATCAAATAACGGTGTGGAAAGATAACGTTCCCCTGTATCTGGAAGCACCGCAACAATAGTTTTTCCTTTATTTTCCTCTTGTTTTGCCAAAGTAATTGCTGTGTATAGAGCCGCACCAGAACTAATCCCAACTAAGATTCCTTCTCGATGTGCCAAAAGTTGGGAAATAGCGTAAGCATCTTCCTCTTCTACTTGAACCACTTGATCAATCACGTCTGTATCAAGAATTTCCGGCACAAATCCAGCTCCAATCCCTTGCAATCCATGTGGTCCTGCTGCTTTTCCAGAAAGAACTGCAGATTTTGCCGGCTCAACTGCCACAATCTGTATCCCTTTCTTTTGTTCTTTTAAATATCTTCCAACTCCGGTAATGGTCCCGCCAGTCCCAGCTCCTGCTACAAAAATATCAACACAACCATCTGTATCTTCCCAAATCTCTGGTCCGGTAGTCTCATAATGAGCTTGCGGATTTTCTGGATTTACAAACTGTCCCAATACAATCGCATTGTCTCGTTCTTTTTCCAGCTCTTCTGCTTTAGAAATTGCTCCCGCCATCCCTTTCTTTCCTTCTGTTAACACGATCTGTGCGCCATACCCTAGTAAAAGTTTTCTTCTTTCCACGCTCATAGTCTCTGGCATAACGAAAATTGCATGGTATCCTTTCGCTGCCGCTACCGCAGCAAGTCCAATTCCTGTATTTCCACTAGTGGGTTCTATTATGGTAGCACCTGGCCCAATTTTTCCTATCTTTTCTGCATGTTCTATCATTCGAAGCGCTACGCGGTCCTTGACGCTTCCTGCAGGATTGAAGTATTCCAATTTTACAAGAACTCTTGCCTTAAGAGACTGTTCTTCTTCAATTCTTTTCACTTCCAAAAGCGGTGTTTTTCCTATCAACTGCATAACACTATCATATATCTTGCTCATATCATTCCTCCTGCCCATTCTAATTTATGCAGTAGAATAAATTCTGCATATTCTTATAATAAACAAAAATGTAACAAAATACAATCCTTCTTTTTCAAAACAAAAATTTTTTCTTATTCGACAAATTTCAACTTTCTTTGTATGGTATTACAAAAGACAGCCGAAATACATTGACTTTCTTTAGTAAATATGCTAACCTTACAGGGTGTCGTGTATTACAAAATACACTTCACTTTAAATTTATTTTTTTCAATATGGAGGGTAACACAATGACAGGTACAGTAAAATGGTTTGACAATGCGAAAGGTTATGGATTCATCTCTGATGCAGAAGGAAATGACATCTTCGTACACTACTCTGGATTAGTAATGGATGGATACAAATCTTTAGAAGAAGGCCAGGCTGTTGAATTCGAAGTAACAGAAGGCGCTAAAGGACCTCAGGCAGTAAACGTAGTAAAACTTTAATCACCATTTTGAACGTACTTTTATCTATATAACTCGAACCAACGTTTTAAATATTTAAAAGCTATATCATGAAATGAGATTAAAAAGGAAAGCTGTTGCATCACGATTTATCGTGTGCAGCAGCTTTCCTTTTTATACACTAGAAAGACAACGGATACTTCTTTGTTAACTCATAGACCATACTACGTGCCTTTTCTATGTTTTTCTCATCTTTGATCACAAGGGAAATAATTTCAGCAATCTCCTCCATGTCTTCTTCTAACATTCCACGCGTTGTGACTGCCGGAGTTCCAAGCCGAACACCACTTGTAACAAAAGGCGAACGAGGATCGTTTGGTATTGTATTTTTATTACAAGTGATATGTGCCTGATCCAATTTTTGTTCTAGTTCTTTTCCACTCATATTGTATGCTGTAAGATCTACAAGCATCAAATGATTATCTGTTCCATCTGAAACAATTTTCACTCCTCTTTTTTGCAATCCTTTACAAAGCGCTTGTGCATTTTTTAAAATTTGATTTTGATACGCTTGAAATTCTGGTTGGAGAGCTTCTTTAAAACACACCGCTTTTGCAGCAATTATGTGCATCAAAGGTCCCCCTTGTGTTCCCGGAAAAATTGCTTTATTAAAATTAAATTTTTCGTTCATCTCCTTACTGGATAAAATCATTCCCCCTCTTGGCCCTCGAAGGGTTTTGTGAGTGGTTGTAGTAATCACATGGGCATATGGAATCGGACTTGGGTGAAGTTTGGCTGCAACAAGTCCCGCAATATGCGCCATATCTACCATAAGGTACGCCCCCACTTCATCCGCAATTTCACGAAAACGTTTAAAATCAATTGTTCGTGCATAGGCGCTCGCTCCCGCTATGATCAATTTAGGACGATGCTCTTTTGCAAGTCTTAATACTTCCTCATAATCAATCACACCTTGATCATTTACCCCATAAGGAATTACTTGAAAATATTTTCCTGAAATATTCACCGGAGAACCATGTGTCAAATGTCCTCCATGGGCTAAATCCATTCCTAGGACTTTATCTCCTGGCTCTAGCATGGCAAAAAATACTGCCATGTTTGCCTGTGCACCAGAATGAGGCTGCACATTCGCATACTCACAGCCAAACAATTCTTTTGCTCGTTCCCTTGCTAACCGCTCTACTACATCCACACATTGGCATCCTCCATAATACCTTTTGCCCGGATATCCTTCTGCATATTTGTTAGTCAACACACTTCCAGAAGCCTCCATAACAGCCTTGCTTACCCAATTTTCTGATGCAATTAATTCGATGTGACTATTTTGTCGTTCCCACTCTGCTTGTATTGCATTTGCAATCTCAAGATCTACATTTTTTATTGCTTCCATTTCAAACATACCTTGTCCTCCTATCGTGTATCATCCAAATTTTCATTCTATAATTTGCTGTATTATAGCATATTTAAAATTCGTATGTAAAGCAGTTAGAAATCAAACAAGGAAAGTTGATTGCTTTCTGGAAGATCTCCAAAAAGTCCGAGATCTTTCATAAAGTCCACCACTGTTTTGCTGACTTTGGTGCGTTGCCTAAAATCATCCAAAGACAGATATGGTCCATCTTTCGCCGCCTCTTCTACTGCTTCTGCTGCTTTTTCCCCCATACCTTCAATACTAGATAATGGTGGCATAAGTTTACCCTGGATAATTTGGAATTTTTTAGCTTTTGCCTTGTATATATCTAGTGGTAAAAATTCAAAACCTCGCGCATACATCTCTTGGACAATTTTCATATCCTTTAATACATCTTGCTCCTTATTGCTAAGAGTCGCACTTCTCTTTTTATAATCTTGCATGTAATAGTCTAATTTATCTTTTCCCTGACACATAATTTCATATGAAAAAGCATTGGCACGTATTCCAAAATAGGCACCATAATAAGCCAATGGATAATTAATCTTACAATAAGCAATTCGATACGCCATCATAACATATGCTGCCGCATGTGCCTTCGGGAACATATATTTGATCAACTTACAAGACCAAATATACCAATCTGGAACTCCTTTTTCCTTCATTGCTTCTTCCCACTCTGGCTTTAATCCCTTTCCCTTTCTTACACTTTCCATAATCGTAAATGACAATGCACTATCTACCCCTTTATTAATCAGGTAGATCATAATATCGTCTCGTGTACAGATACAGGTGGAAATCGTTGCTTTTCCTGACTTAACTAATTCCTGAGCATTTCCTACCCACACATCAGTTCCATGAGATAACCCAGAAATACGAATCAGATCTGATAATGAGGTAGGTTTTGCATCCTGCACCATCTGAATTACGAAATCCGTTCCAAATTCTGGTATTCCAAGACATCCTAATTTACACCCGCCAATATCTTCTGGTTTGATTCCCAACGCAGATGTGTCATGAAACAAAGACAAAACTTTTTCATCATCTAATGGAATTTTTGTTGCATCAAATGGATGCTCTTCATTGTATTCATTCTCCAATGCATCCGAAGTAATATACTCTTCCAAAGTTCGAATCATGGTAGGATCATCGTGTCCTAATATATCCAGTTTCAAAAGGTTATGATCAATGGAGTGATAATCAAAATGGGTGGTGATAATATCTGATGTCATGTCATTAGCAGGGTGCTGAATTGGTGTAAATTCATTGATATCATGCCCATGTGGGAGTACTACAATTCCTCCCGGATGCTGCCCCGTGCTACGTCGAATTCCCGTACACCCTTCCGAGACTCGTTCAATCTCACATCTTCTCTTTCTTTGACCACGTTCTTCGTAATAATTTTTTACATATCCATAGGCAGTTTTCTCGGCTAATGTGCCAATAGTACCTGCTTTAAATGTATGCCCTTCTCCAAAAATAACTTCTGTATATTTGTGTGCTTTTGCTTGATAATCTCCTGAAAAGTTAAGGTCAATATCCGGTTCCTTATCCCCTTTAAATCCGAGGAACGTTTCAAAAGGAATATCAAACCCTGCTTTCACTAATTTTTCTCCACATACCGGACAGTTTTTATCTGGCATATCATAACCACATCCGCCAGCATAGGCTTTTACTTCATCGGAATCAAACTCATTATAATGACAATTTGAACAATAATAGTGCGGGCTTAAAGGATTTACTTCTGTAATTCCTGACATTGTAGCAACAAAGGAGGAACCTACTGAACCTCTTGATCCTACCAGATATCCATCTTCATTGGATTTCCAAACTAATTTTTGGGCAATAATATACATTACAGAGTACCCGTTTGATATAATGGAATTCAATTCCTTTTCCAGTCTTGCAGATACAGGCTCCGGAAGATTGTCCCCATAAACCTCATGTGCTTTCTCATAACAAATATCCCTTAAATCCTGTTCTGAATTCTCGATCACGGGTGGACATTTATTTGGATTAACCGGAGAAATTTTTTCAATCATATCGCAAATTTTATTTGGATTATCGATAACAACCTCTTTTGCTTTTGCTGATCCTAAATATTCAAATTCATCCAGCATCTCTTGCGTCGTGCGTAAATACAAAGGTGCCTGATTATCCGCATCTTTAAATCCTTTACCCGCCATAATAATTCTACGATATACTTCATCTTCTGGATCAAGAAAATGAACATCACAAGTAGCAACTACAGGTTTTCTAAACTTTTCTCCTAAACGAATGATTTTTCTATTAATTTCTTGTAAATCTTCATCACTTTGAACCTGAGGGATTTTTTCACTTTCGATCATAAATCTATTATTCCCGATCGGTTGAATTTCATAATAATCGTAAAATTCAGCAAGTCTTGCTATTTCTTTGGATGGCTTGTTTTCAAGGACTGCTTTATACAGTTCTCCTGCTTCGCAGGCACTTCCTAGGATGAGGCCATCTCGATATTGGTTTAGCAAACTTTTTGGAATCCTTGGTCTTCTCGAATAATACACTAAATTGGAAGCAGAAATTAATTTGTAAAGATTAAATCTTCCTGTATCATTTTTAATTAGAAGAATAATATGATAGGTCGGCATTTTCATAATGGCATTAGGATTTGTTTCTCCAAATTTATTTAACTCTCCTAATGTCTGAACTCCTGCATCTTTTAGCATAACAATAAACTTTTCAAATATTTCCGCTGTCGCCGCAGCATCATCCACCGCACGATGATGATTTTCTAAAGAAATACCCAAAGCCTTTGCAACCACATTTAATTTATATTTTGATAATGTCGGTAACAAGATCCTTGCAATTGCAACAGTATCCACAGATACAAATTTGTGTTCAATTCCCATTCGTTCACAATTTTGTTCAATAAATCCTACATCAAATCCTGCATTATGTGCAACTAATATTCCATCCCCTACAAACGCAAGAAATTCAGGAAGAATCTCTTCGATTTCTGGAGAACCCATTACCATTTCATCTGTAATGGTTGTCAGTTTTGTGATTGCAAAAGGAATGGGGCGCCTTGGATTGACAAAGGTACTAAATTTATCGACGATTCTTCCCTGTTCTACTTTTACCGCTCCAATTTCGATAATACGGTCATTAATTGCACTAAATCCAGTTGTTTCTAAATCAAAAACGATATATGTTTCATCCAAACTTTGATTTCCACCATTTACCGCAATATCTGTTAAATCATCAACCACATATCCTTCTACACCATAGATTACTTTGAAAGGATCTTCTTTCGGGAGCCGTTCAATAAAATGATTTGCATCGGGGAATGCCTGCGTTACCCCGTGATCCGTAATTGCAATTGCCGGATGCCCCCAGTCATGTGCCCGCTTTACAATATCAGAAACTTCTGAAACACCATCCATATCGCTCATTTTGGTGTGACAATGAAGTTCCACTCGTTTTTTAGGACTAAGATCTTTTCGTGAAACTGTAAAATCTGCTGCTTTTTTTATCCCCGTTACTGAGCCGATCGTCAATTCTCCATCATACTTGTCAATGGTGGTAACCCCTTTTATTTTAACAAATGCTCCTTTTTTTAATTCTGCTAAAAGCTCTGGGAGTTGTTCATTTCTCGTAAACATTTTAACCATGATCGTGTCCGTAAAATCTGTAACAGCAAACATGAGAATCGATTTTTCATTACGGATTTCTCTTGCTTCAAACTGAATAATTTTTCCACAAATGGTAATCTCCCCCATCTCCGTAACGACCTGATCCAATGCAATCGTTTGATCTTCAAACGTTCTTCCGAAAATAAGACTAGGATCATCTCCTTGCTTCAACGGACGAATATAATCTTTCTTAAATTCTTTCTTTTTAAATTCTTTCTTTTGGACATTTCCATTACCTTTTGAAGTTTCTCCTCTATTTTTTTGCCCATTTCCAGACTCTTCTTTTGACTCTTCTTTTGTTTCGGAAACCAAACTGTGATGACGCTCAAAGATTGCATTAATCTGATTTTGAATAATCTGGTCATCGAAAGCATCTTCTTTTGAAGCAAAAGGAACGCAGGACATCTGGATATCTACTGGAATTTTAAATCGCTCATCGTATATCTCATGTAACAATTCTAAAATTTTTTCTTGCTTTCCCTTCGACACTATACTGTCTGGAACCTGAATAGAGAGTACATTTTCTTTCGGATAATGAATCTTTGATTTTTCAAACATATTTGCTGCAAGAACGCTCTCCCTTGCAAGTTCCTCGCAAATACTCTCTTTATATTCTTCCATAAGTGTCATCGCATTGTACTGCTCCGACAAATGGTAATTTTCAACAACGACAATTTGTATTTGCATATTTGCAAAAAGTTGCTTTTGAATTAACCCTTCTATTTTCCAAATTTGCTTTTTTTTAATCAGATGTTTACTTAATATGTGAATTCGTAACACTTCTCTTTTTGAATTTGTGGTAATTTTCATCACTTCCACAGTTTCAAATAGCATTTGAATTTCATCATCCACCTTTAGGGTAGGAAATGCCGAAAAAAAGTTTTTTGCTTGCTCTATTCTTTCCAATTTAATAACTCCTGACGCAATGTTTCAAGAAGTTCTTCTTCTTTTACTTTCTTTATAATTTCCCCTTTTTTTATTAGAAGACCTTCACCAATCCCACCTGCTATTCCAATATCAGCTTCTTTCGCCTCTCCTGGACCATTTACAACACAACCCATCACCGCAACTTTGATATTAAGTGGAATATCCGCAACCATCGTCTCCACTTTATTGGCAAGTTCAATCAAATTAATCTTTGTTCGTCCACAAGTCGGACATGAAACTACTTCAATCCCTCCAGTTCGAAATCCCAATGTTTTGAGAATCAATCGTGCGGTCTTTACTTCTTCGATGGGATCTCCTGTCAAAGATACGCGAATGGTATTGCCAATTCCCGCATTTAAAAGAATCCCCAGTCCTACAGAAGATTTAATGTTTCCTGAATAAAGCGTTCCTGCTTCCGTAATTCCAACATGTAGTGGGTAAGAACATTGTCTGGCTATCATTTCATGTGCTTTCACGCACATCATTACATCCGATGATTTGATACTAACAACCAAATTATAATATCCCATCTCTTCAATCATATGCACTTTATCAAGAGCACTCTCTACGATTCCCTGTGCAGTAACTCCGCCATATTTTTCCACCAGATTTTTTTCCAATGATCCACTGTTTACCCCTACTCGAATTGGAACATTATATTCTTTTGCTTTCTGTACCACTGCCCGAAGTCTGTCCTCACTTCCTATATTTCCTGGATTGATTCGAATCTTGTCGGCCCCATTTTCAATAGCCGCAATGGCAAGGCGATAATCAAAATGAATATCTGCAACCAGAGGAATGTGTATTTGTTTCTTGATTTCTTTTAATGCAAATGCAGCTTCCATTGTAGGAACTGCGCACCGGATAATCTGGCATCCTGCTGCTTCCAAGGCAAGAATTTGCTTTACTGTAGCAGTTATATCCTCTGTCTTTGTGTTTGTCATAGACTGAATGGCAATCGGATAATGTCCTCCGATCCACACATCTCCTATTTGAATTTCTTTCGTCTTTTCTCGTAATGTTCCCACGTAAATTCTCCTTTCTATCACCAACTGATCTATTTCTACAGACACAATAAACAGGGATTTTTCCCTGTTTATTCCTAAATTTCATGTAATGAAGTTCCTTTATCCCATATTATACGAACTTTAAACTTTCATGTCAATGCTATCTCAATTCTCTCATTTTATGTCATTTTGTTTCGTTTTGAAACTTCTTTTTATTTTGTGTTGAGTATTGACACATATCGCAAATTTTTCTGTGCAAACTGTTAAAATACTAAATCATGCAGGAGGTACATTTATGAAGTTTTCATCTACATTAAAAGCACTTCGAGAAGAAAAGCATATTACACAAGAAGAACTCGCGTCATACCTTGGCATCACAAGATCTGCTGTTGCAGGTTACGAAACAAAAGGAAAACAACCAGATTTTGAACGTCTTATTTTAATTTCAAAATTTTTCAATGTTACCATTGATTATCTCATATGCGGAAAGGATTGCTCGAATGTCTCTGTTGCAAACAAAACAACAAAAGAAGCAAATCTTATCCATTCCTATCGCAAACTCTCAAAAGGCTCCCAAATAGCTTTGGACAAATATTTACTTTTTCTTTTATCAACAGAAAAAGAGACAAAAGAGAATTCCAAACGCTGTTAGAAGCTAAAAATAATAGTGCGTAACCTCTAATCGGTTACGCCCTTTATGACTTGTTGTTTATGTATAGGATTGTTACATATGTCTCTTTCAAACTTTGATTCCCCTAAGTATTTTTTCTTACACCTCACTCAAATCTATAATTTCGTCAAGCTTTGATTTCGTTTCTTGACTCAATTTATGGCTAATCATAACCACCATGAAATCTTCCTTTAAAATCATATTTTCAATATATTGACTTGCTTCCGCATCTAAACCTGCTGTTACCTCATCTAAAAATACTATTTTTTTATTCCTAGCTAATGCTCGTGCTAGTGAGATTCGTTTTCTTTGTCCGCCGGATAAGTTTTTACCATTTTCACTTAGTTCTTCTTCCGGAGTTAATTGTGTAAAATCCACTTTCCTTAAAAGGTGATCCACATCTGCAAAATCGTTCGATATTTTAATATTATCCCCGAGACTTTCATTAAATAAAAACACATCCTGACTGACATAGGCAATATCATCAAACAACACATCCTGTTTTTCCTTTGCCACTCCATTTATAAGTATTTCGCCATCATAATCATCCAATTCACCTAATATTGTCTTTAATAACGTGGTTTTACCAGAACCACTTTTTCCAACTATTGCGTATTTTTTGCCAGCTTCCAATGAAATATTTTTATATGTAATCACTGTATCCTTGTATTTCACTGACAAATTTTTTATTTCTATTTTTTCAATATCTTTTCCCTTGTTCCCAGATAATTTTTCAGATAGAATCTCGTTATTCCTTTTTATAAAAGGCTTGGTAAACCTATCGTCATATATTTCTTCAATATTTGAAAATTTTTCTTTGTATAAATCCCGCCCAGATTTGTAGAATGATTTTTCAGAGATAATATTTTCTAATGAATCACCAAGCATGGGCATTAGTCCAATTACAGACAACAGAAATCCAGCCGGAAGTTCTTTTTTGATGACAAGATACGATAAACATATAATCGCAATTACTGTAAATAGATTACTTATAAATGTCAAAACTGAGGATATATTTCCTGCAAAAATGTCAATTTTAGAAATACTATTTGCATACCTTTCGCTCACTCTTTCAGATTTTGTTTTGAATTTTCCAAAAGCAGAATTTTCTACAAAGTCTGCATACCCTAGAAGCACTTCTGTTATTTTCTTTAAAAAATTTTCACTTTCATCTTGACTAAAAATAATATATTCGGATAATTTGCGTTCAAATTGCTTTTGTACAATCCATAAAACAAATGCCAAAGACATTCCTATGATGCACATTGACCAGTGTATCTTATATAAAGAAACTAAGATAAAAATAATTAACGCCAGATGAAACGTAATCGAAATCAAGCGATCTAATGTTAAATTCACTACTTTTGAAACATTATTTACATATATATTTGCTCTTTCCCCAACTGTTTTGGAATAAAAATCTGAAAATGCGATTTTTTCGTAATAATGATCGATTCTACTATTTAACTGTCGCTTTACATAGTAGGAAGAAGTTGCTTTACATCTTTCATTAATCGACATCATAAAAGTACTAAGGACGTACAATGCTATAATTATGATACCATTTCTTAATAATTCATCCACATGATCCACTACCAAATAAGAAAAGCCATTTACAAGTAAAACCTTGGTAATCGCATATGCAATGGTTATAAGTATTGCCAATTTTACAGAATTGAATTTTAGTAGCTTCATTATAGTATCCTCCCAAAACTGTTGCCCTAATTCAAAAATTGATTATAGGAAATAACCCCTTTTACTAGTTACGCAAAAATACCCCCTATAATCGTATAAGACAATATTGTCATAAGAAAGGCTGCAAGGCATACACCAAGCACAATCGCCGGAAATGCTTTTCGAAAACGAATTCCAAGTAATGATGCTATAAGTGCTCCTGTCCACGCACCTGTTCCCGGAAGCGGAATTCCTACAAATAATACCAACCCCCAAAATTCATACTTTTCGATTTTCCCACTTTTGCTCATTGCCTTAGCTTCCAGTTTTTCCACCATTGGTTTTAACTTTTTTGTTCCCTTCATCCAATCAAAAATTTTTGTGATCAACAGAAGGATAAATGGAATCGGAATAATGTTTCCTATAATACTAATCGGTATTGCCTGCCATTTGGCCACATCAAGAAGTGCCGGACCTGCAGCAAGAAGTCCCCCTCTAAGTTCCAAAATCGGAACCATCGAAATTAAAAATACGATAAACTCTTTTCCAACTTTACCACCTAGGTTTTCTATAAACCAACCAATCAAAACATCTTTCATCTTTTATTCTCCTAATTCATTTTTACTGTTCTAAATTGCATATTGTAAAGTCCTGCATAAATTCCATTCTTTTCAAGAAGCTGTTCATGGGTGCCAGATTCTTCAATTCCTTTTTCTGTCAGGACTAAAATTCGTTTTGCATTTCGAATAGTAGATAATCTATGCGCTATTACAAATGTGGTTCTATTTTTTGCCAATTGTTCCATTGATTTTTGTACGATTTTTTCACTTTCATTATCCAAAGCAGAGGTTGCTTCGTCAAAAATCAGAACTTCTGGATTTTTCAAAAATACACGTGCTATGGAAATTCTTTGTTTTTGACCACCTGATAATTTTACCCCTCGCTGTCCTATGTAGGTATAATAACCATCTGATAAATCAGAAATAAACCCGTGGGCATTGGCTTTTTTTGCTGCCTGTATCACTTCTTTGTCTGTCGCTTCTGGTCTTCCATATCGAATATTATCCATAATCGTCCCTGCAAAAAGATAGACATCTTGCTGTACAATCCCTATATGATTTCTTAGGCTTTCCAACTGAATGGTTTTAATATCTTTTCCATCTAAATAAATAGTTCCTTTTGTTGTATCATAGAACCGCGGAATCAAACTACACAGCGTTGTTTTTCCTACTCCCGATGGACCAACCATCGCTATATACTCTCCTGCTTTTACTTGTAGATCCAAATGTTCAAATACTGGGGGCTGGTCTTTTTCATAGCAAAAGGTCACATCCTTAAATTCTACCGTTCCTTGTACTTCTTCTAACTGTGTTTTCCCTTCTTCCTCTAAATCCTCTGGTTTCACAGAAAGAATTTCTTGAAAACGCTCAAATCCAGTAATTCCATTTTGGAATTGCTCCGTAAAGGCTACCAGTTTTTTTACCGGATCTGTAAAATTTCCAACGTATAAGATAAAAGTAATTAAATCCGTGACTTTCATTTGATCTGACAGCAGCATGTTAACACCGAAAACAAGAACTGCCACCGTTATAAGAGTGCTAAGTGCTCCAAGTCCCGAAAAATAGATTCCCATATAGCGATAACTATTCTTCTTTGCTTTTACATAATTTTGATTTCCCTCTTCAAACTTTCTAATTTCCTCTTTCTCATTGGCAAAAGATTTCACTACTCTGATTCCAGAAAGACTATCCTCGATTTGCTCGTTGATAACAGCAATCTTCTCCCTGTTTCTCTTAAATGCACGCTTCATTTTCCGATTGTACATCACCGCAAAAATAGTCATAATCGGAATAAATGAAAATGCCAAAAGCGCCAACTTTACATTAACAGTAAGCAAAATCGAAAAGGATCCTACAATCCTTATGATTGAAATGACAAGATCTTCAGGTCCATGGTGCAATAATTCACTGATTTCAAAAAGATCGCTTGTGATTCTAGACATCATCTGTCCAACTTTTTGGTCATTAAAGTAGGAAAAGGAAAGTTTTTGGTAGTGGCAAAAAATTTCACTACGCATATTTGATTCCATACGTGCTCCCATTTGGTGTCCATAATAAGCAATGTAGAAATTACAAAACATCTCAACCCCAACTAAAATAAGGAGAAGAATTCCAATCATAAAAATCAAATGTTTTGCCTGCGCAGTCTCAAAATATATCACAGTATTCGTAACATAACGAACCAAAAGTGGAATCACAAGTGTAACTGCAGCTCCAACTATCGCAAATAGCATATCTGTGAAAAACAAGAGTTTATAGGGTGCATAATATGAAATTAATTTATATATTTTATCTTTCATTATATTCTCCATTTTTCTCTTTATTATCTAAGGGTGTAAATTTAAAAATTGCTCTATACCATCATTTTTTCTGATATAGAGCCTTGAATTTTAATCCTCATTCATTTTTGCAAGTTTTGCAGTTTGATCTGCTGCGATCAAGCTATCAATAATTTCATCTAAATCTCCATTCATAATGGTATCTAGTTTGTGGAGTGTCAGCTTGATTCGATGGTCAGTTACACGACCTTGTGGGAAATTATATGTTCTGATTTTCTCAGAACGATCTCCCGTACCAATCTGGCTTCTTCTCGCTTCTGCCTCAGAAGCTTGTTTTTTCTCCATCTCTAAATCATAGAGTTTTGATCGCAAAAGGCGAAATGCCTTGTCTTTGTTCTGATGTTGTGATTTTTCGGTCTGACTATAAATCACAATTCCTGTCGGATAATGCGTCAGACGAACGGCAGAGTCTGTCGTATTGACACACTGCCCACCATTTCCAGACGCACGCATAACATCAATACGAACATCTTTGTCATCGATCACTATGTCTACATCTTCTGCTTCTGGCATAATGGCTACTGTAATTGTAGAGGTATGAATCCTACCACCACTTTCTGTTTCCGGAACACGTTGTACACGGTGTACTCCACTTTCGTATTTTAGCCTTGAATATGCTCCCTGTCCCGTAATCATAAAGACACATTCTTTGAATCCACCGATTCCATTCTCGTTCAAAGAAATCATTTCAATTTTCCAATGGCGATCTTCTGCATAATGCACATACATACGATAAACTTCCATTGCAAACAATGCTGCCTCATCTCCGCCTGCTCCTGCACGAATTTCCACGATAACGTTTTTCTCATCATTCGGATCTTTGGGAAGGAGAAGAATCTTTAGTTTTTGTTCCAGTTCTTCTACACGTGCCTTTGACTCATTTAATTCTTCTTTTGCAAGTTCACGCATTTCTTCGTCTGATTCTTCCTCTAGCATAGCGAGACTATCCTCGATATTTTGCTTGCACTGTTTATATTCTTTGAATGTATCTACAAGTGGTGCAAGATCACTTTGTTCTTTCATTAAACTTCTAAAACGTGCCGCATCATTTGCCACATCAGGCTCCTGCAGCTCGCCCATAACTTCTTCATAACGGATCACAAGATCTTCTAATCTGTCAAACATTGTTTCTTTATCCTTTCCGTTTCTTTCAATCTTTGGCACTTACTTTCCTATCATACACGCCAAATACAACTCGGTCAAGTCCTGCTAGGTCCTTTTTTACGCCAATCTTTGTGTATCCAGCTTCTTTTAATAATTCACTTACGTCCTTCGCCTGATCATGGCCTATTTCAAATAAAAGGACCCCTTCTTTTTCAAGATATTTTTTTGCTTCATTGATGATAATTTTGTAGAAATACAATCCATCTTCTTTCCCATCCAAAGCAATCCATGGGTCGTGAAGTCGAACTTCCTCTTGCAATGTGTGAATCACCTCTGTACGAATATATGGGGGGTTGGATACTATAATATTCCACTTTCCAACCACCTTTTCAAATAGATCGCTTTGTATAAAAGTAGCCTCTATACCAAGATTCCTTGCATTTTTTCTTGCCACATCAAGTGCTTTCTTTGAAATATCAATTCCCATTCCTGTTAAGGAAATATGTTTTTCTTGTTTCACATGATGCAAAACACTAAGCAAAATACATCCAGACCCCGTACATACATCTAATATTTTTTGTGATTGCTGAATTCTAGAGATTGTTTCTTCCACCAAAATTTCTGTATCTTGACGCGGAATGAGTACGTCAGGTGTCACACAAAAGTCAAGCCCCATAAATGATTGTTCCCCTGTAAGATGCTGCAGTGGAATATGATTCTTTCTTTTTTCTATGTAGGCCTCATATTGCTGTTGTTCTTCTTTGGAAACCACACGATCTGGCATGGCAAAATACATGGCTCGGCTGATTCCTGTTACATGTTCTAACAGATAAAAAGCATCCAGATCAGCCTCTTGGATAGAAGCTTCTTTTAAGCTCCTTTTTCCCTTGTTAAGCATTTCTTCTATCGTCATCGTGCCGAATCTCCCACACGCTCTTTTTCTTCTCCAAATGTTTCCCTTTGGTATCCCTGCCAGTCAAACACCGCTTCCACTGCACAGATTGCAACTTCTATCATGTCATCATCTGGTTCTTTTGTTGTTATTTTTTGTACCAGTAATCCTGGTTTACTCAAAAGATTAATGAACATATTTTCGCTATTTCCTGCCAAACGTATTATCTCATAGGACACACCTGCAATTAGTGGAAACATTGCAATTCGGAGTACAACTCTCATAACATGTGACTGTGTTGTGATAAAAAAGCAAAAAACTATACTAACAAGCATGACAAAAAACAAAAAACTAGTTCCACAGCGTTTGTGTTGCCGAGAACTTTTGCGAACATTATCTACTGTAAGATCCCAGCCATTTTCTATGCAGTTAATGCATTTATGCTCTGCACCATGATACATAAATGTTCTTTGTATATCTTTCATTTTAGAAATAGCAAGAATATAAATCAAAAAAATAGCCAATCGGATCACACCCTCAATCACTGTAAGAAGTGCTCTTGATGGAACGACACTTTTTAAAAGGCTACTTAAAAAATAAGGAAGTACCATAAAAATAGCAATTGCAAGCACAACAGAAACAGCCACAACCATCCCCATCATATACTTTTCTTTCTTCTCTTCTTTTTTCTGTTCTTCTTTTGAAAGGGGAGGTTCCTTATTTTCTTCTTCCTCTTCGAAAAAACTTGCCGAAAACATTAACGTTTTCATTCCTAAAACCATAGAATCTATAAAATTAAAAATTCCTCTAAGAAATGGAACTGTTCTCGCGAATTCCCATGGAACAACACTGTTATATTGCTGCACTTCTACTTCAATTTCTTGATCTGGCTTTCTTACTGCCACTGCATACTGATCTTTGTTCTTCATCATTATGCCTTCCAATACAGCCTGCCCACCTATGTTAGATGACTTCATTCTTCCTCCTGTCTACAGAGACAAAATGGTCAGTTACTTCTATGAAGTGCTGACCTTTTCCTATAATCTCTACCTTTTCTCTTGATAAATGGTCTTTAAATTCCACAACAGGCTGAGATGTATCACCTCAGCCTGCAATAAGTCATTCTTATTTAATACCGTATTTTTTGTTGAATTTATCAACACGTCCACGAGCCTGAGTTGCTTTCTGTTGGCCTGTGTAGAATGGATGACATTTTGAACAAATTTCTACATGGATATCTTCCTTTGTAGAACCTGTTACAAATGTGTTTCCACAGTTGCATGTTACTGTTGCCTGATGGTATTCTGGATGTATTCCTTCTCTCATGATTTTCACCTCTCTATTTAAAATATAATTATTAATTTTTCTAAACAGCTATTTGATTGTAGCACAGTTTAAAACCTTTTGCAAGTATTTTTCTTCCAAATTCAGTTAAATTTATGCTTAAATAAATTTCTTTTTTATAATCATTTGCACCAAATCATCATTTGTTTTCGTCTGAGAAAACATCGTAATTAAGTTATCCACTGCTTCCTCTGCTTTTAATCCATTCAATGCTCTTCGAATAATATAAACCGCTTCTTGTTCTTCCTTTGCCAACAATAAATTTTCATTTCTAGTACCGGATTTTAGAATGTCAATGGCTGGAAACACTCTTTTTTCTTGTAATTTTCTATCGAGTACCAATTCCATGTTACCGGTTCCTTTAAATTCCTCGTACACAACATCATCCATTTTACTTCCGGTATCCACTAATGCAGTTGCAAGTATTGTAAGGCTCCCGCCTTCGCGCATATTTCTTGCAGCTCCAAAAAACCGTTTTGGCATATGAAGTGCAGCTGGATCTAGACCTCCTGAGAGCGTTCTGCCTGATGGTGGAACCGTTAAATTGTACGCCCTTGCCAGTCTTGTGATGCTGTCCAGTAAAATAGTGACATCTTTTCCGTGTTCTACCAAACGTTTTGCACGTTCAATTACCATCTCTGAAACTCGTTTATGATGCTCCGGCAATTCATCAAATGTGGAATAGATCACTTCCACATTCTCACCTGTAATCGCCTCTTTGATATCCGTAACTTCTTCTGGTCGTTCATCTATCAATAAAATTAAAATGTGCATCTTAGGATTTTTCTTTTGAATAGAAAGTGCTATCTGTTTTAATAGTGTCGTTTTTCCGGCTTTAGGCGGCGAAACAATCATTCCCCTTTGCCCTTTTCCAATTGGCGATAACAAATCCACAATTCTCATAGCCGTACTACTTCCTGGCGTTTCGAGACGGAGACGTTGATCCGGAAAAACAGGAGTCAAATCCTCAAAACTCGGTCTGCGTGCTGCAACTGATGGTTTCATCCCATTTATAGAAGAAACAAATAACAAGGCGCTAAACTTTTCAGCCTGGGATTTTACTCTCTTATTTCCCGCAATGATATCTCCCGTTTTTAAATTGAATCTTCGGATCTGGGATGGAGAAACGTAAACATCATTCTCCCCCGGTAAATAATTGGCACTGCGGATAAAGCCATACCCATCTTGAAGTACTTCAAGGATACCATTTGCCATTTCCCCGCTGTCAAGTTGATCAAAATCAGCTCCTTCTTTCTTTTCTTTCATTTCCTCTTTTACTTCTTCTTTTACTTCTTCTCTATTATCTTTTTCATCCTGAGCAAGCATAGCATCAATCAGTTCCCCTTTTTTTAAATTGGAAACTCCTTTCATATGACGAGCTTTTGCAAGTTCTTTCAATGTTGTTAGAGGAAGTGTCTCATATTTTTCTCTTGTCATAGTTTTCCTTTCTACAAATGGATCTCGCTGTCCTGTAATTAATTTCTATATAAAATTTTCATTTCATCTTTGGGAATCTGTGTCAGAAACGACTTTTAGATATTTCTTAAATACATTTTGTATTATACAACATCTCTTTGGAAATGGAAAGGGAAATATTCCATACATTTGTCCCCTTGCACGAAATTTCTATCAGTGTTATGATAATCAGCAGAAAAACATATACATAGAAAGGATTTTTATGAACCGCTGGGAAGAAAAAAGATACCACTCCATGGATTACGATCTTAAAAAAATCTACGGAGAAAAAATTTATAAAATTACGCTTGATGGTGGTATGAGTTGTCCAAATAGAGATGGCACCATTGGGAAAGGTGGTTGTATCTTCTGTAGTGCCCATGGATCGGGAGATTTCGCTGGGTCTCGTGAATTATCAATCCGAGAGCAATTACAAAAAGGAAAGCAAGATTTAAACAGCAAACGTCCTGTCCATTCTTATATTGCATATTTTCAAGCTTTTACAAACACCTACGCACCAGTTGAATATTTACGAAAAATATTTCTGGAAGCCATTACGGATGATGATGTAAAGATTTTATCTATAGCCACAAGACCAGACTGCCTTGGTCCTGATGTTCTTACATTGTTAGAGGAACTTTCCAAAATCAAACCGATATGGATAGAGCTTGGACTTCAAACAATACACGAAGATACTGCCCGATTTATCCGAAGAGGTTATGAGCTTTCTGTCTTTGAAGAAGCAGTGCAAAATCTACGCCAGATTGGTGTCTCTGTTATTGTTCATACCATTTTGTTTCTTCCAAACGAGACACAAGAACAGATGCTAGAAACCATTGATTTTCTAAACCATTGCGACATTCAAGGAATAAAATTACAACTGCTGCATATTTTGAAACAGACTAGGTTAGCAAATCTATACGAAAAAGCTCCCTTCTTTGTTCCTGATATGATGGAATACATAGAATTTGTTGGAAAATGTATTTCTCATCTGAACCCAGAAATTTCCATTCATCGACTCACTGGAGATGGACCGGAAGATCTTTTAATTGCCCCACTATGGTCTAGCAACAAGCGAACTGTATTAAACACACTGCATCGATATCTAAAAGAACAAGATATCTGGCAGGGAAAGGAGTATCATGCCTGAATCATTTACACTTTACAAACTAATTGTACTTTATATGTTAGAAAAAGTAGATTTCCCACTGACCACTTCACAAATTTCTGAGTTTATACTAGACAAGGAATATACTACCTATTTTAAATTGCAAAAAACACTATCTGAAATGGTCGATTCTGGTCTTTTAAGAGTTGAAACGACGCATAACCGAACGTTGTATCACATTACAGAGGAAGGTTCTAAGACCATTCATTACTTTACAAACAAAATATCTCCTGCAATTCAAAAAGATATCGATGATTTCCTTGTAGAGAAGAAATTTGAGCTAAAAGAAGAAGTTTCTATTAAATCCGATTATTATCTAAATACAAATCATGAATTCGAAGTGTGCTGTCAGATTGTAGAAAATGGTTTCAGCCTGATCGACTTGAAACTAACTGTTCCTACAGAAGTCGAAGCTGAAACCATTGCAAATAACTGGAATACTGTCAGTCAGGACTTATATTCTTTCATTCTGTCTAAGTTGCTCTAAATGTTCCTTTATTTTCTTTTCATATCCCAATGTGCCAGGTTCATAGAATCTGGCATTTTTTATTTCTTCCGGAAGATATTGCTGCTCTACATAGTGATTAGGATAATCGTGTGCATACTTGTATCCCACTCCATGTCCTAGTTTCTGTGCTCCTTTGTAATGTGCATCCTGAAGATGAGAGGGAATTGTTGTTTTATGATGCTTCACTGTATCCATTGCAGACAATATTGCTTGATAAGAAGCATTACTTTTTGGTGCGGAAGCAATATATGTCACTGCCTGCGCCAAAATAATCTGTGACTCAGGCATTCCAATCCGCTCTACAGCCTGTGCTGCTGCCACGGCAACACTAAGCGCCATCGGATCTGCATTTCCAACATCTTCCGATGCACTAATCATAATCCTTCTTGCAATAAACTTTACATCTTCTCCCGCATAAAGCATCTTTGCGAGATAAAACACTGCTGCATCAGGATCCGATCCACGCATACTTTTAATAAATGCAGAAATTGTATCATAATGGTTGTCTCCACCTTTGTCGTAACGTACAACTCTCTTTTGAATGCATTCTTGTGCAACTTGCAGTGTGATATGTATTTTCCCATCCTCACTTCGATTGGTTGTAAGCACACCAAGTTCTACCGCGTTTAACGCATTTCTTGCATCGCCACCGGAAACATCTGCCAAAAATTCCAATGCATCTTCGTCAATCTTTGCTTGAAAACTTCCCATTCCTTTGATATCATCTTTGATTGCTCTTTTAATAAGTATTTTTATATCGTCTTTACTGAGAGTTTTTAACTCAAAAACACTAGATCTTGAGATTAACGCGCCATTCACTTCAAAATACGGATTTTCTGTTGTTGCTCCTATTAAGGTGATGGTTCCATCTTCTACATACGGAAGTAAATAATCTTGCTGCCCTTTATTGAATCTGTGAATCTCGTCTATAAAAAGTATGGTCTTTTTATGATACATGCCTAAAAGATCCTTTGCTTGCTTTACCACTTCTTCCATATCTTTTTTTCCAGCAATAGTGGCATTGATTTGCTGAAATGATGCACTTGTTGTATTCGCAATCACTTTGGCAAGCGTCGTCTTCCCCGTACCTGGAGGTCCATAAAAAATAAGTGATCCTAATTTATCTGCTTGAATCGCTCGATATAAAAGCTTATCTTTCCCGATAATGTGCTGTTGCCCTACCACTTCCTCTAACGTTTCTGGACGCATTCTTGAAGCAAGTGGTGCTTCGCTTTCTTTTCTTGTTTCTCTCATATATTCAAATAAATCCATCTACAATCTCCTTTTTCATCTTTCCAAACTTTTAATTCCATTGTCCAATCACTTCATTTACTGTTGAAACCGTTACAAATATGTTTGTATGATTGTGATGAAGATAATTTAACAACTGTTTGTATTCTTGTTGAGACAAAATCGTTACTAATTCCGTCTGTTTTTTTCCACCATAAGCGCCTTGAGCCTCATATTTCGTCACTCCTCTGTGCAATTCATTCATAATATAAGACTCAATGACCACATACTCTTGGGAAAGAATACAGACACGTTTGCGTTTATTAAATCCATCAATAAAATAATCCACTGCAATTCCATTTGCATACGTTCCTAAAATTCCTATGATCAAAGTAGGCACATCATAAACCAAAATAGAAGTAAGCGCAGTCACAATTCCAATCATCATCACGGCCTTTCCCAGTTCTAAATGTGTTAATTTATTCACAACTTTCGCCAGAATATCCAATCCTCCAGAGGAAGCATTTACATGAAACAAAAGTGCTTGTCCAAGTCCAGCAACAAGGATGTATGCCACTAAATCAAACACAATATTCCCTGTAACCGAACCAGCATTTGGAGCAAGTTGTTCAAAAATCCACAGAAAAATAGGAAGAAGCATGGAAGTATACACTGTTTTTGCCCCAAAATCTTTCCCCACAACCATAAATCCAATCACCAATAAAACTCCATTCAATGCAAATGTGAGTACAGAAATAGAAATGGGCATCATCTGTGATAATACCAACGCTAAACCTGAAACACTCCCTATCACAATTCCACTTGAAATCATAAAAAAGTACACGGCTGCCGAAACAATTGCCATGGCAATAGTTATCATCATATATTCTCTTACTTTTTGATTTTTTCTCATACTCTTCTCCCTACTTTATCCTAAACTTTATTGAACTCCGGAAAGTTCTCGAATCACATATCCTGCAATTAAAATTCCTGCTACCGGAGGTACAAAAGAAACGCTGCCTGGAATCTGACGCCTTGCCCCTTTGTCTTCTCCTGTATCTTTTCCGGAAATATTAAGTGGTTTTTCCTTGGAATAAAGTACATTTAAATGAAATATTCCTCGCCCTTTTAATTCTTTTCTCATCACTTTACACAAGGGACAAACACTGGTTTTTGAAAGGTCTGTAATCTCAAACAACTCTGGATGCAGTTTGTTTCCTGTTCCCATGCTACTAATGATTGGAATTTCCTCTCTGACCGCCAGTTCCACCAGTGCAAGTTTTGTGGTAACTGTGTCAATTGCATCTATAATGTAATCTGGTTTTTCAACAAACAACTCCTGAAAGTTATCTGGAAGCACAAAGATTTCATGGGTTTCTACTTTTATCGTAGGATCAATATCTTTGATTCGCTCTTTCATAACTTCTGTTTTATATTTTCCAATCGTACTATGAAACGCAATAGACTGTCTATTGATATTTGTTAAAGAGACGGTATCATTATCAATCAAAATCAGTTTTCCAACTCCACTTCGTGCAAGTGCGTCTACACAGTGAGAACCAACCCCTCCTATTCCAAATATCATTACCGTTGCATTTTTTAGTTTTTGTATCCCTTCTTCTCCTAACAAAAGTTCTGCTCTTGAATACTCATTTATTTTTTTGCTCATTTTTTCCTCCACAAACGAAACTACTGTCTTTAATCCATTATAAGCTGTTCCACCGTCACAAATTCATATCCTCTTTTCTTTAAGATATCAATCATCTCCAACGCAGCCTCTACCGAACTATCGTAACAATCATGTAATAGAATAATATCATTTTCTTTTACCTGCGTCACTACTTTATTCACAATTTCTTCTTTGTTACTGGTATCCCAATCTCTTGGATCCACCGTCCATAAGATTGGAATCACCGATAAATATTTTTCCAAGTTTTTATCCCATGCTCCATAAGGCGGTCGAAAATAACCTGATTTTTCTCCTGTGATTTCTTCAATCAGATTTTCTGTATTTTTAATTTCACGAATTGCTTCTTCTGTTGTGAGTTTGGGAATTTCTAAATGATGATAGGTATGATTTCCAATAAGATGTCCTTCTTTATACATTCTTCGGACAATTTCTTTCGCTTCTTCTGTCTCCATGTTTTGCCCTAATAAAAAAAAGGTTGCTTTTACATTTCTTTTCTTTAATCCATCCAATAATCGAGGGGTATGGACTATATTCGGTCCATCGTCAAATGTAATCGCTATTTTCGGTTTTTCCATCTGACTTTCACAGACATATGCCTTCGCATGAGGATAACTCACTTCTTTTTCCTGCATTTTTTCTTTTCCTTTTTTCATAAGCAATGGCTCTGAAAAAACAAGTCCTACAAGCAATATCATAAATACAATCTGCAGGCAGTGTATGTAATTTGTTAACTTCATTTTGCTCTCCACATACTTTACACATTTCGTTACAGTATATGAAATTCTTACCACAATCATACTTTTATTTTTTGAACGATTATTATGTACAATGCTTCTACTTTCAGTTATAATGGTCATGTATGAAATCTAATACAATTTTTTATATATGAAAGCGAGGATCTGCAAATGAAAGAGAAATTAACCACAAAATTTATAGAGTTGTTTGGCGATGCTGACAACACAGAATTCTTCTTTTCTCCCGGACGTGTCAATCTTATTGGCGAACATACTGACTATAATGGCGGACACGTTTTTCCATGTGCACTGACTCTTGGTACATATGCGTTAGCAAGAAAACGTTCTGACAAAACTATGCATTTTTATTCCCTTAACCTTACCAACTTCGGTGTTGTTGAGGCATCTTTAGATGATCTAACCAACAAAAAAGAATATGGATGGGCAAACTATCCTTTGGGAATTGTATGGGCATTCAAAGAACGTGGAGTAGAATTAGAAACTGGTTTTGATATGGTCATCTGGGGAAATATTCCAAATGGCTCTGGGCTCTCCTCCTCCGCTTCTTTGGAAGTGCTTACTGGGCTTGTTCTTACCAATTTATTTGATATCCACACCTTTGATATGGTTGATCTTGCTTTGATCGGTCAGCACTCTGAGAACAATTTCAATGGATGTAATTGTGGAATTATGGATCAGTTTGCAGTTGCTATGGGAAAAAAAGACCACGCTATTTTCCTTGATACTTCCGATTTAAGTTACGAATATGCACCGGTTATACTAGATAACGCAAAAATCATTATTACAAACAGCAAAGTAAAACATAGCCTTGTGGATTCCAAATACAACGATCGTCGTCAAGAATGTGCAGACGCCCTTGCCGCTCTTCAAACAAAGCTTGATATTCCATCTTTAGGAGCACTGGATCTTGATACTTTCGAAGCAAACAAAGATTTAATTAACGACCCGATAAAAATCAAACGCGCAAGACATGCCGTTGCTGAAAATCAGCGTACCATTGAAGCCGTAAAAGCGTTAAAAGAAGGAGATCTTTCTCTTTTTGGAAAACTAATGAACCAATCTCACATTTCTCTTAGAGATGACTATGAAGTTTCCTGTGATGAGATCGATATTCTCGTTGATCTTGCATGGTCTGTTCCAGGCGTAATTGGTTCAAGAATTACGGGCGGTGGTTTTGGTGGATGTACCGTAAGTATTGTGAAAACAGACGCCGTAGATACCTTTATCAAAACAGTTGGTTCAAAATACTTAGAAAACGTAGGTCACGAAGCTGAGTTCTATACTGTAGACATTGGAAACGGAGCTTGTAAATTAGACTAAAAAATATTTATATAGGAGGATCAACGCAATGCTAAGCGAAGCAATCAAAAAATTAGTCCAATATGGTATTTCCACTGGACTAACCCCAGAATGTGAACGAATTTATACGACCAATCTTCTTTTGGACTGCTTTTCTGAAGAGGAATATGTAGACATAGACTGCGACCTTGACCATATTGTTTTAGAAGAGGTATTAAACCAGCTTCTAGAAGAAGCAGTGGAAAGAAACCTAATTGACGATAATATTGTAAGTAGAGATCTTTTTGACACAAAGTTAATGAACTGCCTGATGCCACGACCAGCGCAAGTTCAGCAAGAATTTTGGAATCGTTACAAAACTTCTCCAAAAGAAGCTACCGATTATTTCTATAAATTGAGTCAGGATAGCGATTATATTCGTAGATACCGTGTCTGTAAAGACCAAAAATGGACAGTTAATACAGACTATGGAGTGCTTGATATTACCATCAATCTTTCCAAACCGGAAAAAGATCCAAAAGCGATCGCTGCTGCACGAAATGCGAAAGCTTCTTCCTATCCAAATTGTCTTCTTTGCATGGAAAATGAAGGATATGCCGGACGCACAAATCACCCTGCTCGACACAATCACCGAATTATGCCTATTACTGTAAACGATAGCGACTGGGGATTCCAGTATTCTCCTTATGTTTACTACAACGAGCACTGTATTGTTTTTAATGGACAGCATGTTCCAATGAAGATTGAAAAAAATACGTTCCGGAAATTATTTGACTTCGTAAAATTATTTCCACACTATTTCCTTGGCTCCAACGCAGATCTCCCAATTGTCGGTGGGTCTATTTTAAGTCACGATCATTTTCAGGGTGGTAATTACACCTTTGCCATGGCGAAAGCTCCATTTCTCAAAGAATTTACCATTGCTGGTTTTGAGGATGTAAAAGCTGGAATCGTAAAATGGCCACTTTCCGTTATTCGATTACAGGGAACCGATGAAACTCGCATTATTGAACTTGCCGATCATATCTTAAAGGCATGGCGAGGATACACCGATGAAAGTTCCTTTATCTTTTCCGAAACAGACGGACAACCACACAATACGATTACCCCAATTGCTAGAATGCATGGAGATCTATATGAATTAGACCTTACTCTTCGAAACAATATTACAACAAAAGAACATCCACTTGGTGTTTATCATCCTCATGCCAAGCTTCATCATATTAAGAAAGAAAACATTGGATTAATTGAAGTTATGGGACTTGCAGTCCTTCCTGCACGATTAAAAACTGAAATGGAACTTCTTGCCGAATATCTTTTAGAAGGAAAAGATATCAGAAGCAATGAGACACTTGAAAAACATGCAGATTGGGTAGAAGAATTTCTTCCTCAGTATGATCATCTCAACGCCCAAAATGTTCATTCTATCCTTCAACAAGAAATCGGGAAGGTGTTCTGCCAAGTACTAGAAGATGCTGGGGTTTACAAATGCAACGAAGACGGACTTACTGCCTTCCAGAAATTTATTGATATCTTATAAAAATGAATGCTAAAAAGGATATACTTCTTATCTCTAAAGTATATCCTTTACTTTTTATCTTTTTTTCTTCTTCTTCTTTTTTCGTACACTATATCCAAACGTACCTATTTTCTTTCCAAGGCCTAAATATTCTCCATGTGAATATGCTAAAAGCCCCGTCTTATTTAGGTTGAATTTATTATTTTCATCCATGTACGTATCATCTACCTGCACTGCAGTAACTTCAGCAAGAATCATGTGATGACTTCCCAGTTCTTGAATCTTAGTTACCTTACATTCAATATTCACTGGCGATTCTTCAATAATCGGAGCATATTGCATTGTTCTAGCTCTTCCTTTTGTCAATCCTGTCTGCGTCCATTTATCTACATCTTTTCCTGAGCGAACTCCACAATAATCTGTCGCTTTCACAAGCGTTTCTGTCGTTAGATTGATGACAAATTCACCGGAGTCTTTGATCATCTGATAAGAATAACGTTCTGGGCGTACTGAAATATAAACCATAGCAGGATTGGTACAGATTGTACCAGTCCAAGCAATGGTCAATATATTTGTGTTTCCCTCTTTATCCCCTACACTTACCATAACTGCCGGAAGTGGATAAAGCATATTTCCTGGTTTCCACACTTCTTTTCCCATATCAATTTCCTTTCTACTGTTGTAATGCGCTTACAAGTGTTGGTACAAGTTGTTTTTTTCTTGAAACAACTCCTTTTAACATTAACTCTTTTGTATCTACCGGAAGATCAAATGCCGCCAGAATCTTTGCCTTTGCATCTGTACCACAGCACAGCAGTTCTGAAGACTCTGTTACAATGTTTGTAAGCATAAAGAAAATCATATTTAGATGATGTTCTTCTCTTAGCCGGTCAATATGCGGAAGCACTTTGTCTTTTATTTCCCGCAATTCTTCTTCATTCATGGAGTTCACCTGACCAACACCAAATACGGTATCGTTAACTGTGAACTGTTTAAAATCAAGGAACAAAATTTCTTCTGGTGTTTTTCCTTTTAAGTTACTTCCGGCTTTAAACATCTCCTGCGCCAACTCTTCAATATTGATTTGAGCGATCGTTGCCAATTCTCTTGCCAGTTTTTCATCTAGCGCTGTACAAGTTGGAGATCGAAACATTAAAGTATCTGAAATAATTGCAGAACAAAGCAAAGAAGCCGTCTGCGGGTCAATCTCCACTCCTTCTTCTTGATACATTTGATAAATAATTGTAGCTGTACAGCCAACCGGCTGATTTCTGAAAAACACAGGCCCCATGGTCTCAATACTGCTTAGTCTGTGATGGTCAATAATCTCTAAAACGTCTGCCTCTTCCACCCCATCTACGGCTTGATTTTTTTCATTATGATCCACCAAAATCACCTGCTTTTTGCGGCAATTTAACAATCGCCTTCTAGATATAAAACCAAGAAAATTACCCTGATAATCTAAAATCGGGAAATCGCGGAATCTTTTATGAGCCATAACTTCTTTTACATCATCTACATAATCACGTAGGTGAAAGCATATGAATCCATTCTTCGTCATAAAGTGTTTCACCGGAATGCTTTGGTTGATTTGTCTTGCAACTGTAAACGTGTCGTTTGGCGTGTGAATGATTACAATTTGTTTTTCTTCCGCCTGTCTTATAATGTCTTCTGAAATATCTGCACCTTGACACACCACCATACATCCAACATTTAAGTCAAGTGCATATTGCTGTGCTTCTTGACGGTCACCTAAAATAATCAAATCATCCTCATCAATAAAAGACGCCATAAGTTGGCGACTAGATGCAGCAATACCAACCTTTCCTTTCAATAGATAGCTGTGTTCATTCCCTGTTACAATCTTCCCGCCAATGGTGGATGCAATATTACGGTACTGGGTCTTTGCAACCGATAAAATTGTACTGTCATAAACATCCATGTAAGAAGTTGCGATATCTCCTTTTGTAATAAGTCCTTCTAATTTTCCCTCTCTTGTAATTGGCATTGTATGAATATTTAATTCTGTCATCTTTGCCCATGCTGTCTTAATAGAAACACTCCCTTTTAGACCATCCACCTTTCTTAGATCTACATCCTTTACCTGAACACGAAGATCCGACAAAAGTGGAGGAACTGGAACTTCAAATCGATCCAACACATACTGTGTTTCCTCGTTTAACTGTCCTGCTCTCCTTGGTGTATACTCTTCCTTTGTCAGTTTTGATTTTAATCTTGCATAGGCAATCGCCGAACAGATAGAATCCGTATCCGGATTTTTATGTCCCACTACATATACTTTTCTTTTCTGTGTAACCTCTTCCATTCTGCATGCCTCCTAATCTTTTATTTGTTATCTATTTAAGAATGCCATTTTTTATGCGATTCGTCAATGCAATTCTTCAGATATCTTGGTATTTTTTCTTATTCTGTGCTATACTGTTGCTATGTAATTTTATGTATTATGAAGAAAAGTTGAGGTATCAAAATGAGTGAAGAAATGAAAACAGAAGAACTTTTTACACAAGAAACAATGGCCGATTACGAAGAGCATTTTGATGATGCAAACCCATGGAATATTGTTACAAAGTACCTAAATGAAAAAACAGTCCTTCCTGTAAAAGTCGAGGGTATTGTAAATGGTGGTGCAATTGCCATGGTCGAAGGGCTGCGTGGTTTTATTCCAGTCTCAAGACTTTCCCTTTCCTACGTTGAGGATCTAGAATCTTATTTATTGAAAGATATCGAAGTCCGTGTAATCGATGTAGATCAGGCCGAGAATCGTCTTGTTTTGTCTGCTCGCGAAATTTTAAAAGAAAAAGAAGACAAAGCCCGCCAAGCACTTTTAGACAGTATAAAGGTTGGTGATATTTGTACTGGTACTGTGGAGACCCTTCAAAATTATGGAGCTTTTGTCCGTCTCGAAAATCAGCTCTCTGGACTTGTTCATATTTCCCAGATTGCACAAAAGCGTCTCAAAACTCCTGGAGAAGTTTTAAAAGTCGGAGATGAAGTAAAAGTAAAAGTGATTGCAGTAAAAGACGGAAAATTAAGTCTTAGCATCAAAGCCTTAGAAGAAGTTCCAGAAGAAAAAGAAGAAACCATTGAAATTCCAAAAGCCGAAGAAATCGGTACAACTCTTGGAGACTTATTTAAAAACATCCAATTATAATTCAAAAATCTGTCTGTTAGGCACATCGCTTTTCAGACAGATTTTTCTTTTACGACTCTCTTGTAATATTTCTTAACCAAATATATTTACGATATCGAAGAGTTGCGAGTGGTATTTTAATCAGTTCGTCACTCATAAGAAAGACATAAACAACTGGTACGCTACATTTAAACACAAATGCTGCCAAAGCTCCTGTTAGGATGGAAAATCCCCACATACTGATCACATCAAATTTCAATCCAATCTTCGTGTCCCCTCCTGCTCGGAATATTCCCACAATCAAGGTACAGTTATAAGCCTGTGCCATTACAAAGTAAGACATGACAAAAAACATAAATTTCAGATATTCTTTCGCCTGAGGTGAAAGTGCCATAGAAGAAATTGCAATTGGTGAAAATAAGAGAATCATTCCACCACCTACGATTCCTAACACAATACTCATTCCAATAAAATGCTTTGCATAGATTTTTGCCAGTTCAATTTTCTTTTCTCCAATGGTTTTTCCAAGATAAATTGCCGTGGCCGTACTAATTCCAAATGTAACAACCGTGGCAAGTTGTCTCGCCACTTGTGCTACAGAATTGGCTGCTACTGCAGCGCTTCCCATATGCCCTAAAATCGCTGTGTTGGCAGATCCTCCAATTCCCCAAAGCACTTCATTCATCACAACAGGGAGTGCGAAGATCAGAAAATCTTTTACCAACCATCTATCTGATTTTAAGAAATATTTCCAACGGAACTTTATTTCTTTGTTATAAAAACGGGCATATCCGCCCACTAAAAGCAATTCCACCATTCTAGAGAGCAAGGTTCCAAGACCTGCCCCTGCAACTCCCATAGCTGGACATCCAAACAACCCAAAAATAAAAATTGCGTTTAATACAATATTGCAAATCAAAGAAATAAAATAGACAATCGTGGCAATCATTACGCGCTCCACACTTCTCATAACAAGGAGATATGTTTGTGTGATTCCCGTAAGTACAAACGAAAACGCAATGATTCTAAGATAAATAACTCCTTCTGCAATCACAGCTGGTTCACTTGTAAAAATATGTAACAATTGATCCGGTATAATAAAAGCAACTACAGCGAAAAGTGTGGTAACCAAAACTGCAGCTCTCATTCCAAGAGCCAATATCTTTTCAATCGTCGTAATATCCCTTTTTCCCCAATATTGAGAAGTCAGTACAGTTGCCCCAGAAGTAAGTCCAAACAAAAATAAAGTCATGACATAATAAATCTGTCCAGCCAATGATGCCCCAGAAAGTGAATTTTCTCCAACTTTTCCTAGCATAAATACATCTGCTGCCAGTACCCCAACATTGATCAGATTTTGGATTGCCATAGGGATGACAAGCGCTAACACATTCTTATAAAACTCTTTTTTATTGAAGTTTACTGTTGTAGAAGTACTCTTCCTTCCAATAACTTTCATATTGATCCCCTCCTTATAACAATTCATATTTTTTTCAATAGTTGATACTTTATCATAAACTTCACATTCTGTCTATTCTTATTCTAAAAAAAGGATGAGTCTCCTCACAAAAAGAACTCATCCTTTTTCTTTAATCTTCAAAAGCTTCTTTTACTTTATCCATGAAGCCTTTTTTCTTCTTCTTT
>JAHHTL010000021.1 GCA_020024635.1 Ruminococcus sp.
GTAGTAACAGGACTTATAGTTACTTCTGTGGAAGGGGCTGCCACAGAGGACATTGCCATCGAAAAACCAGAAAGCGCAGAATCAGGTAGGGGTGGCATGGACGCAGTATATTGTTCGCTGATTTGCCGATAACGTTCCTCATTTAACGATGGCTTTCCCCAAATATCATCAAAGGAAGCAGTCTGGCAATGCTCTTGAGCTTTCCGTGCAATTTTCTTTTTGCGAAGTTCTTCTGCTAATTGTCGCTCTTCCATTTCTTTGTGTTTTTTTGCTGCTCTGCGTTCTGCTTGAAACAGTCGTTCTTCACGATGAAGACGGGAAATTTTAATATTCCCTTTTTGGATCACAACTTTAATTTTTCGGATAATTGCGGCAGCTTCTTTTGGATCGGAAACCTTTAGTTTAACTTTTCCAATTTCACTGTGGCTTGATGCAATCAATCCACGAACAGAGGAAACGCTTTTGGCATTTGCAAGTTGCATCATTCGACTACTGTGTGAGTATTTATAAGGAGTAGAATAAGGATTCTTTTTCTTATCTGTGGTGTTCATAGAATGAGAAGTAGGAGGAGCTGGAATTTCCTTAAAAGGATTTTTTTGTTCCGGAAGCTCTTCGGTTGTTGTCCACTTGGATACTTCACCGTTTTCATCTATGACCAATCCCATGCCTAGTAACTTTTTGTTTGTAAGGTAAGCTTCAGACAAAGCACCGGATTGATATTTTGAAAAAGAGTTTAAAACATCTTTTACTTTTGTCTGTAAGGAAGGGTCAGCACTCATCTTATCTAATAATTCTTTGGAAATTACAACATGATTCATTCCTTGTTGAGAGGAAGCATAGTTCTTTAACTGTTCCTTGTTTGTAAAATCGATAAAATCAAAATGGATGTTTTTATAACTGTTTTTCAATTCATGGATCAATTTTTCAGTAGCATCAACGGTAGAAGCAGTGTCTATTTTACGAGAAGGAATTGTTGAAAGTGAAGCAGCTCCAGAGGAAGAATTCGCTGTAAGTTTTGGAATATTCATCGTGATTCTCCTTTCTGAAAGTTGATTAAAATTGTCTCTATATAATATATCGGCTGATGGAAGCAAAGAAAAAGGGAAAAAGGAATTTAATACAAAGAACAATAATATAATTTAAAAAATTGTTGATAGCAGCAAGGGAATATATGGAAAAACGTATGATAGAAAAAATTCTTAAAATCTTACAAGAGGAAAATTTGATTACGGTAGAAGAACAAATGGAAGCAGAAAAGATACTTTACAGACAGAATGAATTATAAATGTATCGTGCGGTTATTTATTGTCGGTGCAGTACGGAAGAAGAAAGCCAACAAGATGCCTTAAAGAAACAGACGCAAGAAGCGAGAACTGCAGTGAAAGAAAAAGGGTGGTTGTTGGCAGGGGAGTATATAGAAGCTAAAAGCGGAACTTCAACAGAAAAGCGAAAAAAATATCAACAATTATACGAAGATTTACAAGAGAATAAGTTTGACATTGTTGTTATTAAAAGTCAAGATCGATTGATGCGAAATACAAAAGACTGGTATTTGTTTTTGGATCGCCTTGTAGAAAACGGAAAACGTTTGTTTATGTACTTGGAAAATAAATTTTATTCCGCAGATGATTCCTTAATCACAGGTATTAAGGCGATTCTTGCAGAAGAGTATAGTAGGGAATTGTCAAAAAAAATTAATAACGCCCATAAAAATAGACAAAAGTTAGGAAAGACCTTTATGATTCCATCTCAGACTTATGGACTGAAAAAAACTTCCAAAGGGACATACATTCTAGAGGAAAAAGAGGCGGAGGTTATCCGTCTGATCTTTCATCTAGCCAAAAGTCATGGAAGTATTGTAATTGCTCGTATACTCGAAGAAAAAGGGTATCGTGATCGAAGAGGCAGAGTGTTTTCAGAGCAGGCTGTTCGAAAAATCATTCGGAATCCAATCCGTTGTGGAACCATTATACAAAATAAAAGACATTATGATTTTGATTTAAAAAAGGAAATGTATTTGCCAAAAGAAGAATGGAAAATTCATAAAAGTGCAGTACCAGCGTGTGTGTCGGAAGAAGAGTGGATAGAAGCAAATCAGGCAATGGATATACGAGCAAGAGATAGAAAGATTGACACCTATTGTCCCAAAGGAAATCATATAGGAAAATACGATCTGTCAGGAAAATTAAGGTGTGGAGTATGCGGAAACCCTTATTATAGAACTTACAGAAAAAAATATAAAACAAGGGAATATGCGATTGAATGGAAATGCAGTGAATATCTATATCATGGAAAAGAAAAATGTAACAATATCGGGATAGAAGAGAACAAAATATTTGCAATATTAAAACAAATTTGCAAACAATACTACAAAGGATTTCAACTGGATTCAAAGAGGTTTGTTGAAAATACAATTTCTTTACTGGAAAAAGTGTTGCAACATACAGATAAAGAAGAGGAACAAAGGACGTTGGAAAAACAACTAAAAAATGTAATACAGTTACAAGAAAAATTGCTGAATAAACTTTTAGAGGATGTGATCACTGATGAAACTTACAAGAAGAAAAAAGTAGAATTGGATGATAAGAAAGACAGCATTGAAAAAGAATTGCAATCAATTTCGCAATTAGAACAAGCAAAATTAAGTTTTGAACAAAGAATTCAAAGTATCAAATACAAATTAGAGACAGAAATAATAGAACAAGCAATTGTTTCACAAATGATAGACAACATAGATAGGATTTATGTACATAGAAAATACCTTGAAATCCGATTTTATATGGATAAAATGTTAGGAATTGATCCAAAGTCCTTTCAAACAATGTATGAGATCACAGAAGATTTTGGGGATTCGTTTGGAATTCGATTCCCATTGCCAGAAGATTTTGTATATAGAGATAGAAAAAGGTTGGAAAGGGAACGCATCATAGAATATATGAGAGAAAAGCCCAATATTACGGCAAAGGAAATTGCCGAAAAAGAAAATATAAGTTTATCGACCGCTAATTATCGAATTAAAAAGCTTCGTCAAGATGGTCGAATACAGTTTAATGGAAACGGCGGAAAAGGAAACTGGTGTGTAAATGAAAAAAGATGATTTCCTTTTGCTGTTTTTAGTGTGGATATCAAATCTGATCAGTACCTGTTCGCAGTGCAAGACCTGAGAAGAATAAATAATGAGATATCCAAGACCGGAACGTGCAGCAAGGAACTCTCCGATAATGACACCAACAAGACAAAGACCAATGTTGACTTTCATATTGCTGATGATGGCGGGAACACAGCCGGGGAGGATTACCTTGGTTAGTACATGAAACTTATTCCCTCGTAAAGTATAAATAAGTTTAATGGTCTCTTTGTCTACAGAGGAAAAGACTGTGTAAAGATTTAGGATACTCCCAAAAATCGCAACAGAGATTCCGGCAACGATAATGGTTGTTTTTGTTGCTCCAAGCCAGACAATGAGAAGAGGAGCAAGTGCAGATTTTGGCAGACTATTGAGAACAACGAGGTAAGGGTCCAATATTTCGGACAATTTTTTATTGCTCCACAATAAAATCGCAAACAAAATGCTTAAAACGGTAACAAAGAAAAAGCTTATAATGGTCTCATATAAGGTGGTACCAATATGAAGGAAGATGGAATGATCTTTTATCATTTGCCAAAAACAGAGTCCGATCTTGGAGGGACTGCTGAAAATAAAGGAATCAATGAATCCAGCTACGGAACAAATTTCCCATGCAGATAGAAAGCCAACAAAAATAAAGATTCTAGAATAGAACACGATCCGTTTGTGCTTTTTTTGGGTGTTGAGGTAGGTTTGTTGTGCAACAGAAATCTTAGTCATTTTTATTTAACGCCTCCCATAATGTATTAAAATAAGTTTTAAATTCTGGAGTATTTCGTCTATGAAGTGGGGTATCATTTTGGGGGTCGAATGATAAGCATAGAACTTTGTTAATACGAGCAGGACGTTTGGTGAGGATAATAATTTTGTTGGCCAGACTAATGGCTTCGGAAAGGTCGTGTGTGACGAGCAAAGCGGTCTTTTTTTCTTTTTTTATAATCTGTCCAATGTCATCTCCTACATTTAAACGTGTTTGATAATCAAGAGCCGAAAAAGGTTCGTCTAGTAACAAGAAATCAGGATTTAATACAAGTGTGCGAATAAGAGCTGCTCGTTGTCTCATGCCACCAGATAGTTCGGATGGTTTGGAATTTTTAAATTGACTTAATCCATATAAATGAAGTAATTCATTGGCATATTGCTTTGTTTCTTTTGTAAGAGCGTGTTGAATTTCGAGCCCGAGAAGAATGTTTTTGTAGATACTGCGCCATTCAAGGAGATAATCTTTTTGAAGCATATAACCGATGTTAATGGAATTTTTTTCTAAAGATTTTCCATGAATACGTACAGTGCCATGTTCAGGTTTTAATAATCCGGCAATAATGGAAAGCAAAGTTGATTTTCCACATCCGGAGGGCCCGATTACAGCGACAAAATCTCCTTGATCAACATGAAAAGAAAGATCAACAAGGGCTGGAGTTTCCCCTTCCGGAGAATGATATGCATAGCTTACATGTTCTAATTCCAGTATGGATTCCATTAGTTTCCTCCCTTAAAGATAGTATGATATAAACTATGAAGAAAAGGAAAAACAGTGAAAGATTTATGAAATTTTCCGTGGTTGAGCGTCGACAAAACATTACAATGTTATGCATAATTTACAATGAGAAAAAAAATGGATATAAAAAATGGTAAATTGTGCACTAAAAAAGCAAAAAAAAGCAAGATGTATAATGGCCAAGACAAGATAATGATAGAAAGAAGCAAGGCAATGAGTTATCATGAACATAAGATAAATCAGTATAGGAGGAAGATTTATGAAAAAGAAATTTGTTTCAAAACTAATCGCTTGTGGCTTGATTGCTACAATGGCAGCGTCTCTTGTAGCTGGATGTGGCAGCAAAGACAACGCTGACAAACCAGCAAAAAAGGATGATGCAGAAAAGGTACTTAAAGTAGCGGCAGTCGAAACAGCATATGGCGCTCAAATGTGGAAAGATGTATGTGCTGCATTCGAAGAAGAGACAGGAGTAAAGGTTGAACTTACAATCGATAAAAAACTCGAAGATAAGATCACACCAAACATGAAAGCCGGAGTATATCCAGACGTTGTAATGCGTTCTGTAGGTTCAGAGCAGGCGCTCACAGAAACATTTGTGAAAGACAACAATGTTGTAGATTTAAATGACGTTCTTGATATGACAGTTCCTGGAGAGGATGCGAAAGTTGGAGATAAGATTCTTCCAGGTTTCACAGAAAACTCTATCGTAAAACCTTATGATGATGGACATGCATATCTTATGCCTATGTTCTATTCTCCATGTGGATTATGGTACAATGCAGCACTTTTAAAAGAAAAAGGCTGGGAAGTTCCACAAACATGGGATGAAATGTGGAAATTAGGAGAAGAGGCAGCAAAAGAAGATATTGCACTCTTTACATATCCAACAACAGGATACTTTGATGCATTTTTCTATGCATTGTTACATTCAAATACAACACCAGAGCAGTTTGCAGAAGCTTTGAAATATGGAGAAGGTTCTTGGGATACAAAAGAAGCTCAAGAAGTATTTGATGTAATTGAGAAACTTACTTCTTACACAAACAAATTGACACCAGCACAGGCAAACGATAATGACTTCCAGAAAAATCAACAGCTTGTACTTGATAACAAAGCGCTCTTTATGCCAAATGGTACATGGATTATTGGTGAGATGAAAGATGCTCCACGTGTAGATGGATTTGAATGGGGATTCACAGCTCTTCCAGCTTTAAAAGAGGGTGGAGAACGAGCATCTTACACATTCTTTGAGCAGATTTGGATGCCAAAAGAAGCAGAAAACCAAGACCTTGGTAAAGAATTTATTGCATTCTTGTATTCAGATAAAGCAGCAGAGATTTTCGCAAAATCAAATGCAATTCAGCCAATCAAAGGTATGTCAGAAAAACTTGAAGGAGATAACAAGTTATTCTACAGCGTATATGATACAGGAGCAGTTGCTGTTATGGATGCATTTGCAACAACAGATCCAGTAGAAGGTGTTACAGTAAGAGGAACATTCTTTGATCCAATCAACTCACTTGTAACAGGTGATAAGACAAAAGCAGACTGGATTGAAGGAATCAAAAAAGACAGTGAACTTCTTAGAAAAGCTTTAAAGAAATAATGAAAATAATTTAGACCTGTATGTATATCCGGCAGGTTGAAAAAAGAGCGGTCGGTGACGTGGTTCGATACCGACCGCTTTTGAATGAAAATATTCTCAATTTGCAGGGAAGAAAAGAGGAGAGGAATCTATGCGTAGTAAAGGAAAAGGAAGATTCGTATTCTTTTGTCTGGCGCCGGCAGCAATTTTATTTGTAATTTTTATGATTATCCCTACCATTGATGTATTTCGTATGTCATTGTTTAAATGGGGTGGTTATACAGCAGATAAGACATTTGTTGGATTAAAAAACTTTTCGATACTTTTTAAGAGTCCTAAGTTTTATCAGTCATTTCAGAATACAATTCTTTTAATTGTGGTGGTAACGGTTGTAACATTTTCAACATCCCTTATTTTTGCAGCAATACTGTCAAGAGAAAAAATCAAAGGACAGAATTTCTTTCGGGTTATATTTTACATTCCAAACATTTTGTCAGTGGTTGTTATTGCAGCTATTTTTTCTGCCATTTATGATCCAGACAAAGGCCTTATGAATACATTTCTTAATTTATTCCGAGGAGTGGAAGGAGAACAAAATCCGATTCTATGGCTAGGAAGTCAAAAATTAGTTATTTATAGTATTGTGATTGCCATGATTTGGCAGGCGATTGGGTATTACATGGTTATGTACATGGCTAGTATGGCAAATATTCCAGAGAGTTTATATGAGTCGGCAGCATTGGAAGGTGCTGGGAGAATCACGCAATTTTTCCAAATTACCCTTCCATTGATCTGGACGAATATTCGTACAACGCTCACATTTTTCATTATCAGTACAATTAATATGAGTTTCCTTTTTGTAAAAGCGATGACCGGAGGAGGACCAGACGGAGCATCAAATGTGTTCTTAAGTTATATGTATCAAGAGGCATATACGAACTCCTCTTATGGTTATGGTATGTCTATCGGTACAATTGTATTTGTGTTCTCGTTTGCTTTAGCCGGTATCCTAAATGCTGTTACAAAACGTGATGAAATTGAATTCTAGGAAGGAGGAGAGAAGATGAAAAAAAATACAACCGGTACAAACATTAAACCAACATCTAAATTTGCAAAAGTAATTATTTATATTTTACTGGCACTCCTTGCTATTTCTATTATTGTTCCAGTTGCATGGGTATTTATGGCATCCCTAAAAGAAAATCAGCAATTTTACGAGAGCCCATGGGCGTTGCCAAATGGACTTCATTTTGAGAACTTTGTTGCGGCATGGCAACAGGCCAACATGGGGCACTTTATGTTTAATTCTTTGGTGGTGACGGCTCTTGCAATTACACTTCTTATTGTGATTGCGCTTCCGGCAGCTTATGTGCTTGCCAGATTTAAGTTTAAAGGAAATAAATTTTGGAATGTAATGTTCATGGCAGGGCTTTTTATCAATGTGAATTACATTGTAGTTCCGATTTTCTTGATGCTATCCAATGGAGATAATTTTTTCAGAAGAACATTGGGAAGGCCGTTTTTCTTAAATAATATTTTTATAACAGCATTGGTCTATGCATCTACGGCGCTTCCATTTACGATTTATCTTTTGTCTGGATATTTTAAATCTTTGGCAAAAGATTTTGAAGAAGCGGCTTATATGGATGGAGCTGGATATTTTTGTACAATGACAAAAATTATTATGCCAATGGCAAAACCAAGCATTGTTACAATTATCCTGTTTAATTTCCTCGCATTTTGGAATGAATATATTATAGCTATGACCATTATGCCGGATGAAAAATTAAGTACGCTTCCGGTAGGGCTTATGAACTTGATGGCTGCGGAAAGAGCGTCTGTAGAATATGGAAGAATGTATGCAGGTCTGGTTCTTGTTATGCTCCCAACACTTTTGGTATACATTTTATTGCAGAAGAAATTGACAGAAGGTATGACACTTGGCGGATTGAAAGGATAAGGAGGATGTGCTATGAATGAACAACTTAAAAAAATCATGATAGGGATTGTCGTAGCAATTGTCTTTGTTATCTGCATTGCATTGGTTGTAGTGGGACAAAAAAACATAGGTCCGGCAGGTCTTGGGACAATGCTGATCGGTTTAGGTGGACTGATTGGATTGCTATGGCTGTATAATAGACAGTATAAATAACAAAAGGAAAAGACGTATGAAAGAAAATATGGAAATGATATTTTGTGGGCCCATTGAAAAATGGGATGAGGCGATTGCACTTGGAAATGGAAAGCTTGGATGCCTTATATGGGGAAAGCCACACAGTTTAAGGTTTAGTTTGGATCGACCAGATATATGGGATCGAACCGTGCCTTGTCATACAGAGGACGATGATTTTACCTACCAACATTTAGTAAAATTAGCCCATGAAAAAAATACAGATAAAATCCGTGAGATCTTTGATGCGCCGTATCAATATCCAGTTCCTACAAAGCTTCCGGCTGGTAAGCTTTTGTTTAGAGCAGAAGGGGAAACAAAAATTTCGAGTATCCTACATTTAGACACTGCAGAGGCATATATTACCATAGGTGAGGGGATTCACAAAATGAAAATCCGTACCATGTGCCATGCGGTGACAGGAACGGGAATGATCAGGACGGAGGCAGATGCCTCTGTCCTTTCTGTTTGCCTTGAAAATCCAAAGTTTGGTGCAAGTAAGCAAAAGGTAGGAACATATGATCCGGAGCAAAGAACAATCTCACAGGGTAGTTTAGAACAGCTGCAGTATCCACTTCCAGAAAAAGGACAAAGAGAAGAAGGAGAGGTAAAGCTTCGTTGGTTTACTCAGCAAGTGGATCAAACCTTTTCTTATGGAATTGTGCTGGGAGAAAAAATGTGGGAAAAGGGTACGGATTATTTTTATCGGATCCTTTCTTCTAAAGACGGGGAGGATTGGTTAGAAGAAGGGATACATCTTCTAGTAAAACAGTTAAATCATGGGTACGAATATTGGGTAGATTCCCATGTAGAGTGGTGGAGAAACTATTGGGGCAAAAGTGAAATTTCTCTTCCGGATCCATGGATGCAAAAGCAATGGTATCTTGCAAATTATTTATTTGCGTCTTGTTCAAGGAAAGGTGGATATCCAATGTCTTTGCAAGGGGTGTGGACAGCAGACGATGGCAACCTTCCACCATGGAAAGGAGATTATCACAACGATCTGAATACACAACTTAGTTATACCCATTTTTTTAAGGCGGATCACCTAGAAGAAGGAGAGGCGTTTTTAGATTTTCTATGGGATTTGAAAGAGGAAGCCGGGGTATTCGCAAAGAAATTTTATGGGACAGAAGGAATTTGTTTGCCTGGAGTTATGACCATTGACGGAAAGCCTTTGGGAGGTTGGCCGATGTACTCCCTTTCTCCGGTACAGCAGATTTGGTTGTGTAAAAGTTTTGATGATTATTATAGGTATACGGCAGATAAAGAATTTCTTGAAAATCGAGCTTGGATTTATTTTAAAGAAACGGCAAAATGTATTACTGCATTATTGATGGAAGTGGATGGAAAATATTATCTTCCAGTATCAAGTTCGCCCGAAATTCATGATGATGAAACGCAGGCATGGGTTACTGCAAATAGTAATTATGATTTGGCATTGTTACGATATTTGTATGAAACATTATGTATTTATGCGAAACGATTGGGGAAAAGCGAAGAGAACTATTATGAAGATATTTTAAGTAAACTTCCTGATTTTTCGGTAGATGATCGAAAGGTATTAATGATTTCTCCAGATGAAATATTACAGGAGTCCCATCGACATTTGTCCAATGCAATGCCGATTTGTCCATTGAATCAAATTACATATGAAAAGGAAGAAGATAAAAAGATTATTGATGCGGTGATTTTGGATTATGAGCGACTTGGAACAGGAATGTGGGTAGGATTTTCTTTTGCGTGGATGGCTCATCTTTATGCAATTGCAGAAAATGGAGAAGGAGCGGCAGAGCAACTTCGAATTTTTTGGGAAAGTTTTTGTTCCCCAAATGGATTTCATCTAAATGGGGATTATAAAAAACGGGGATACACTACCTTTCATTACCGTCCATTTACGTTGGAAGCAAATATGTTTGCGGCAGATGGACTGCAAGAAATGTTGATGCAAATGTCAAATGGAAAATTGAAGTTATTTCCAGCAATTCCAGAGAAATGGAAACATGGTAAAGTTGAATTTTCCGGATTTAGAGGCGAGCGTGGAATTAAGGTGACAGCAAAAACTGAGAATATGAAGATGACATATCTTGAAATTTGTTCAAAAGAAGATCAGGAAATCCTTGTTAAATGTCTGAAATCACAAACATATACGAAAGTAGAACTTAAAAAAGGAAAAAATATTGTTTTTCCAGAGGATTTGATTTAAACTAAAGGAGAAAATGATAGATTGAGGAAAGGTTCATGCATAATATGAATAATAGAAATGTAAATTATCAAAAGGCGTTGGATAAGTTCCTTGAAACCTTAAAAGATAAAAAAGAAATCCCAAGGCTTCTTTTGCATAGTTGTTGTGCGCCCTGCAGTAGTTACGTGTTGGAATATCTTTCAAATTATTTTGAAATCACTGTTTTTTACTATAATCCAAATGTTTTCCCGGAACGAGAGTATACAAAAAGATTGCTGGAGCAGCAAATGTTAATCGCAGATATGAAGTTTAAATATCCCGTATCGTTTATAGCAGGACCTTATGATCGAGAGAAATTTCATCAGATGGCGAAAGGATTGGAGCATATAAAAGAAGGCGGTGAGCGTTGTTTTAAGTGTTATGAACTTCGCCTAAAAGAAGCGGCAGAGATTGCTTTAGCGGGAGAATTTGATTATTTTGCTACAACTCTTTCCATCAGCCCACTTAAAAATGCGGATAAATTAAACCAGATCGGTATGGAATTAGAAGAGAAATATCATGTAAAATATCTACAGACGGATTTTAAAAAGAAAAATGGGTATAAACGTTCCATAGAGTTGTCCAATCAGTATGGGTTGTACAGACAAGATTATTGTGGATGTGAATATTCTTATAAAGAAAGACAAGAACAGAAAAACAAAATGTTTAAAAAGAATCGACAGTAAATTGTTGATTCTTTTTAATTTTGTCTAGACAGTAACACTTTAATGTGATAAACTAATCAGAAATGTATAAAAAGGAGATAGGAACGATGGAGGAAAAGTTAAAAGTTGGAATTCTTGGAGCTACAGGAATGGTTGGACAAAGATTTATTTCATTATTAGAAAATCATCCTTGGTTTGAAGTAGTAACCGTAGCAGCAAGCCCAAGATCCGCTGGAAAAACATATGAGGAAGCAGTAGGAGAGCGTTGGAAAATGGACACAGCCATGCCAGAGGCTGTAAAAAATAAAATTGTTTTAAATGTAAATGAAGTAGAAAAGGTTGCAGCTACCGTTGACTTCGTGTTTAGTGCGGTAGATATGTCAAAAGAAGAAATTCGTGCCATAGAAGAGCAATATGCAAAAACGGAAACTCCTGTTGTTTCCAATAATAGTGCACATCGATGGACGCCGGATGTTCCGATGGTTGTTCCGGAGATTAATGCAGATCATTTTGAGGTGATCAAAGATCAGAAAAAGCGTCTTGGTACAAAGAGAGGATTTATTGCGGTAAAGCCAAACTGCTCGATTCAAAGTTATGCTCCATGCCTTGCAGCTTGGAAGGAATTTGGACCAAAAGAGGTGGTAGCAACTACATATCAAGCGATTTCTGGCGCAGGAAAAACATTTAAAGATTGGCCAGAGATGGTTGGAAATGTGATTCCATTTATTGGCGGAGAAGAAGAAAAAAGCGAACAAGAACCATTAAGGGTTCTTGGAAAAGTAGAAAATGGTGTGATCGTAAAGGCGGAGTTTCCAAAGATTACATGTCAATGTGTACGTGTGCCGGTATTAAATGGCCACACAGCAGCAGTATTTATAAATTTTGAAAAGAAGCCAACCAAAGAGCAGTTGATTGAAAAATTAGTTCATTTTAAAGGATTTCCACAAGAGGAAAACCTTCCAAGTGCTCCAAAGCAGTTTATTCAGTATTTAGAAGAAGAAAATCGTCCTCAGGTTACACAAGATGTAGAGTTTGAAAATGGAATGGGAGTTTCTATAGGACGTTTAAGAGAAGATAGTATGTTTGATTATAAATTTATTGGGCTTTCTCACAATACAGTTCGTGGAGCAGCAGGAGGTGCAGTGCTTTGCGCGGAAGCATTAACTGCAAAAGGATATATTCAAAAAAAATAGAATGGTATATGGAGAGTCATGTATACTTAGGAGGAAAGAGATGGTAGAACAACAGACAAAAGGAAGAGCAATTGCGCTATTGCCAATTGGGGTGTTTCTGGTGATTTTTTTAGGAGCAGGGATTATTACAAAAGATTTCTACGCGATGCCTGCTATTGTTGGATTTTTGATTGCGCTGTTTGTAGCATTTTTACAAAATAGAGAGCTTACGTTTGCAGAAAAGATTAAAGTGATTGCGAAAGGAGCAGGAGATGAAAATATCATTACGATGCTTTTGATCTTCTTATGTGCCGGTGGATTTTCAGGCGCTGTTACAGCGGCAGGAGGGGTGGAAAGTACCGTTAATTTTGGACTTTCCATCTTACCGGCAAAGGTTGCAGTGGTAGGATTATTTGTGATTGGATGTTTTATTTCCATTTCGATGGGGACTTCCATGGGAACGATTGCAGCGCTTGCTCCGATTGCAGTTGGAATTTCAGAACAAACAGGATTTTCTGTGGCAATTTGTATTGCTGCAGTTGTGTGTGGCGCTATGTTTGGAGATAATCTTTCTATGATATCAGATACGACAATTGCTGCGGTAAAAACACAAGGTTGTGAGATGAAGGACAAGTTTAAAGCCAATTTTTTAATCGTACTTCCAGCCGCAATTATAACCATTCTTATTTTCCTGTTTATTACACGAAATTTGGAAGTTCAGATAGGAAACGACCTTCCATACAATTTGTGGAAAGTGATTCCATACCTTGTTGTACTTGTTGGAGCATTGGCAGGAATTAATGTGTTTTTGGTTCTTATTGCCGGAACAACGATTTCTTTGATCGTTGGGGTGACGACTGGAAGTATTGCAGTGGGAGAGATTTTCAATGTGGTCGGAAATGGTGTAACCTCGATGTATGATATCACTGTCATCTCAATCATTGTGGCATGCATCGTATCCCTTGTGAAAGAGTATGGTGGTATTGCGTTTATTTTGGACATTATAAAAAAAAGAATCAAAGGGAAAAGAGGAGGAGAATTTGGTATTGCAGTGCTTTCTCTTTTGGTAGATCTTTGTACAGCAAATAATACAGTTGCAATTGTTATGGCGGGACCAATTGCAAAAGAAATCAGTGATGAATTTGAAATTTCTCCAAAACGTTCTGCATCTTTACTTGACATTTTCACATCGGTTGGTCAAGGAATGATTCCATATGGAGCACAGCTGCTTTCCGCAGCCAGTCTAACGGGGTTGACTCCATTTGTGATTATGCCCTATTTGTTTTACCCAATGCTAATGGCTATGAGTGGATTTCTTTATATTTTTTTCCGAAAAAAGAAGTAAACCAGTGTCCTGGCGATAAAGTTGAATAAAAAATACACATATGTTATAATTTCTAGCAGAAATCAGAAAAAGAGGTCGATATCATGAACTTACTGTATAAAAGTACACGGAATGCATCCCTAAGTGTAACAGCCTCTGAGGCTATTTTGAAAGGTCTTGCTGAAGATGGTGGGCTGTTTGTTCCAGAATTTATTCCGCAATTGGATATTTCTATGGAAGAATTAAAAGAAAAATCCTATCAGGAAATCGCATATATTGTGATGAAACAGTTTTTTACAGATTTTACAGAAGAAGAGTTGAAAGATTGTATTAAAAGTGCATACGATGAAAAATTTGATACAGAAGAAATTGCTCCACTTGTGAAAATTGGTGACACCTATCATCTGGAGTTGTTTCACGGAGCTACGATTGCATTTAAAGATATGGCATTGTCTATCCTTCCACATCTTCTTACTACGTCTGCAAAGAAAAATCATGTAACCAAGGAGATTGTAATTTTAACGGCTACATCAGGGGACACGGGAAAGGCAGCCATGGCAGGTTTTCAAGATGTACCGGGAACTAAAATAATTGTGTTTTACCCAAAAGGTGGGGTTAGTCCTGTACAGGAACGACAGATGGTTACGCAAAAGGGAAACAACACAGCAGTTGTTGCGCTCCATGGTAATTTCGATCACGCACAAAGTGGGGTAAAGGCCTTGTTTGAGGATCGGCAATTGCAAGAAAAACTGGCACAGTCAGGATATCAATTTTCTTCTGCAAATTCGATCAATATTGGAAGGTTGATTCCGCAGGTAGTGTATTACGTTTATGCATATGCAAAGCTTTTGAAACACCAGCAGATTACGGCAGGAGAAAAAATAAATGTGACAGTCCCAACAGGAAATTTTGGGAACATTCTTGCGGCATATTATGCAAAAGAAATGGGAGTTCCGATTAAAAAGTTGCTATGTGCTTCCAATGAAAATAAGGTACTTTATGATTTCTTCGAGACAGGAACCTATGATAAAAACCGGGAATTTATATTGACCTCATCCCCGTCCATGGATATTTTGGTTTCCAGTAATTTAGAACGGTTAATTTATGCAATCTCAGGACAGGATGCGCAAATGACTGCAAAATGTATGGACCAATTAAAACAGAAGGGTGTTTACGAAATCACTCCGGAAATGAGAGAGAGACTTTCCGATTTTATCGGTGGTTATGCCACAGAATATGAGACTGCAAAAATGATTTGTGATACATATAGAGCGACTGGATATGTCATGGATCCTCATACTGCGGTAGCAGCATATGTGTGTAAAAGTTATCAAGAGAAGAGGGATGATCTTGCGAAAGAACTGGTAGTATCTACAGCAAGTCCTTATAAGTTTTTGAAAAGTGTAATGACAGCAATTGATGAGAAGTATCAGACAATGGATGAATTTGATTTAATTGAAGAGTTACATAAAAAATCAGGTACGCCTGTTCCGATGGCGGTTTCAGAAATAAAGAATGCCAAGATTCGTCATAGAAGAGAATGTGATGTAAAGGATATGGAAAAAACAGTGCTTGATATTTTAGGAATTGAGGTATAAATTATGGACAATACATTTGGAATCTTTAGCCTATTATTTTTTGGATGCGGAGTTTATGCAATTTATGCATGGGCAAAAATGAAAAAAGACGGTCATATTAATGAGACACTCCTTTTGGGCAAAAACTATTTTGAATATACGTGTAAAGACAAGGAAATGTTCTTAAAAAAAGCACAACCAGCGGTTCTGACATTTGGAATAGTATCTGTGATTTATGGAGTAATAGATTTTGTTCATTATTATGTGATGCCGATTCAGATTTTAGATTACATAGCAATGGCATCTTTTTTAGCATGTATCGTGTGGTATATGGTTTACACAACAAAATTGAAACGCGAGTTTTTTTAAAAGTTTAGAAAAAATTTAGAAAGAATCACCTAGTGAAAATTTTAACAAGAATGGTAAGGGAAAATTCATAATTTTCTCATATTCGCTTAAAAATGCACAATAAAAAGGTAAAAATGCAAGTTTGTTTCATCGAACTTGCATTTTGTCTATCTAAGAGTTGAAAACTATAGAAAAATGTATAAGAAATGAATAAAAGCGATACAAGTCTTTCAGCGAAAGTATTGACTTTTATAATCAAATATGAGAAAATAAAGACAAATTTGGACTTAAGGAGGATGTTAAAACCATGTCAACAAAAGCTTATTATCCAATTAGCGAAATTGGTAAAGGAAAACCAGGATTTTCAAAAACAAGATCTATTATTGAATCAGCATTTTATGGGAACAACGTTGTTCCAGTTAACACATTAAAAGAAGCATACAACCTTGCAAAGAATTCACCAGGAACAATCGTTACAGATATGCCTGTATACAGAGGAGAGGAATTTGGATTAGACAAAGATGCAAAAGTTCTTCTGTTTAATGATGGTGCAATTACAGGACGTTATGCAGCAGCTCGCCGTGTTGCTGGTGAGCCAGGAGTAGATTGCGAAAAATTAGATAAGGTTGCAATGGATGCCATTTATAGCGCTAGATACAAAAAAATGTATCATGCAACAGCATATGCAGGACTTGATCCTGAATTCATGGTTAAAGTGCATCTTCTTATTCCGGAAGGGGAAGAAAACATCATGTACTCATGGATGCTCAACTTCCAGTATATGTCAGATGAGTATGTAAAGATGTATAAGAATTCTAAACCAGTAGGAGATGGAAAAGAGCCTGATATTTATATTTTCTCTGATCCACAGTGGACACCGGTTGCACATCCAGGCGTTGATTACAGCTGTTTAAGTGACCCACAGACATTATGTTACTTCAACACAGAGACTAACTGTGCATGCATCCTTGGTATGAGATATTTTGGAGAGCACAAAAAAGGAACACTTACAATGGTTTGGGCAATTGCAAACCGTAATGGATATGCTTCATGCCATGGTGGACAAAAAGAATACTTGCTTCCAGATGGAAGAAAATATGTTGCATCTGTTTATGGACTTTCTGGATCAGGAAAATCTACACTTACACATGCAAAACATGATGGAAAATATGAAATCAAAGTTCTTCATGATGACGCATTTATTATCAATACAGATACTTGTGCATCTGTTGCAATTGAGCCTACTTACTTTGATAAGACACAAGATTATCCAACAGGATGCCCAGACAATCAATATCTTTTAACAGCACAGAACTGTGCGGCTACATTAGATGAAGATGGAAAAGTTCAGCTTGTTACAGAGGATATCCGTAACGGGAATGGTCGTGCAATCAAATCTAAATTATGGTCACCAAACCGCGTAGATAAAATTGATGCACCAGTAAATGCAATTTTCTGGATTATGAAAGACCCAACAATTCCACCAGTAGTAAAATTAAAAGGTGCTGCACTTGCATCTGTTATGGGAGCTACTCTTGCAACAAAGAGATCTTCAGCAGAAAGACTTGCTCCTGGCGTGGATCCAAATAAGCTTGTTGTTGTACCATATGCAAACCCATTTAGAACATACCCACTTGTAAATGATTACGAGAAGTTCAAGAAATTGGTAGAAGAGAAGGATGTAGATTGCTATATCATTAATACTGGAGATTTCATGGGCAAGAAAGTTCAGCCAAAAGATACACTTGGTATCTTAGAAGCAATTGTTGAACAAAAAGCAGATTTCCATAAATGGGGACCATTCTCAGATATTGAAATTCTTGATTGGGAAGGATTTATTCCAAATATGGATGATGAGTCTTATGTATCTCAGTTAAAAGCTCGTATGAATGACCGTTTGGATGAAATCAGAGAGTTTGGAGTGAAGAAAGAAGGATATGATAAACTTCCAGATGAAGCTCTTGACGCAATCCAGAAAGTTGTTAATGAATTAAACTAATTATACTTAAAACGTATAAAAAGATAAAAAAAGAGGCTGTCACTTTAGCGAATACAATTTCGTAAAGTGGCAGCTCCTTTTTTTATTTGCACAAAGCTTGAAACTCTCTCAAAAGATGTTTATTCTTTCTTACTGATATTTTTGAATAACTTCGACTCCAATTTTTTCAATCAGATTTTCATCAAATGACATGGTTGAAATTTCTGAATCATTATATAATATATTTTCCTGGGGATTTAGTGGATATTTCCCCCAAATAGCACTACAAGGTACATACCACTTATCACCATCAGAATAGTTTAGGAAAAGCATATATTCATTTTCAACCTGCATTTTTTGATATCCTGCAACATGATATGTTGTGTTTTCTTTTTCATCATAAGCCTCATTTTCAAAGATCGGAAGAATATTTCCTATTTCTATATGTTGATCACTTTCATCTTTATAAACTTTCAAAACTTCTACATTTCCTATCGTGCCAACAAAATAGACATTACCTTGTTCGTTCCGCCATATAATCGGTTCTTCTTCATTTACTTTTTTTACTTTCACAATAAGAGCAACATTTTCTTCGATAGACTGCAAAGATTGATATTCGTCGATTTTAGCTTCAACCATTACATTTTTATAGTTTTTTACTACTTTCTTTTCATTTTTATGCATCCCATAATATAACCCAGCAATACTGAAAAATACAACAACAAGACTCGTAATCATGATAAGTTTTTTCTTTTTCATACGCATCACCTCATCCTAATTTAATAAATTGCCGCAATTCCTCCTACTTGTATGGAACCCACTTCATCTCTATTTTTTATAGGAAAAATCATGGAACTTTTGAAGTTTACATAAAAATCTCAGCTTCTTTTGAAGAATCGCACATTTTATTCAGCTTTTTATGTAAAGCACGGAGTTTAAAATTGCTAACGGAGCGAGCGTGTTGTTTACAGTTACGAACACATTTCAAACAACTGATGCATTTCGTTTTGTCCATTTTTTTTGGAGCGTCTACACGAATTGCTCCTGTAGGACAGAGTTTAGCACAGTTTTTACACTCTGTACAAAGGGTAACGTCTACCTTTGGAATTAAGGTGGATTTTCCGACCTTTCGATAAGGTTCGTTTCCAGGAACTGGTAAATCAAAATCCTTAAAAGAAGCTTCTTGTTTGAGTCGACGATTTAATTGGACGCCATAGTCTGCAATGGTTTTTAAATCTGTTTTATTGGGACGACTCATTCCAATGGAACGCATGAGGGAATGTTCGGTTGGAAAAGCAGCCGCTCCAATTACTTTAAAACCACGTTTTTGTACTTCTGTTTTTAATTCTAGCAGAGCATCTTCATAGGCACGACATCCATAGGTGGCAACAAGTGCGCATGGAGTATCCTTCCCTTGTAATGTTTCAAAATATTCTAAAAAGATAGCAGGAACACGACCACTATAGACAGGAATACCAAATAGTACAAAATCATTTTCCTTAAAGTTCAGAGAAGGTTTTTTCTCTTTGTGGATGGACAGATCATAGGAAACAGATTTTAATTCAATACCTTTTGCAACTTCCATGATCACTCTTCTTGTGGTGCCGTTAGGACTGAAATAGACTAGTTTTAACTCATTCATTTTCATAGATCAAAACTCCTTTTGTATAAAAGTTTTTCCACAGAAATTAGTTCTAGTTTCTTGGAAAAATGTATAAAAATAACTATATCATATCTTGATTCAAATTGCACGAATTAAAGGGGAAAAATGAAAAGTGTAAAAAAAGTTGTTTTTGTTGTATTATCAAGGTAAATAGGTTATAATAGGTGTAGGAAACCTGAGATGTACGATAATCCTGCTATTTTGAACCTACATTTACTTTAAACGGGATTCTTATATTTCTGTAATATGCCAGGCCTCCGATTGAGCAGTGGAAGGCAGAAAAGCAGATGCGGTTGCCCACCTAGCTACGGCTAGGAGTCAAAATACAGGACCGGCATTTTGGGGAACTTACTAAAGATAAAGGCAGCTGTCAGCGTACGGCTGTCTTTTTCATTCGAGATATACTTTAAACGGAGAAACAATATGAAAATCAGATTCAAAAATTTACGAAATAAAATTGATCGATATATACAAATTGTTAATTCACATAGTACAGGTGCGTATGCAGCACAGGCAGCATACTTTTTTATGTTGTCACTAATTCCGATTATTTTGTTACTTATGACTTTGGTACAATATACACCTGTTACACAAGAGGATGTGATCGGTGCAGTCAGACAAGTTTTTCCGTCTACAGTAGAAGGGTTTATTATTTCTATCGTTAGACAGGTGTATGCACAATCTGTTACAATCATTCCAGTTACAATTTTAGTTGCACTTTGGTCAGCGGGAAAAGGAGTGTTGTCTGTAACATCAGGGCTCAATAAAATATATGAAAAAACAGAAACAAGAAATTATATATACCTTCGAATCAGAGCGTCTTTTTATACCGTACTATTTATTCTGGCAATTATAATTTCACTGATTGTATCTGTGTTTGGAAATAGTATCAGCTTTTTTGTTGTGAAGCACGTTCCTATGATGCAAAAATTTATGTATCTGCTGATTCGAGTTCGTACAATATTTTCTCTCATCATATTAACGTTATTTTGGGATCTTGCATACAAATATCTTCCAGATCGTACAAAAAAGCACAAAACAACCATGAGACAACAATTGCCAGGAGCAATTTTTACATCCTGTGGCTGGCTTTTTATTTCCTTTATTTTCTCTGTTTATTTAGATGTATTTACAGGATTTTCCAATATGTATGGAAGCTTGACGACGATTATATTGATCATGCTTTGGCTGTATTTTTGTATGTATGTTATTCTATTAGGGGGAGAATTAAATGCGGCTGTGGAGGAATTTACCAATCGATTAAAGATAGCAACACCCAAGGAGAATGTGGAAAATTAGAAAATCCTTGACAAACATTGTTGTTATGTTACAATGATAAAGTAAATTGACTATACAAATAGAAATAAAAGCAATCATCGTGCAAAGTAGAGCCCCGTTTTCTATCAGAGAGAGAGAATCACTGGCTGTAAATTCTCTTTAGTTCAGACGGCAATCGAATTTCCCACGTTAGCTGCATTCTTGAAAGAGTTTTGACTAGAGAGTGCCGTATGTTGTACGTTACACAAGACTAAGCGCTCACTTTTGTGGGAATTAGGGTGGTACCGCGATTATGACTTCGTCCCTTTTGGGAGGAGGTCTTTTTTTGTTATAGTTTGAAAGATCATAAACTTGTTATAGAAGGGAAAATCCCTTTGACATATGAAAGGAGAAAATGAATGAAAGAGAGATTGGAGCAGATTAAAGCAGATGCACTTGCGCAGATTCAGGCTGCAGATATTCCAAGTAAACTAAATGATGTAAGAATCAAGTTTCTAGGGAAAAAAGGTGAAATGACAGCTGTTTTAAAAGGAATGAAAGATGTCGCACCAGAAGATAGACCAGTGGTTGGACAATTGGTAAATGAAACAAGAACAGCGATAGAAACAGCGCTGGAAGAATCAAAAACAACCATGGAAAAACGAATCCGTGAAGAGAAATTGAGAACAGAAGTAATAGATGTTACTCTTCCATCAAAAAAAGCAGTGTTAGGTCATCGACATCCCAATACGATTGCATTAGAAGAAGTAGAACGAATTTTTGTAGGTATGGGATATGAGGTAGTTGAAGGACCGGAAGTAGAGTATGATCTTTACAATTTTGAAAAATTAAATATTCCGGCAGATCATCCGGCAAAAGATGAACAAGATACATTTTACATTAACAAAAACATTGTACTTCGTACACAGACATCACCAGTACAAGCCCGTGTTATGGAACAAGGGAAACTTCCCATCCGAATGATCGCACCAGGTAGAGTTTTTCGATCCGATGAAGTGGATGCGACGCACTCTCCATCGTTTCATCAGATTGAAGGTCTTGTGATCGATAAAAACATTTCATTTGCAGACCTAAAGGGAACATTGGAGGTGTTTGCAAAAGAATTATTTGGGCCAGAGACAAAAACAAAATTCCGTCCACATCATTTCCCGTTTACAGAACCAAGCGCAGAAGTAGATGTGACATGTTTTAAATGTGGAGGAAAAGGATGTCGTTTCTGTAAGGGATCTGGTTGGATTGAAATTTTAGGTTGTGGAATGGTACATCCCCATGTTTTAGAAATGTGTGGAATCGATCCGCAAGAATATACAGGATTTGCGTTCGGCGTGGGACTTGAGCGTATCGCTCTTCTGAAATATGAAATTGATGATATGAGACTGCTGTATGAAAATGATATCCGATTCTTAAAACAGTTTTAATAAGAAAGTGAGGAAATAAATAGTGAATACTTCGTTATCATGGATAAAAGCATACGTTCCTGATCTTGATGTGACAGCGCAGGAATATACAGATGCAATGACATTATCTGGCACCAAGGTGGAAGGGTTTGAAGAACTTGATGCAGATCTTGAGAAAATTGTGATTGGTCAGATTGACAAAATAGAGAAGCACCCAGATGCAGATAAATTAATCATTTGTCAGGTAAACGTAGGGGAAGAATCTGTACAGATCGTTACAGGAGCAAGTAATGTAAAAGAAGGAGATAAAGTTCCGGTAGTGTTAGATGGAGGTCGTGTTGCAGGTGGACATGACGGCTCTAAGACACCTGGTGGAATGAAGATAAAAAAAGGAAAATTACGTGGCGTTCCAAGTTATGGAATGATGTGTTCTATTGAAGAACTTGGATCAACAAAAGAGATGTATCCAGATGCGCCAGAGCATGGAATTTATATCATGCCAGAAGATGCAGTGGTAGGTTCTAGTGCGATTGAAGCACTGGGATTAAATGACGTTGTTTTCGAATATGAGATCACATCAAATCGTGTGGATTGCTACAGTGTTGTAGGAATTGCAAGAGAAGCGGCAGCTACATTTAAAAAAGAGTTTGTTCCACCGGTTGTAACAAAGACAGGAAATGAAGAAGATGTCAATGACTATATTAAGGTTACAGTGGAAAATTCCAATCTTTGTCCAAGATACTGCGCAAGAGTTGTGAAAAATATAAAAGTTGGTCCATCCCCAAAATGGATGCAAAGAAGACTTGCATCTGTTGGAATTCGTCCAATCAATAATCTTGTAGATATTACAAACTATGTGATGGAAGAGTTTGGACAACCAATGCATGCATTTGATCTGTCTAAAATAGCAGGAAATGAAATTGTTGTAAAAAATGCAAAAGACAATGAGAAATTTATAACGTTAGATGGACAAGAACGAACGCTTGACAAAGAAGTTCTGATGATCTGCGATGGAGAAAAAGAAATCGCAATTGCAGGAATCATGGGTGGAGAAAACTCTATGATTACAGATGATGTTCAAACAATGCTTTTTGAAGCAGCATGTTTTGATGGGGTAAGTATTCGTAAATCAGCAAAGCGTTTGGGACTTCGTACAGATGCTTCCGGAAAATTTGAAAAAGGACTTGATCCTAATAATGCACAAGCTGCTATGGATAGAGCTTGCCAGTTAATAGAAGAACTTGGGGCAGGTGAAGTCGTAGGTGGTATGGTTGACGTTTATGGAAAGGTGAAAGAGCCAGTAAGAGTTCCTTTTGATGCGCAAAAAATCAACGCCATGTTAGGAACGAATTTGTCTGAAGAAGAAATGCTTGGATATTTTGAAAAAATTGATCTAGCATATGATTCTGAGACAAAAGAGGTCATCGCGCCTACATTCCGTCATGATTTATTCCGTATTGCGGACCTCGCAGAAGAAGTGGCGAGATTTTATGGATACGATAATATTCCTACCACACTTCCAACAGGAGAGGCTACCACCGGTAAATTATCTTTTAAACTTCGCATCGAAGAGATGGCAAGAAATATAGCAGAATATTGTGGATTTAGCCAGGGAATGAACTATTCTTTTGAAAGCCCAAAGGTATTTGATAAGTTGCTTCTTCCAGAAGATTCAGTACTTCGAAATACGGTAAATATTATGAATCCATTGGGAGAAGATTATAGTATCATGAGAACGACTTCTTTAAATGGTATGCTAACTTCCCTTGCAACAAACTACAACAGAAGAAACAAAGCGGTTCGCCTTTATGAGCTTGGAAATATTTATCTTCCGAAAGAACTTCCAGTCAAAGAACTTCCAGAAGAGAGAATGCAATTTACCCTTGGAATGTATGGAGAGGGAGATTTCTTTAGCATGAAAGGGGTTGTAGAAGAGTTCTTTGAAAAAATAGGAATGAATCAAAGAGAAACCTATGATCCACATGCAGAAAAACCATTCCTTCATCCAGGGCGTCAGGCAAATATTCTGTATGATGGAAATGTGGTTGGATATTTAGGAGAGGTACATCCAGAAGTTGCGGATAACTATGGAATTGGTGACCGTGCTTACATTGCGGTACTGGATATGCCGGCAATCCTTCCATATGCGACCTTTGATAGAAAATATGAAGGAATCGCAAAATATCCTGCAGTTACACGGGATATTAGTATGGTTGTCCCAAAAGAAATTCTTGCAGGACAGATTGAAGAAGTCATTGAAACAAAAGGTGGAGCATACTTAGAAAGCTTTGCATTGTTCGATTTATATGAAGGTTCACAAATTAAAGAAGGATATAAATCAATCGCGTATTCCATTGTATTCCGTGCAAAGGATCGTACATTAGAAGAAGCAGATATTACAGCAGCAATGGACAAAATCCTAAAAGCATTGGAAGAGATGGGAATTGAATTAAGACAGTAATGTGTTAGGAGAGAAGGAATCAACATTGAAGACAAGTGATTTTTATTTTGACCTTCCGGAGGAACTGATTGCACAGGATCCTCTGGAAGATCGTTCAAGCTCCAGACTTCTTGCACTTGACAAGGTGTCTGGAAAAACAGAGCATCGCAAGTTTAAGGATATATTAGCGTATTTAAAACCAGGAGATTGTTTGGTGATTAATAATACCAAAGTTATTCCGGCTCGTCTTATTGGAGCAAAAGAGGGAACCGATGCGAAAGTAGAAGTACTTCTTTTGAAGAGAAAAGAAAAAGATGTGTGGGAAACTTTGGTAAAACCTGGGAAAAAGATGAAAGTTGGTGCCCGAGTAAGTTTTGGAGATGGACTTCTTAAGGGAGAAGTTGTGGATATTGTAGAAGAGGGAAATCGATTGGTACGCTTCGAATATGAAGGCATATTTGAGGAGATTTTAGATCAGTTGGGGCAAATGCCACTTCCACCATATATTACACATCAGCTTCAGGATAAAGACAGATACAATACTGTTTATGCAGAGCATGCGGGATCTGCTGCTGCACCAACAGCAGGCTTGCATTTCACACCAGAATTATTAAAGCAGGTGGAAGAAAAAGGGGTGGATATTGCAAGAGTGACACTCCATGTAGGACTTGGAACTTTCCGTCCCGTGAAAGTAGAAGATGTGACCAACCACCATATGCATTCTGAATTTTACCAAATAGAAAAAGAAGCAGCAGATAAGATCAATCATGCAAAGGAATCTGGAGGGCGTATTATCTGCGTGGGAACTACAAGTTGTCGAACCATTGAATCGGCAGCAGATGAAAATGGACATTTGGAGCCATGTAGTGGATGGACAGAAATCTTTATTTATCCAGGATATAAATTTAAAGTATTGGATGGACTGATTACAAATTTCCATCTTCCGGAATCTACATTAATAATGCTTGTTTCCGCACTTGCTGGAAAAGAACATGTACTTGCTGCCTATGAGGAAGCTGTAAAAGAACGGTATCGATTCTTCAGTTTTGGAGATGCTATGATCGTTATTTAGAGAGAAATCCCGAGCTTTACGCTCGGGATTTTCTAATGTACTACTTATCTTCGAAAAGAGAAAACTGTATTTCATATCCAGTCTTTAACGTAAGTAGTATAGTCGCAGAAGCACCATCATGTATGTTGCTTTGTAGCAAACGCTGATTATCGTAAAGCGAGAGGTGATCTAGAACATACTGAATTTCCTTTGGATCAACAATTTCTTTTTGCGTAATAGCAGAATCCTCCTGTTCTTCTAGTGCGGATGGAACGTAAAGAACGCGAAGCACATCCTTTGGATCAATTTTTTCACGAATGGTATATCCGTAGTCTTTCAATAAAGAAAGCGTATTTGAGAAATCCTTATGAAGATAGAGGCGTGTTTCAAAAGAATCCGTTGTAGGATTTTTGGAATCTCGTTCTAATGTATATCCCATATAAAGTTTTGCGATTGGGTCTTCATTTATCAGCGTATGAAAATCTGCATTTAAGAAATCTGTTTTATAAGCCATAAGAAGGTTGGATTTTTGTTCTACAGTAAGATTATCCATAGAAAGTGGGGTATTGTAAATGTCTTCAAGTTTGAAATAATCTACTTCATTCTTATGAATGTTGAAAATTGGATTTTCTTGTTTTCTATAATCACTGTTTTTGTATTTGGATTCAAATGCAAGGATCATGTCTTGTCGATCCACGTCATAAGAGCGATAAATCGGGCGTCCTTTTTTTGGCTCAAAGCGTACAACAATATTAGAAAGATCAGAAGTATCCTTCGTGGATTTCTGCTTTTTTGCCAGTTCATAAAAGGCGTGAAAATCCGTTGTGGTTGTTTTTTCTAAAATAATCTTCATATCATGGTTGTATAGTTGGTAATCGTAGTAATTATTGTCATAGCAATGGACAGACATACTCTTTAAAGAATCTTCTTTTGGAATGTAAGAATCATATCCAAATAAATCAAATTGAAAGATACATAAAACAAATAAAACACCAATTAAGGAAATTCCAGTTGAAAGTTTTCCAGAAACTATCATTTTTAAATCATGATGATAGATGAATTCAATGATAAAACAAATCAGGAAAACAAATAGCAGACTGATGATAAATAACCAGTGATTTTTCCCAGAATATCCTATAAATGCATTGGAAAATAATCCAATTGCCAAGGCGCAAGGAATGGAAATCAACGTCTTGATCATGCCACCGATTTTTGAAAATGATAAAGCATTTTCAGCAGCTTCAGCAGGGTATTTTTTATACAACAGTAGCGATGCAATAAAGAAAATGATTAGGAGTAACAGTGTAATTCCCCAAATTCTAAAACTGCTGCCAGCTGTGTTATGTAATCCCAAGACCATTCCAGACTCTGAAACATTGGCTCCAATAAAATTCGCCGAAAGTGCAGCAGGAGAGCTGTAGCGAAGGATAGAATCAAACGGAGATAAGTTTGCAACCCATGTGTGTAAAAAGGTGCTGCAAAGGGCTTCGACCAATCCGAGGATGGCTGAACCATATACAAGTAGTACAATATAAGCGAGAACACCCGTGATCACCTGACCAGTAAGCATCATCGCTAGAATGGAAGTATGGTAAGACAAAAAGAAGACCATGATTCCGTAAAGCATCGCTCTTAGGCAGTAGAGGAATAAGGAAAGATTCATAAGTCCGTTTACTTGCCCGATCAAAATGGTACAGAAGGAAAGTACAATAAACGGAACAAGAAAAATCAAAAGTCCGCTTATATACGAGATAAGGAACCATTGTTTCCGTGTGACATACATGCTGTGATAGAAGTCTTGCTTTACTTTTGAGTGTAAGTAAGAGAAACCTGTCACAGCACATAAAAGCCCCATTCCAAAAAACAAGATTGCAAGAAAGAAATTATTTTGTCCGTTCAATAGTCCGCTGAAATTGTAAAAAGCCCATTCTTTTAGTTCCTTTACGTTTGAAGGGTCTGGGAGCAGTGATTTTTTATTATCAATGTACATAAGAGTATATACTGGAAGAATGAGAAAATGTGCAATGAAAGAAAAAGCAATCAGCCATGCGCGATGTTTCAAATTTTCGATGATAAATTTAGGATAGGAAATTTTTGATGTCATATCCAGCTACCTCCGTTTCACTTATGAATATTTCTTCTAGGGTTAAAGGCAAAATTTCTGCAAAAATTGGATCGAATCGATTCACACAATTTAGCAATGCACCTTTTGTGCCTCTTGCAGTAATCAGCATTAAAGAACCTGATTTTTCGTATTGTAAGACTTTTAGTTCTTGTAATAGCTGCTGCTCTTTTGCCAGATCCGGTAATACACATTGAATTTTGTGAACCTGAACTTTCATGGTGTCAAGATCTTGCGCAAATAGCAAGTCACCGTTATGCAAAAGACCTATAGAATCACAGATGTCTTCTAACTCCCTTAAGTTGTGAGAGGCAATAATGGGAGTGAAATCACGATTCATAAGTTCAGAAGCAAAAAGACCTTTTACAGCCTGACGCATCACAGGATCTAGACCGTCAAATGTTTCATCGCACAAAAGATATTTGGTGTTTGTACACACTCCTAAAAGAATAGAAACTTGTTTTTTCATACCTTTTGAAAACGTATTGATTTTCCGATGTGGATCAAGCCCCACTTTTTGGATGAGATCATTAAAGGTTTCTTTTTTAAAATCTGGATAGAGTAAAGCGTAGGAATCTCTCATAGATGCAGCAGTCGCATTTGGAAAAAAATAGGCACTGTCAGAAAGAAAGCAAATATTTTTCTTTGCAGAAGGATTTTCCCAAACAGGTTCATCATCAATGAGTATTTGTCCGTTATCAGGCTTTATGATTCCGCTGATCAATCGCATTAATGTGCTTTTTCCAGCGCCGTTACTTCCTACTAGCCCAAAAATCATTCCGTCTTTTATGGAAGCGGAAATGTGATCAATCGCATGAATTTCTTGAAATGTTTTATCAACGTTTTTTAATTCAATCATGTTGTACCTCCCAGATAGAGTTGTTTAACAAAGGAAATGCAATCCTCTGCATGGATGCCTAAATCAATCCCGTAGGTAACGAGGGATTTTAAATCGTTAAAATATTTTAATCGTTGCTCGTTGGCAAGGGTGTCGCTTCCGGAAACAAAATTTCCACGACCTTTGATGGGATAAATGTATCCCATTTGTTCTAGCTGTGTGTAAGCTTTTTGAATCGTATTTGGATTGATCGCTAGTTTTAAAGCCAATGAACGAACAGAAGGTAGTTGTTCGTTGGGTTTCAAAATTCCTTTTAAGATCAGCATTTGAAATCGTTCAACAATTTGTTCGTACAGAGGTGTTTTACTTCGGTAGTCGATCGTAATCATATGGTACCTCCTATGAATGTGTTTATAATACGCGAAGTGTATTAAGTGTACTAATTCAAATAATACAGTTCTTAATGTAAATATAATACAGAAAGAATAAAATGTCAAGAATTAAGAAATCAGAAGCCACTGGTTGAAAGGTGAAAAAGCATATGTTATGATAAAAGTTGTACGTTATAATACAATATCAAATTTATGGAAAGGAAACGAGAAACGTGACCTATAAAGAAGCAAGGGTATATTTGGACAAAGTGTCGAAATACGGAAGTGTACTTGGTTTGGATACGATTCGAGAACTGTTGCATGAACTGGGGGATCCACAGAATCAATTAAAGTTCATACATATCGCAGGAACCAATGGCAAGGGATCCGTGCTTGCATACATTTCGTCAATTTTAACGGAGGCGGGGTACCGTACAGGAAGATATGTTTCACCAACAGTTGTTTCTTATCTAGAGCGAATCAGTGTTGATCAAAGATGGATCGAAGAAGAAGAGTTTGCATATTTCGTTGAGAAAGTCCAAAAAGCAACTGCGCGTATGGAAAAAAGGGGGAAGGGCAGTCCCACTGTTTTTGAAATAGAGACGGCAGTGGCTTTTTTGTATTTTGTGCAGAAAAACTGTGAGTTTGTTGTATTAGAAACTGGACTTGGTGGAAGGTTAGATGCAACAAATGTTGTGGAGAATACAATTGCAGCAGTTTTTACTACAATTAGTCTAGATCATGTGAACGTGTTGGGCGATACAATCGAAGAGATTGCAAAAAACAAAGCTGGAATTATAAAACAAAACTGTCGAGTTATTACGGCAGGGCAGCAAAAAACAGTTTTGGAGATTCTAAAGGAAACCGCAAAATCTAAACAATGCAGTTATTATAAAGAGGATGAAACAAAGGTGATTTTACATGAGGAAGGACTAAAAGGACAGGTGCTTTCTTATGGAGAATATAAAGAACTTAGGATCCCACTTGCCGGAAGATGCCAGATCAAAAATGTGGTAACTACACTAGGAGTGATAAAAGCTTTGAAAGATATGGGAGTTCGGTTGCCGCAAAAAGTAGTGTATGAAGGGTTCAAAAAAACAAAATGGCCAGGAAGATTTACGTGTATTGCTACCAACCCTGTCTTTATCGTAGATGGCGCACATAATGTAGATGCGGCAAAGCAATTAAAAGAATCTATCCAGCAGTACGTTGGGAATAAACACCTGGTTTTTATAGTGGGAGTTTTTAAAGATAAAGAATATGAAAAAATTGCACAGATCATGGGACCATTGGCTGATAAAATTTACACGGTAAATTTACCAGATGCAAAGAGAACTTTGGATGCAGAAAAGTTAGGACAAGTTTTAAAAGCCTATTGTCCGAATGTAGAGCCAGTATATGAAATTAGAAAGGCAGTGGAATATGCCTATCAAGAAGCAACAAAGGAGGATGTGGTTGTGGCATTTGGTTCTTTGTCTTACTTAGGAGAAATCATGAAGGTTGTGGAAGAGAGGAAACAAAGATGATCGATCAGGAAAAGATAAAACAGGGAGTTAGAATCTTATTAGAAGGACTCGGGGAAGATGTTACAAGGGAAGGACTTCTTGAAACACCCGATCGCATCGCACGAATGTATGAAGAAATATTTGGGGGGATGCAAGAACATTCGGAAGAATATTTAAAAAAAACATTCCATGTTAAGAATAACGATATGGTTATAGAAAAAGATATTACTTTTTATTCTACTTGTGAGCATCACATGTTACCATTTTATGGTAAAGTCCATATTGCATATATTCCAGATGGAAAAGTAGTAGGACTTAGTAAGCTTGCTCGTACAGTAGAAGTGTATGCAAAGCGATTGCAGCTGCAAGAGCAGATGACAAGTCAGATTGCAGAGGCATTGATGAAACATCTAAAGCCGAAGGGGGTACTTGTTATGACAGAAGCAGAGCATATGTGTATGACCATGCGTGGAATTAAAAAACCAGGAAGTAAAACAGTAACGATTGTAAAATGTGGGATTTTTGAAGAAGACAAAGAGCTTGTAGATCAGTTCTTCCAAATGATCCATTAGGAGGTTGTATGGAATTAGTAGATAAAATTACCAAACATGCACTCTACAAAGAATGTTATGAAAAACTTTCGAAAGCAGAGGAAGAAAGAAAATTTTGTCACCACGATTTTACGCATTTTTTGGATGTTGCAAGAATTGCATATATTAAGAATTTAGAACAAAAGCGAAAGATTTCTAAAGAGATTATTTACGCAACCGCTTTTCTTCATGATATTGGAAAATGTTTTCAATATCAGCAAGGAATTCCCCATGAAGTTGCAAGTGCAAAGATTGCACAAGAAATTTTAGATGACGGTGTACAACTGTTAGATCATCAAAAAGAAGAAATAATTCAAGCAATTAAAGAACATAGAAAAGAGACGGATCACATGTCAACATTGGGACGTTTGCTCTATGAAAGTGATAAATTATCTAGGGCATGCTACAAGTGTCCAGTACAAAAAGAATGCAACTGGAGTGAAGAAAAGAAGAATCATGTTGTTGTATACTAAGAAAGAGGGATAAGATGAGAATAGGGAAAAAAGAATTTGATACGCAGCATCAGATGTACATTATGGGAATCCTTAACGTAACGCCGGATTCCTTCTCGGATGGAGGAAAGTATGATTGCTTGGATCGTGCATTTTATCATGCGGAAGAGCTGATAAATGATGGAGCAGATATATTAGATATTGGAGGGGAATCTACAAGACCTGGACATATTCAGATTTCTGTGGAAGAAGAAATACACCGAGTTGTTCCTGTGATAGAAGGAATTAAAAAAAGATTTGATATTCCAGTTTCGATAGATTCTTATAAAAGTGAAGTTGCAAAAGAGGCAATCAAGGTTGGAGCAGACCTGGTGAATGACATATGGGGACTCAAATACGATGAAAAGATGGCGTCCCTTATTGCAAAAGAACAGGTTGCTTGTTGTCTGATGCATAACCGAGAGGAAACTGTGTATCAGAATTTTATGGAAGAGGTACTTTTGGATTTAAAGGAAAGTGTAAAGATTGCAAAACAAGCAGGAATAGAAGAGGATAAAATTATCTTAGATCCAGGAGTCGGGTTTGGAAAAACATATGAAATGAACTTGGAAGTTATTAAGGAAGTTGGTCGATTAAAAGAATTAGGATATCCGGTACTTCTTGGTACTTCCAGAAAATCGGTGATTGGACTAACGTTAGATTTACCGACTGATCAAAGAGAAGAAGGAACGCTTGTAACAACAGTTGTGGGAATTCTAAATGGTTGTTCATTTGTGCGTGTCCACGATGTACAGGCAAATAAAAGAGCAATTTGTATGGCAAAAGCAATCCTTAGATCACATAAATTGTAACAAAGTAATGGCAGGAAGAAGGAAGGAGGCGGTGTTCATGGATGAAATCAGAATCAAAGATTTAGAAGTGTTTGCAAATCACGGAGTATTTCCCGAAGAAAATGAACTGGGACAAAAATTTATTGTATCAGCAGTTCTTTATGTGGATACAAGGAACGCCGGAAGATATGACAGATTGACAGAATCCATACACTATGGAGAAGTATGCCAGATGATTGATCAATATATGAAAGAGCATACCTATAAGTTGATTGAGCGTGTGGCGGAGGCATTGGCAGAGAACCTTTTGATTCAGTATAAACCACAGTTGAAGAAAGTAAGGATTGAGGTGAAAAAACCCTGGGCACCAATCGGGCTTCCCTTAGATAACGTATCTGTGAAAATCGAACGAAAATGGCATACTGCTTATATTGCGCTAGGTTCTAACATGGGAGATAAAACCAAATATCTTGATGATGCAGTTCGTGCGTTAGATCAGTTAAAAGAGTGCGAAGTTGAAAAAATCTCTTCATGGATCATGACTGAACCATATGGGGTTACAAATCAAGATAAGTTTTTGAATGGATGTTTAAAATTACACACACTTTTTACTCCAGAGGAATTATTAGAAACATTGCATCAGATTGAAAAAAAAGCGGGTAGAGAGAGGGTGATTCATTGGGGACCTAGAACACTAGACCTTGACATTTTATTTTATGATGACCTAATTTATGGAACAGAGGAATTATGCATCCCTCATGCAGATATGAAAAATAGAGCGTTTGTTTTACAACCATTGTGTGAAATAGCACCTAATGTCCATCATCCAATCACTGGAAAAACAATAAAGGAAATGCTTGAAGAATTACAGTAGAAAAAAGATACCAACTATTCTAGTAGAATGTGTTGGTATTTTTTTATGAATTTTATTGTGGGAAATATATAAATAAAGAATAGTGAAAATGTTAAATATTACTAAAAAAATAAAATGATAAAGCGATATATTGACATAATTATATAAAATTGTATAATGAATCCATAACTGGTTCAACCAGTGAACCATACTACCAGATAAGGAGGAGACAGATGGCAGACAAGAAAGATTTACTGGCATTAACACATGAAGGGGAGGACCCCAAACACTATATGGGGGCCGTAACACCACCCATTTTTATGAATTCTTTGCATGTATTTGATACCGTAAAAGATTATTTTGATGTAGACATATTTGAGGACCAATTTTATTACGGAAGAGCCTCGAATCCAACAGTTACAATTTTAGAAAAAAAACTAGCGGCATTAGAACATGGTAGTAGAGCAGTTGTATTTTCTGCCGGAATGGCAGCCTGTGCAGCAACAATTTTAGCAGTTTGCAAAACAGGAAGTCATATCATTTGTGTAAGAGAAAGTTATGGACCGGTGCAGCATCTTCTGGACGAATTTTTATGCGAAAAAATGAATGTAGAAGTGACTTATGTTGTCGGAAAAGAAGTTCGTGAATTTGAGGAAGCAATCAGACCGGAAACAGACCTTATCATTCTAGAAAGTCCATCTACGCTTGTGTGTAATGTGGTTGATTTAAAAGCAGTTGCGGATCTTGCAAGAAAGAACCAGATTAAGACATACATAGATAATACGTATTCGACGCCATTGTTCCAAAAACCTTTAGATTTTGGGATTGATGTGGTCATGCACACAATGACCAAATACATTGGTGGACACAGCGATCTGATCGGTGGGGTTCTTATCTCGAAAGATGAAGAATTTATGAGAAAAATCATGGTTCAAAGAGACTGGTTTGGTGGGGTGTTAGGACCAATGGAAGCGTGGCTTGCAATTCGAGGTCTCCGCACGTTGGACGTGCGTATGCAAAAACATTATGAAACAGGAATGAGGGTTGCAAAATATCTTGAAAACCATTCAAAGATCGCACGTGTTTTCTATACAGGATTACCATCCCATCCGCAATATGAATTAGCCAGAAAGCAACAATCAGGTGAATGTGGCCTGCTAAGTGTGGAAGTGAAAGGGGATGCTCTTGGGGTTGAGACATTTGTGGACAATCTTAAGATTTTTCAAAAAGGATGTTCTTGGGGAGGATTTGAAAGTTTGGCAATTGCTTTTACCTACAATTGGACAGAAGAACAACTTGCATTCCATGAATTAAATCGAAATATTGTACGCCTTCACTGTGGATTGGAAGGAGCAGAAAATCTGATTGCAGATCTGGAACAGGCATTAAATAAAATTTAATCAATGAGGTGTAATATGGAAGAAAAAAACAACAAAAAAATAAAGAAACCAAACCTAATTATAGCCGTTCTCCCACTGATTTTTATGTTCACTACATTATTTTTGGGATTAATGATTTTTAAAGTTGACATAAAGATTTTGCTATTGATATGTGCGGCATTTACGATATGTATAGCTGTGTTTTTAGGACACACATGGCAGGACGTACAAGATGAGATTGTGGACAAACTTGCAAAAGCCTTTCCTGCAATCATGATTTTAATTTGTGTGGGGCTTATGATTGGGGCATGGATTGTAAGCGGAACCATTCCATATCTTGTATACATTGGACTTCAAATTATTAGTCCTAAATTTATTATTGTTACTTCATTTCTTGTAACGGTAATTTTATCTGTGAGTACGGGTACATCGTGGGGGGCAGCAGGTACGGTTGGAGCGGCTCTTATGAGCGTTGCAGCGGGAATGGGAGCGCCACTTCCAGCTGTGGCAGGAGCAATTGTAGCAGGAGCCTATTTTGGAGATAAGATGTCTCCACTGTCAGATAGCACCAATATGTCTGCAATCGCAACAAATACCAATTTATACCAACACATCGGACATATGTTTTATACAACAGTACCCGGTTTTATAATTAGTTGTATTGTATATATTTTTGCTGGACTTCACTTTGCAAGTAGTGGTGAAATCGGACAGGTAGATGCGATTATTGATGCGCTTTCAAAATTATTTCATTTAAGTATGCCGGTTGGGCCTATACTTTTAGTACCACCAGCAATTGTGTTAATTGGTTCTTTAAGAAAAAAACCAACGATACCAGTTATGATGATTTCCTCCGCTGTTGCAATCATCATTGCGATTACAGTACAAGGATTTTCTTTTTCTAATTGTGCAGCAAGTATGGTGAATGGATTTAAGATGGAGATGTTTGCTCATCCTGGAATGGATTTGAATGGCATTGCATCGGAGGTTCCAGCATTGCTTCAAAGAGGCGGCATGACTTCTATGATGAATACAGCATTGATGGCCTTTTGTGCTTTTGGGTTTATAGGAGCACTTACAATTTCTGGAAGTCTTGATGTGATTCTTGATCGAATCATGAAACATATTCATGGGACAGGACAGCTTATTACACTTACCGCAGCACTTGGTGTAATCATTATTACTGTGATTGGAGAAGCTTCTGTAACATTCCTTATGATTGGAGGCTTGTTTAGAACGGAATATATTAGGAGAGGTCTAGAAAGTAAGAATCTTTCTAGAACATTGGAGGATAGTATTACCGTTGTAGAGCCACTAGTTCCATGGTCGCTTGCTGGTGTGTTTATGACTTCAACACTGGGCGTTCCTACCATACAGTATGCGCCGTGGGCGGTATTATGTTATGCAGGTGTTATTTTTGCAATCATCTGGGGATTTACTGGATTTGGAATTGCAAAGATCAAACCATCTAGTGACAGCTATCAGGAATATCTAGAATTAAACCAAAAAACAATCATCGAGTGAGAGTATTGATTACATCGTTCGATTGCTGCATCTTTTTGAACGAGAAAATTGAAAACCATATTCGTTGATTTCATCGATAATGGAAATGGCAGAGTTTAAATTACATTTCATGATTGCCTCCGCAAGTTGAAGATGGTGTGGAACGGTTTTAAGCCAGATTTTGTCGTTCCCATTTTCTGAATTTTCCTGTTGGACAAAACGATCTTCTCGTATTTTTACAACGAGTTGAAGAATGGCAGAATTATTTCCACTTTCGTACAATATGTGGTGAAAATCATGATCTAAAATGTGACTATAAATCCCCTCAAGTGAAAGTTTCACCATTTCTGAGGCAATGGATAATAGTTGCTTCTTCTCCACAACACTGGCGCGTTCGATTGCGTTTTTGACAGCTTGATGGTCAAGTGTGCTTTGTAATTCTTGGATTTCTTCCATGGTGCAATTGTGTAATCGAATAGAAAAAGTACTGTTTTCTCCATAGGGGTTTTTAATGAAAACCCCTAAACCTGTTCGGACTTCAATTAAATCACGGTCTTCCAGAATACGTAGTGCTTCACGAACGGAATTTCGGCTAGCTTGAAGCATGGTTGACATTTCTCGTTCGGAAGGCAACTTGTCTCCGGGTTGCAGTCCGTTCATTTGAATATACCCATATATGGAATCTGAAATCTTAAGAGAAAGTGGTTTTTTCTCTATTGGTTTCAACTCATATTTTGAATTTGACATAATCTCTCCTTAAAAAACAACTTCAATATACAATATTATAGTTGATGAAGTAGACGTTCGTCAAGAAGATGAAATTTAAGTGGAAACAATACCGTTATAGCAATTGTTTTATTTATTTTTTAGAGCTGGAATAGATGATTTTAAGAAACAATGTCTAGTAAATAGAATCGATGCGGGGGAAAGTGTGAGATTGAAACAAATACAAGAATGGTGTCATTGCCATCAAATTTCGTTTAAGACCAAATTTATTTATAGAAAAGATTTTTCGCTTAAAGCAAATTTGTGGAATTTATATTCATATGGATGATTTAAGATTGATTCAATAGTAAGATAAAATGCTCTACAAATAAGGTATACGAAAATGAAAAAAAGATGCTTTCTAATGAGTGGGAAGAAAAGATACATTCT
>JAHHTL010000022.1 GCA_020024635.1 Ruminococcus sp.
TATCATTGGGGAAGTTCGAGGAGAAGAGGTAGTAGATATGATTTCATCCGCAATGCTAAATGGTCACAGTGGATCCATGTCTACAGGACACGCGAATAATCCAACAGATATGCTGTATCGCCTAGAAACGATGATGATGATGGGAATTGATCTTCCGTTAAGGGCAGTGCAAAGACAGGTCGCTTCCGCACTGGATATTATTATCCATCTTGGCAGACTTAGAGACAATACAAGAAAAGTTCTGCAAATTGCAGAAGTGTTGGAGGTAGAAGATGGAGAAATAAAATTACAGATTTTATATGAATTTCAAGAGGAGGGGATGAAAAATGAAAAGATTACTGGAAGATTTGTGAAGGTTTCAGAAATCAAGGCAAAAGAAAAGCTTATGGCTGCGGGATATTACGAAGATCGAGAAAATAAAAATGATGGTAAAGTCAATTTTTGTAGCGGGAATGACAGGGTATCTGTTTTATGATTCCTGGTGGTCTATCGTTCTTATGATTCCATTTTGTGCGATATGTTTTGAGTATGAAAAAAAGGAATTGTGTAGAAAAAAAGAGCAAGAATTTTTGGACGCTTTTACAGATGGTATCCGGTCTATGGAAGAGGGAATGAAAGTTGGATATTCTGTGGAAAATGCTATAAGTTCGGCATTGTCGGAGTTAAAATTGCTTTTCCCGAAACAAAGTCGGATTGTAAGAGAATTTGAACGAATGGTTTCTCTTCTTCATATCAACAGACCAGTGGAACAGGTGATGAACGAATTTTCAAAAAGAACAAAAGTAAAAGACATTGAAGATTTTGTGGTTGTGTTTTCACTGGCTAAGCGATCAGGGGGAGACAGTATTCAAATGATTCGAGAAGCTGTGCAACAAATACGAGAGAAAAGAGAGGTGGAAAAAGATATTCAGATTGTAATAGCTGCAAAAAAATTTGAATTTAAAATTATGTGTGTGATTCCATTTTTCATCATTTTTTATATGAAAATAGCTTTCCCGCAGTTTATGAATATATTGTATAAAAATACAACGGGTGTAATTCTCATGAGTTTCTGTCTTGCTATTTTCATAGGTGCTTGTTACGCAGGAAAAAAGATTACAGATATAGAGGTGTAAATTGAAAATTGAAACGCGGAAAAAGAAACAGGCAATAGGGATTATGGGTGTTACATTGATTTTAGTGTGTGTGATTGCGATTATGGATTATACTCATGCTCCGAAAAAGAATGCACAAGGGCAGTTTGTAATAGCTCGTGGGACCTATGGATCTGGGAAAGAGAAGGTACATTTAAGAGCAGAAGTGGGAAAGAAAAGCCACGATTTGATTTTGGAAGTAGAAGGGCAAAATTATAGTGAACAAGAAATTCCGCAAATTCTGGAGAAAGCAGCCCAAAAGCTTGAGAAAATTGTTTTAGGGGAGAATCAAAGTTTTGATGAGGTAAGGACAGACCTGAAACTTGTAACACAAATACCAGAAACAGGGGTCGAAGTGACATGGGAAATGGATCGATATGATTTGTTAGAGTTAAGTGGGAAAATCATACAGGAAAAAGTCTCTGACAAAGGGGAAATCGTTCAACTCAAAGCAACTCTTAAAGCAGGAAAAAAGGAGATGGAACATATTTTCTATGTGCATCTATTTCCACAAAAATTGAGTAAGGAAGAGAGACAAAAGAAGAAAATCAAAGATCAGGCAATGGCCATAGAAGCAAATGACAAATCAAGTCCATATGTGGTTCTTCCAGAGTACGTAGATGGAAAAAAATTGACATGGAGATATCCTCAGGATAGCAGAGCGGCTGGAATTCTTCTTCTTGGAATCTTTTTGGCGGGCTTTCTCATCTTTTGGGAAGGGTATGAAAAAAAGAAGAAAGAAACATTAAGAAAGGAAGAGCTCTTAAGGGAATATCCTCAGATTGTAAGTCAGATTACACTCTTTGTAAAAGCCGGAATGCCAGTGCGAATGGCATGGTTTAAGATTGCGGAAACTTATGAGAAAGAAAAAAAGGTTTCTCAAAGTGCTTACGAGGAAATGGTGTACACCATGAATGAGATTAAACATGGAATCTCAGAGGGGGAAAGTTATGAACGATTTGGGCAAAGATGTGGTTTGATTTCGTACAGAAGGCTTGGGACATTGCTCTCTGGAAACATAAAAAAAGGCGCAAAAGGAATGACAGAATTGTTGAAAAAGGAAACAATGGAAGCATTTGAAGAAAGAAAGAACAGAGCCAAGAAATTGGGAGAGGAGGCAGGAACAAAACTATTAGGTCCTATGTTTATGATGCTTTTGGTGGTGTTGATCATCATTGTTGTGCCAGCTTTTTTAAGCATTCAGATTTAAATAAGGAGGTTTCATATGAAAAATAAACTGCAAATAATTGGGGAAAAAATAAAAGGTTTTTGGAAGGACGAATCAGGGTTTACAGCTGTGGAAATGATTTTGATTTTGGTCGTGTTGATTGCAATTGTTTTGATATTTAAAAACCAATTAATTTCTTTAGTGAATACAATTTTTGAAAAAATTGTTCGTGAAAGTTCAGGCATATAAAGTGAAAAAAGGGGAAGTAACAGCGTTTTTAAGTCTCGTATTTGTTCTGATTTTAGCTTTTCTTACATCCATATTAAACAGTGCAGTGATTCAATCAACAAAAAGCATAAAACGTCAAGAGGTAGACAGGGCACTATTTTCTTTGTTTGGCGAATATGATCCTGTACTCTTTGAACAATACGATATTTTTGCAACAGATACTGGAGCCGTAAGAGATGAAGAGTACGCACAGATAAAAAGTCGTCTACATTATTATGGTTCCAGTGATATAAAACAAGATATTTCTGGAATCCAGCTTCTAACAGATCATATGGGTGTGGCATTTAAGGAACAAGCAATTCAGTATATGTCTGATACCTATGGGTTGTCATCCGTGAGCGACTTGATCGGAATGACAAAAGAGTGGGAAAAGATAGAACGAGTAGGCAATGATATTAAAGATAAAAATGCGACATTTGACCAAGAGTTTATGGAAATAACATCTAAGGAAAATGGAAAAGAGCAATTTGATTTTGTGTATGAAATGCAAACACTACCATTATTATCCTCTGTGCTTCCTAAAAACTTTGCATGTTCCGAAAAAACAGTTGAACCAAAAGAACTATTTTCTAATCGAAACCAAAATGTTGGGAAAGGACAATTTTACACTCGTTCCGATCTTTCGAATTTGCAAAATAAGTTGTTATTTCGAGAATATCTTTTAAAGAAATTTACAAATGCACTATCGTCGAAGGAAGAAATAAAATCGAAACAGTTGTCATATGAAGTGGAATATCTCATAGGAGGTAAAAGCAATGACCGAGACAATCTTGAAGTTGTATTACGGGAAATTGCACTGTTAAGAACCGGAGATAACTACATTTTTTTAAGAAATGATCCACAAAAGAAAGCAGAGATAGAAGCTATGGCTACTGTTCTGTCAGTACTCATTTTCTTTCCGGAAGGAATCGGGCTGATTCGTCAGATTCTATTACTTGTATGGGCATTTGCCGAAAGTGTACAAGATCTTAAAATATTAATGAGTGGAAATAAAGTTCCGCTTATAAAGAGTGCAGATCAGTGGCAAGTTTCACTAGATTCAGTTATTCATAAACAGCCGGTTCAAAGCAATTCACAATCGCTTTCACAAAAGCGTGGATTAGAGTATAAAGATTATCTTAGAATTTTGTTGTTTTTAAAACATACAGACACCTTAACTTTGAGAGCTTTTGACCGGATAGAGGGAAATTTAAGACTTGTCCATGAAAAATCGGACTTGTATCTAGACGCTTATATGACAAAAGTTCGCTTGATCAATCAGGCAACCATACACCCAGGAATTCAATACGAGTTTCCAGCATATTTTGGATATCATTAAATGCTACATTGAGTCTGGTACAGATGCCCTTTCTTCTTAAAATGCCGGCAAGTCACAGCCGGAGAAAATTCACACCAAACTAAAAAATAAGAAAGGAAAAACTGCGATGCCACAATATAAAAACAACCCCACAAAATCGAACATAGAAAGGGCATCTGTACCAGGCTCAAGAGCAAGTATAACAATAGAAGCATCTTTAGTTATTCCCATTTTTCTTTTTGCAATCTTGTGCTTAATCTATACAATGGAAATTCAAGCATTACAGATACAAATTCGATTTGCAGTAGAAAATGCGGCAAAAGAAGAGGCAGCACAGATGGGAGTCGTTCCTGTTGTAAATGCAGTCCGATTGAAACACAATATTGTGAATCAAATAGGAAAGGAGAGACTGGACCATAGCATTATCATAAATGGAGCAGAAGGAATTCGGTGTAATCAATCCTATCTCTCTGTTTTTCATGATGAAATACATGTAAAAGCACAATATAAGATACGTCTCCCTTTTCCGAAATTTACAAAGATGGAACTACCACTGCATCAGGAGTTGATTGTAAAAGCATGGACAGGAAAGAAAAATAAAACACAAGAAGAAGGGGCAGATGCAATTGTCTATCTTACAAAATATGGAAGAGTATATCATGAAGATTCCGCGTGTACGTATCTTGCTCCGAGCATCAACTATGTATCATATAACAAAATAGGAAAATTAAGAAATCGTTATGGAGAAAAATATAAGCGGTGTGCAAAATGCAGTTATGGAAAACCAATTTCCGGAGTGTATATATCGGAACAGGGAAATAAATATCATCATTCTTTAAATTGCAGTGGGTTAAAAAGAAGTATCTACGCGGTAAAGAGGTCAGAAGTAGGAGGAAGAAAGGGGTGTAGTAAATGTGCTCATTAGAAGTATGTGGATGTGGATTGTACTTAGGCATTTTATCTGTTTATGATATCAAAACACATACGATTCCGAGATGGTTTTTGTATTTCGGAATAGCAGGTGCTCTCTTTTTGAAATGTTTTTATAAAAACACTTCCATTCTGCTTGCAAGCATAGGAATTGGAATCGGAATTGTATTTTGTATGATAAGTAAAATGACAGGAGAAACATTAGGAATGGGGGATAGTTACCTTATAACAATATTAGGAGGAGTTGTAGGTGTATGGAATCTTTTGTATATTTTGGCCTATGCATTTTTATTTTCTGCAGCCTATTCGGCAATCCTTTTGGCTACGAAAAAGTTCAAGAGAAATATACAGATTCCCTTTGTACCATTTTTAACGGCAGCTTACATTTTATGGATAGTTTAAGGAGAAAAAACAATGTGGAGACAAAAAAATTATAAAGGAAGTGTTACAGTTGAAATGTCTTATATTATGCCCCTTATTCTTTTTATTTTGATGAGTTTGATTCGTGTGTCGTTTTATTTTCACGATAAGATTATTCTAAGTGGAATAATGGGAGAAACCCTGATAACAGGGGCGCAATATGCTAGAGAAGAAGGAAGAGAACCTGTGGATTTACAAGCTTTTTTCAAAGAAAGGGTTCACAATAAACTGGCGGTACTTGATGTAGACGAAATGGAAGTATTAGAAGATCGGAAACAGATTCAAGTACAAGTTAAGGCAAAAAAATGGAACATGCAGTTGCATTTGAATCAAAAGGGAAATAGGATACGACCGGAAGAGCTGTTGAGAAAAAAGAGAAAAATGGAAATATTCACAAAGAAAGGAAAATAAATGAAGGTGAAAACAGGGTATGAAAAGGGGATTGATGGGACATGTCTTAGTATAGAATTTCCAGAAGTTTATAAAGAAGACTATAAACTACGAATGATACAAGAAAATGAAATTGATGGTCTTTTAGAGTTATCAAGTTGTGGCGGAGATGAAAAAAGTAAATATTGTTATACCATCACAGGGATGATATCTATGCGAGATAAATATGAACAGAAGATGTTGCAATCAGAGGATATTTTGCAAATATTAATGGATTTTCTTGAAGCTATGCGATCGATGAAAAAGTATATGTTGGATCCAGAGAGTTTATTATTATACCCAGAAGTCATTTTTTACGGGGAAGGACAGTGGAAATTTTGCTGTTTACCACAAAGAAGAAAAGAATTGACAAAATCTTTTCATGTACTAACTGAATATTTTATCCAAAAAACGGATTTACGCGATGCCACAGGGGTTATGCTTGCCTTCGAACTTCATAAATCTACTTTTTACAAGCATTTTGAATTAGAAACGATCCTAGAAAAATATATGGAGAAAAATAGCGAGGAAGACTGGGAAGAGGAGGAGGATTCTTACTATGTGGAAGAGCAAATCTATACGTTGGATGATGAGGGTCCCATTCCGGGGAAAGATATAAAAGAAGTGAAAGAAGAAAAAAATTATGTAACATCCTGGCAGAAGGCATTTGGAAAGATTAAGAAAAATTGCAAAGAATTTCTCATGGAAACAAATGGACAGGACGAGGAAGACCTCTTATAATAGTAGCAACAAGATTATAGAAAGAGGCGGCTTTGATGGATAAAAAGTATCATACAATTTGTACTAAAGGTTTAATCATTGTAAATATATTGGTGTTTTTGGGAATGACCCTGATAGGAAATACACAGGACGCTATGTTTATGGCAGAACATGGTGCGATGTATGAACCGTACATAATTCAAGGAGAAGAGTACTATAGACTTTTTACAAGTCAATTTCTTCATTTTGGAATTGAACACCTGTTAAACAATATGGTTCTTCTAGGTGCACTTGGTCTGCATGTTGAGGAAGAGCTAGGCCATATAAAATTTATTTGCATCTACTTATTATCCGGTATAGGTGGAAATCTTTGTTCATTATTTTGGAATATGCTCCATGGAAATGCTGTAGTTTCTGCCGGTGCTTCTGGAGCGGTGTTTGGTCTTATGGGAGCTTTGGGCTGCATCCTTATAAAAAATAAAGGAAAGTTTGGAAAGTTGACCAGTAAAGGGATTCTGGTATTAATATTTTTTAGTCTCTATGTTGGATTTACAAGTTCAGGAGTAGATAATCTTGCCCACATAGGAGGACTACTCTTTGGGTTCCTTACAACATTTTTTTTGTACAGGTGCCCAAAGAGTAACGAAACTTCATAGTTGTTCTAAACAGGAAGTGTTATAGTGAATTTGGTTCCGCAATCAACTTTTGAAACCACGTCAATTGTACCACCATGACCTTCAATAAAGGTTTTTGATAGGGCCAAACCTAACCCGGTTCCTTTTTTCTTTGTTGTAACAAAGCTATCAAAAACTTCGGAAAGACGCTCAGGTGGGATTCCACATCCGGAATCTGTGCATGAAATAATAATATGCTGCTTTTCTCTTTTTGCTTCTAGGCGGATGAATCCTTCTTTTTCTATGGATTGTCTTGCATTGATTAATAGATTTAAAAAGACCTCTTTTAATCTTGTTTTGTCCCCAGTAAAATCTCCAATATTTTCCGGAATATAAGAAGTAAATTCGATATCAGTGTCCTCACTTTCTTCGTTGTCCAAAGAAACAGCAAAGGAAAGAGCGGTTGCTTTTAGCAATTTTTCTAAAGAAAAAGTATCTATATTTAGTTTTCCGCTGCTGTTGATCGTGGAAACATCGTTTAAAATACATCGCATAAAATCTACATCATCACAAATTTGTGTCCAGCGAGAAAGTTTTTTTAACTCTGGATTTTGCGCTTCTAATATTTGTAAAGACGAAAAAACTAAGGTTAATGGATTTCTGATTTCATGTGTGAGGAAAGAAATAATTTGATGGTGATTTTCAAGGAGTTTAGAAATTACTTCTTCTGCAGCAGGATTTTCTTTAATCAGGTTATTAAGTGTATCAGAATCAATATTATGTAACATGGTAAATACCTCCTTTGTAAAATTCAATTGTAGTCTAACACTGGATCTAGCGTCATTCAACAGAATTCGCATGACAATATTCGACATTATTAAAAAGGTAGGGCAAGTCAGAAAGGCTCTTCTCTTTTTTATAAAAATGATATATACTAAAAACAATATCGTGCTAAATATAGAAAAGAGGAGTGTATATGAGAGAAGAAAATTGTATATTTTGTAAACTGGCAAATGGACAGATTCCATCATCAACGATCTATGAAGATGAGGAATTTCGTGTAATTTTAGACTTAAGTCCTGCATCAAAAGGACATGCTCTTATTATTCCAAAAGATCATTTTAGAAATCTTTATGATCTTCCGGAGGAAGTTGCAGCTAAAGCGTTTATACTGGCTAAGAAAATGATATTGAAACTTACAGACGTTTTAGAGTGTGATGGTTATAATATTGTTCAAAACAATGAAGAAGTTGCGGGGCAGAGTGTGTTTCATTTTCACATGCATTTAATTCCACGTTACAAAGGTGATCATGTCGGATTAAACTGGGAGATGGGTACGCTTTCAGAGGAAGACAAAGAAGAAATTTTAAATAAGATTCAATAAAAAGAAAGATAAACCGGGGATGAGAGATTGACTGTAAATAACGACTATAATGAGATTTATAACGAACATAAAAATCTTGTTTTAAAAGCAGCATATTTGTATTCCGGCAATTACCATGTAGCAGAAGATATTACACAGAACACATTTATGAAATTGTACATATATTTTGATGATATGAAAAAGGAACATATTAAATCATGGTTGTTTAATACAGCGAAACATGAAGCAATAAATTATGTGAAAAAGGCAGCTAGAGAAATATGTACAAAAAATTCAGATTTAGAACTTTATATGACAGAAATTGTAGGCAGTACCGAAGAAGAACTACTGAAAAGATATAGAAACATTGAAAATATGGAACTTCATGACCGTATTATGATAGCACTTATGGAGAAGAATCGTCGTTGGTATGATGCCATGGTGTTGGCATATTACATGGAGGTTCCACAAAAAGTTGTGGCTGAGAAAATGGGTATCAAAATCGAAGTACTACATAGTATATTGCACAGGGCAAAAGGCTGGATCAAGAAACAATTCGCAGTAGAATATGAGGATGTAGACCGGATATAACAAAACAGGTGTCAACTTGACACCTGTTTTGTTGCGTATTGAAACCAAAAGACACTACCCAATTTGAACTTCTTCAATAAGACGAAAGATGGTGTCAATAGAATCTTGTTGTTTTGAATCACGCATTGCATCCATAAAAGAACTACGGTTTTCATAAAGGGAATGTATGGATTTAAGAAGACGCTCCTTTGTAACCTCTTCTTCTTCCATTACCATACTAAATCCTTGGCGTTCGAAGGAACGGGCATTCAAGATTTGGTCTCCGCGGCTTGCGTTTGCAGAAAGTGGAATCAAAAGATTTGGTTTTCTTAGTGCAACGAGCTCACAAATAGCATTTGCTCCAGCTCTAGAGACTACAAGATCTGATAGTGCGAAAATATCTTTTAATTCATTTTTAATATATTCAAATTGTGCATATCCTTTGCGTCCATTTAAAGAGGAATCTAATTTTCCTTTTCCACAAAGGTGAATAATCTGGAAGTCTTTTAAAAGTTCTGGAAGAGCTTCCCGCACAGCGTTATTTAAAACAACAGAACCAAGACTACCTCCGATTACAAGGATGACCGGTTTATCTGCTGAAAAACCACATAAATCCATGGCGGCTATTTTATTGCCAGAGAGTAATTCCTGCCGTATTGGGGAACCTGTTAGTACAGCTTTTCCTTCGGGCAGGTATTTGAGGGTTTCAGGAAAGTTACAACATACCTTTTTGGCAGACGGAATAACAATTTTGTTTGCCAGACCTGGCGTCATATCAGATTCATGTATGATTGTAGGTATTTTACATCGTTTTGCAGCGAGGACGACGGGTACAGATACAAACCCACCTTTTGAAAAAACAACATCAGGTTTTAACTGCTTCATAAGGGAATGGGCTTCACGAAATCCTTTTATGACACGAAATGGATCAGAAAAATTCTGCCAGCTGAAATAGCGGCGAAGTTTTCCAGAAGAAATTCCGTGATAAGGGATGTTGAAAGCCTCGATCAATTCTCGTTCGATACCATTATAAGAGCCAATATACTGGATGTCATACCCCGCTTCTTTTAAGCGAGGAATCAAGGCAATATTTGGTGTTACGTGACCAGCAGTCCCACCTCCTGTAAGTATGATTTTTTTCATATTTTTAAAACCTCCATGTTTGATATTACAACAAATTTGATTTACAATAATAGTAATTATAGTATGAATATACTATAATATATACATAGTTTCATATTAAACTTATTTAACGAAAAGTCAAGATACAATAAAGACTTTGCAAGGGGAGAGAATGGATAAAAATAAAAAATTATCTTTCCAGGGAGAAATGGAAAGAGAGGCAAAGAAAATAGAGGAAGAGTTAAAGGCACATCCAGAGCTTAACGACAGTATAGTTTCCGATGATTTGGATGATGCGATCTGTAAGCAAATTCAGGCTTATGAAAAAGAACAAAAGAAAAATACAAATGAAACAAAAGAGAAAAGCAGAAAGATTCCGCACAATAAAAAGTTTCTCCTTACACTTGTAGCTGTGGTAACGTTGATGTGTGCGATGGGAGTCACAAGCATAGGAAGTAAGTCTTATAAAAAACAAGTAGAGCATGGCGTTTACGGAATGCAAAAGGTACAAAATGTAGATGTACAGGATATGGAAAAATATGAAAGCACCGAAAATGGAGAAATTTTTGCATTTCAAGAAGTGGAAAAGGAAATTGGAATTCTACCTGTTCGTTTAACACACAAACCAAACAATATGGAATTTTTACGTTATCAGATAGATCAAGAAGAGCAGAGGGCAAAAATATTTTACCAGTATAAAAATAATATTATACAGTATGATATCTACAAAAATGAATCCGATTCATCACTGGGAAAAAACCAAGAAGATGAGTTGGTGGGATCGTTCGAAGTTGAGCAAGAAGGACAGTTGATTGTAATCAAAGAATATAGAATTCCAGAAAATAACGAGGAATATTATCTTATGAGTTTTAAGTATAAAGAAGTTAATTATCAATTAAAAGGAAAGCTAGATGAGAAGGGATTAAGAAAAATTGTAGAAAATTTAAAATTTTTATAAAAAACGCGTAAGTTTTTTCGAGTTCAGTTGTTATATATAAAGAGAGACAAATGAGGAGGAAACTTATGAAAAAGAAAATTTTATCAATGATGTGCGCATTGGCCATCATAGGAGGAACTTTTATTGGAACTGGAGTGGATACGAAAGCATCAGAAACTGTAATTGTAGATGGTTCTGAGCTTACCCATGCAGAGCAGTCCGTAGGAAAAACGGCGACAGGAGCAAGAGGGATACATACGCTAGAGGGAGAATGCTGTGTGACTAAGAAGGGAAAAGGAAAAATCTATGTCAGTGCGGCTACAACAGCTCACCACAAAGTAGATTTTATTCAGGCATGTCTTCGTGTAGATCGTTACAATGAATCAACTGGCAGATGGGGACAGATTCATTACCAAGAAGGGACTGCTAGAAATAATTATTACATAAATACGACAAATACGTTAAATGTAAAAAGTGGATACTACTATCGTTGTCGTGGAGAGCATTTCTGTGGTATGGACAGAGATCCATCTTATGAGTATTCTACATCCATCACAAATGGTATCTGGATTGATTAGTTTTTAGCGAAATTAAAATAGGCTCATATCGCTTTAAAGAGTCAGAGCAGAAGCGAAGCCTATTGCATCTTACGGGAACTAAATTATAAAATATAATAGAAAGAGACCGTACGATCGAGAATGCCAACTCAAATGCGGTAATTTCGCTTCTGCTTTGGCTCTTTAAAGTTCAGAAAGGAGCCTTCAAAAAAATAATACGAATTATTAGCGCTATCGAAAAAAGCAATCGGTTATTTCCCGATTGCTTTTTTCAATGCTTGCGCCAATTGATCTGGACATGAGGTATTTTTTCTGCCACATTTAATTCCATCCAGTCTAGAAATGACGTCTTCTACATTCATTCCTTCTACTAAGTGGGAAATTCCTTTTAAATTCCCATCACATCCACCTGTAAAAGAAACGTCTTTAACCGTATCGTCTATAAGATTAAATTCAATCATTCTAGAACATACACCTTGTGGTACATATTGCATCATTCTATTCCCCCTATCTAAAATTCAAAAAGATTATAGCAAAAAGAAAAAGAAAAATCCAGTCAACTTTTGCAAAGAATAAAAGATTAAGGACGAAACTTGTTGAACGATTTATAAGGAAATTGCAAGAGACATAGGGTATAATAAGCCTCATAGACAAGAGTATGAAAAGTGAGGAGGAATTATGATGTTAAACAATGTAGCGGCCAATACCAATGTGCTGTTTTACCTAATGGTGGCAGTAGGAGTTTTAGGAGTACTGGCGAAGATTGTAAACCAAATTATTCTTTCACAAATGACAAAAGCGGCACGAGAAATTTCAAGAACAAATCAGAAACTATTAAAACTAATTCGTTCCAAACATGAACATGCTTGTATGATTCATGATAAAGTGGAGAATCCGAAAGTGTTTGTAGAAAAATATTTTTGCGAATATCGTCCATTTTTATTTCGAATACATACCTGGCAGCGTTTAGAAGGACAAACCGTATGGTTTACAGCTATACTGGCAGTACTTGGGGCTATGTTTCATTTTATAGAACATGGATTTTGTGAAGCAATTTATCAGTATCTGGCATATGGAGGAGCACAAATGCTCGGACTTGTTATGGTAAGCCGACTTTCTGACGAAGAATATCAACTCAAAGTCATCAAAAATTATGCCATTGATTACATAGAGAACACTTGTGCAAGACGGAATAAAAATGCAAGACAGTTGGAGGGAATCGACGTGATACAGTCAGGCGTTTCGAAAGCAATTCCTGCAGAAAAACAACAGGAACCAGAACTGTCCATCAATATTGAAGGAAAACCAAGGAAAGCGGAAAAGGGAGAAAACTTTGGACAGGCATCCGTGAAAGTAGAAAAAGTTCAAAGGGATATTCAAGAGGAAAACAGGCTACGAGAAGAAACGATTCGTCATATATTAGAAGAGTTTTTAGCTTGATTAAAAGCGGCATATTTGTTAAAATTGACTGGAAGAATAGCTTTAGAAAGGAAGGGTAAGGAATGGAAAATAAAGTTTCATTTGATTATTCAAAAGCAACAGATTTTATTCAGGAACACGAGATGGATTATATGGTCGAATTAGTCGCTCAGGCGAAAGACAAGCTCGTTTCTAAAACAGGAGCAGGAAATGATTTCTTAGGATGGATTGATCTTCCGGTAGATTATGATAAGGAAGAATTTGCACGTATAGAAAAAGCAGCAGAAAAGATTCGCAAGGATTCGGAAGTTCTCCTTGTAATTGGAATTGGCGGATCATATCTTGGAGCAAGAGCTGCGATTGAGTTCCTGGGACATTCATTTGCCAATATTGTTTCTAAAGACGTGAGAAAAGCTCCAGAGATTTACTTTGTAGGAAATAGTATTAGCAGTAAGTACATAAAAGACTTGATGGACGTTGTAGGCGACAGAGACTTTTCCATCAACATGATCTCAAAATCAGGTACTACAACAGAGCCGGCAATTGCATTCCGTGTGTTCAAAGAAATTTTGGAGAACAAGTACGGAAAAGAAGAAGCAGCAAAGAGAATTTATGCCACAACAGACAAAGAAAAAGGAGCGCTTAAAAATCTTGCTACAGAAGAAGGTTATGAGACATTTATCGTTCCAGATGATGTTGGAGGACGTTTTTCTGTTTTGACAGCAGTTGGGCTTCTTCCAATTGCAGTAAGTGGTGCGGATATTAAGAAACTTATGGAAGGCGCAGCATCTGCAAGAAAAGAAGCACTGGAAAATGAGTTTTCAAAGAATGCATCTTTACAGTATGCAGCAGCAAGAAACATTCTTCTTCGTAAAGGAAAAATGGTTGAGATCGTGGCAAATTATGAGCCAAGTCTCCATTACGTTTCTGAGTGGTGGAAACAATTATATGGAGAAAGTGAAGGAAAAGATCAAAAGGGTATCCTTCCGGCATCTGTGGATTTAACAACGGATCTTCATTCCATGGGACAATTTATCCAAGATGGAAGTAGAATTTTGTTTGAAACTGTTTTGAATGTAGAGAAATCCGCAGAGGAAATCGTAATGAAAGAAGAGACAGTGGACTTAGATGGATTAAATTATCTGTCAGGAAAAACAGTTGATTTTATCAATAAAAGCGCTATGAATGGTACTATTTTAGCTCACACAGATGGAAATGTTCCAAATCTTATGGTTAAGATTCCAGAGCAGAATGAGTACTATCTGGGACAGTTATTCTATTTCTTTGAATTTGCATGTGGAATTAGCGGATATTTACTTGGTGTGAATCCATTTAATCAGCCAGGTGTGGAAAGTTACAAGAGAAATATGTTTGCACTTCTTGGAAAACCAGGATATGAAGAAGAAAGAGAAGCATTATTAAAAAGACTATAAAAATTGAATTTTTATGGAACAGGAGTCTAGGAAGGCTCCTGTTTTTCTTGTAAAACATTTACGAAAATGTAAAATCCTGTAGAAAAAAGGGGGTTTTCACTTGCCTGACAGATAAAAATATAGTAATATCAATTCGAGAAGGAGTGAAAGAACATGTTATATTGGATAATTTTAGTATTCCTGCTTGTATTGATCATGGTAACTACAGTACTTACAATTGTATCAATTGTGAAAGAGCGAAAAGAATACAAACAAGAAAAATACCAAATAGATGAAGATAGAGGTGCGAAGGAACGTCCAGGAAAGAAAACTCGTCCAAGAGAGCCAGAGCGAAGGGAACGTGAGATTCCAAAAGAGCAAACAAGACGTCCACAAAGAGAAGCAGCGCCTGTTTCGGAAGAGAGAAAGCCAAGAAGATGGAAGATTATATTTGAAAATGTTTCTACAGGTGATAGCTATGATTTCATCTTTACAAAATCCGTAGGGATCGGACGTACCACACAAGATGCGGCTTTTGAGAAGTTCTTGTCTCTTTCAGATGATAAGAAGATATCCAAGATACATTGTTCCATCGAGTGTGAGAAGAATAGTTTATATTTAAGAGATGAAGGATCTAAAAATCACACATACTTAAACGGAACGAGAGTACAAAGACCTATCCTAATCCAAAAAGAAGATATTATATCTATCGGAGAGACGGATTTAGAGATTGTTAAGATATTACGTGAATCAAAATAATAAGGAGAAACTCCCTTGTGCAAGAATGTACAGGGGAGTTTTCTTATTTACAGAAACTTTTTATCATGCTAAAATGAGAAACAACGATAGTGAAAATAAATTGGGAGGCATTTTTATGATAAAGTTATTTGAAAAAGGTGTTTATTTATTAAACGGTACACAGATTATCGAAGATGAAAACAATATTCCGGTTCCGATTTCAAAAGAAGATGCATCTGAAAATACAATTGCATATGGTATTTTAAAAGCGCATAATACTGCACCTGATATGGAACATCTTCAGATTAAATTTGATAAACTTACATCTCACGACATTACATTTGTAGGAATTATTCAGACAGCAAGAGCTTCTGGACTTGAGAAATTTCCGATTCCATATGTCCTTACAAATTGCCACAATAGTCTATGCGCAGTAGGTGGTACGATCAATGAAGATGATCACATGTTTGGACTTTCTTGTGCTAAGAAGTATGGCGGTGTGTATGTTCCACCACATCAAGCCGTGATTCATCAGTATGCCAGAGAGATGCTTGCCTGCGGTGGAGCAATGATTCTTGGATCAGACAGCCACACACGTTATGGTGCACTAGGCACTATGGCTATGGGAGAAGGTGGACCAGAACTGGTAAAACAGCTGCTTAATAAGACTTATGACATCAAAAGACCAGAGGTAATTGCGATTTACTTAGATGGAGAGCCGGCTAAAGGAGTAGGTCCGCAGGATGTGGCACTTGCTATTATTGGAGCAACCTTTGGAAATGGGTATGTGAACAATAAAGTGATGGAATTTGTAGGTCCAGGAGTGGACAAGCTCAGTGCAGATTTCCGTATAGGCATAGATGTTATGACCACAGAAACGACATGTCTTAGTTCGATTTGGAAAACAGATGATAAAATCCGTGAATTTTATCAGATCCATGGAAGAGAACAGGATTATAAAGAATTAAATCCAGGGGAAGTTACCTATTATGATGGTATGGTATACGTCGATTTAAGCAAGATAAAGCCAATGATTGCTATGCCATTTCATCCAAGTAATGTATATACCATTGAAGAATTAAATGCAAATTTAAAAGATATTTTACATGATGTAGAGAAAAAGGCGATGGTAAGTCTGGATGGTGCGGTGGAGTACTCCCTTCAAGATAAGATCAGAAATGGAAAACTTTACGTAGAGCAAGGCATTATTGCAGGATGTGCAGGAGGGGGATTTGAAAATATTTGTGCTGCGGCAGACATTATGCGTGGCAGAAATATCGGAAATGACGCCTTTACATTTAGTGTATACCCAGCAAGTACACCGATTTATTTAGAACTTGTAAAAAATGGCGTGGTGGCAGATCTTATGGCGGCAGGAAGTGTTGTAAAAACAGCGTTTTGTGGACCATGTTTTGGAGCAGGGGATACGCCAGCGAATAATGAATTTTCAATCAGACATACGACAAGAAACTTCCCAAATCGAGAAGGCTCCAAATTGCAGAGTGGACAAATCGCATCGGTTGCACTTATGGATGCACGTTCCATTGCAGCAACAGCGGCGAATCAAGGATATCTTACATCGGCTACCGATTTGGATGTGGAGTATACCGGACAAAAATATTTCTTCGACAAAAGCATTTATGAAAATCGAGTATTTGACAGTAAAGGTGTTGCAGATCCAGATACAAAGATTCAGTTTGGACCAAATATTAAAGACTGGCCAACGATGCCGGCATTGACAGATCACCTCCTTTTGAAGATTGTGTCTGAGATTCATGATCCAGTTACTACTACGGATGAGTTGATTCCGTCCGGGGAGACATCTTCTTATCGATCCAATCCTCTTGGTCTTGCAGAGTTTGCATTATCAAGAAAAGATCCAGAATATGTTTCTCGTGCAAAAGAAGTGAAAAAAGCACAGGATGCAAAAGAGGATTTGGAAAATCAAGCAGATGCTTTGAAAGAAGTGATGCCGGTTGTTCGTAAGATTCAGCAGATAAATCCAGAAGTAACATTAGAAAATTTGGGAATTGGAAGTACTATTTTTGCAGTGAAACCAGGAGATGGATCCGCTCGTGAACAAGCAGCTTCCTGCCAGAAAGTGCTTGGTGGATGGGCAAATATTGCCAATGAATACGCTACAAAACGTTATCGTTCCAACCTTATTAACTGGGGCATGCTTCCATTGCTCACAAAAGAAGATCATGAACATCTTCCATACCGTAATGGAGATTATATTTTTATTCCGGATGTGAAAAAAGCAGTAGAAGAAAAGTGGGAGATTATTCCTGCTTATGTCGTGAAAGAAACTCTTGAGAAAGTAGAATTTCGATTGGGCGAATTGACAGATGCTGAACGAGAAATTATTTTAAAGGGATGTCTGATCAATTACTATAAAGGATAATGTGAATTATAAAACTAGAAGGGGCTATATGGCCCCTTCTAGTTTTATATATTCATGCTCTATTTCTTCTTTTTTCTATAAGTAGTATAGCCAGCCCCTGCGGAAAGAACCAGTACAGACATCCACAAGAAAATAGGTGTAGTATCTCCTGTTTTTGGAGTAGATGGTTTTGTTGTAGGTTTCGCTGTAGGTTTGGCATTCGGCTTAACGTTTGGCTTAACGTTTGGTTTAGCATCTGGTTTTGGAATTGGTTTTGTGTCCGGTTTTGGATCCGGTTTTGTGTCAGGGTTTGGATTTGGCTTCACATCCGGTGTTTTATTAGTAATAGTGATATTACCGTGTGGAGCACCATATTTTTCAGCAGTGACAACTCCTTTTAATTCCTCAGATACATAAGACATGACAACTTCGTCCAATGCAGTACCAAGATTTGTATTTTTCGTCGCTACTTTAAATACATGATATACATCTCCGCCACTGGCGAGGAAGTCATTGGTAGCAATACGATATACTTCTTTTTCTTGGAATTCTCTTCCACCTATAGACTGTATCGTTACACGTTTGATGGAGTTTGGTTTATGGTAAGTAGAACCTGGGTATTGCTCCCCTTTGTCAAATGCAACGGAAGTATTAACAGTAAAGCGAATTCCCGCTACATGTGGAAATCCTCCTAGTGCTTCAGGAGTAACAGAGGTTGCAACTTCTAAAGCTTCCAGTAATTCAGCGCCAGTTACTTCCACAATGCTCAGTTCATTTCCAAACGGAAGAACGGTGTTGATGGCTTTCTTTGTAATATCGCCAGCTGGGATGGAAGCACGAATTCCCCCACCATTTGTTATAGCAGCATCGACAGGAATGTTTTCTTTGTTACAAGCCCAAACCATTGCATCTGTAATCAAATTTCCGAGATTGGTTTCCTGAGTACGCACATGCTCTTTTAATCCATCTAGTTCAATTTCTGTTTTGCCGATTACAGTTCCATATTCTTTATCGATGGTTGCCTGAATTTCATCTGCCTTTGCCTTGCATGCTGGATCAGGTTCAATGGAAAGTTCATCGGTAATAATGGATTCTACTTTTTGTACTTTTTTATCTTTAATGGTAACTTTTCCAATATTTTTTAGCTTTGTTCCAGTAGAAGTAAGATAAGTATTTCCAATCTTACCTGTACCACCAGTTGCTTCTAACACTTCCTCTAATGTAGAGTGAGAGTGTCCATCAATTAAAAGATCAATACCGTTTACATTTTTCAACAAATCTAAAGATCCGTGTCCGGCAGATTCTTTGTCTGTGCCAAGATGTCCCAAGCAAATAATAATATCACAACCCTCTTTTTTGAGAAGATCCACTTGTTTTTGTGCACAATCAAACATTTCTTTTGCATCTTTTGTGCCAAGGAAGGTTACGTCTTTAATTTTTGCAGGGTGTGCTTTTGTAGCAGTTTCCGGTGTATCTATACCGAAAAATCCAATTTTGGTTCCAGCGTCAGAAGTTACAATAAAACGATCCTGGAAGGCCAATTGATTCTTGTACAGTACGTTTGCGGCAAGAAGTGGGAACTTAGCGTTTTGATCTAACTTCTTTAAGTTTTCATATCCGAAATCGAATTCGTGGTTTCCAAGTGCTCCCACATCATAATCCGCAAGATTCATTAGTTCAATTGCATTTAAACCTTGTGTAGTGTTTACAGTTGGATCTCCTTGTGCAAAGTCTCCGGCATCGACTAAAACAACAAAGTTTCCTTCTTCTTCTAATTGTTTTTTCAATGCAGCTACTTTTCCATAACCATGGATTGCACCGTGTACATCATTTGTATGTAATACAACAATATCTTCCGGAAGTGTTTTGACAAGGTTTTTGAGTTTGCTAAGTTCCTCTTTAACTTTAGTGCTTAATTCATCAGTGAGTGCAGTTGATGTTTCCAAAATCGTTAATTCTTTTTTCAAAGAAAAAAGAACTTGTTTGTCAGATGGTTTTACTCCATTTTTCTCAAGGGAAGCAAGTGTATCGCTGATTTCCTGTATTCTTGTAGTTACAGAAACGGTGTTTGGTTTTGTATTAACAGAAAGTTCAGGGACTTTATTTGCACTTGCTTCTTTTTTACTGCGTAAAACATCGATAATCGCAAGGTTATCAACGGGTGCATTCTCTAATGGAACAAGAGGAGTAAGTTCTTTAAATACGGATCCATCTAAGGTTGCAGAATATTCATTTACGCAGACAGGATAGGTTTTTGTCTCATCGTTGACGTCAATCCATTGCCCATCGTCGGTAACGATAGAGAGAACCTTGATTCCGCCTTCTACAGGAATATAAGTTGCTTTGATTCCAGAGAATTGATCGCCCAAGTTAGAAGCCTGATATCCACCTTCCCAGCCGATGGAAGGGTTTAAACCAGTTAAAGCGGTTTCTAATTGTTTGGCAAGTTGTTTTCCAGTAACAGAATAGGTAAGAATGTGATTTCCAAAAGGAGAAATTGTGTAAATGTCTGCAACGGAAATCTCCCGAGAGGTACTTCCTTCTGGAATTGCAAGATCGGTACGGATTCCACCACGATTTGCAAATGCGGCAATGGTGTGTTGCTCTTTTGTAATCTCGAGCATGAGTTCGGTAAGCCAGTTTCCGGCTGTTGTAGCTGTTGTTTCTTGGTTGATTGGTGAAGTTCTCGTAAGAGAAGTAGTAATGCTTCCTAATACTTCGGTCATTTCTCCTTTGATTGCTTCCCATGCTTCTTTACTGATGGAAAGAACTTCTGGATCCATATTTGCATTATTGGATTCATATAGATGAGAATGATCCGAATTTCGAGGAGCAATGTCAACATAGGTTGGAGTGGTTACCTTTACATCCTTTGTCTCAGGATTGATCTGAATGGTTGTTTCAGAATATCCATAAAGATTACAATTTCCTTGCATATAGGCTACGCCGTTTGTGGCAACTCCATTTACCGCTCTGTGGGTATGTCCACCAGCTACAAGATCAACGATTGTTGGATCTACACTTTCTGCAATCGGAACGGGATTAGAGTGTGTCAAAATCACGACTACATCCGCTTCCTTATTTACTTTCTCAATGAGAGCATTTAATTTTGACTTGTCCGTGTCGATTTTGTAAGGAGCAATTTTGTCTGCTTTTATATCAGCAGAATAATCGTCGCTCCAACCGATAATACCAACTTTATAATTTCCTTTTTGTACAATTGTATAATCTTGGGTAAAGTTCACGCGATTTCCATTTAAATCATAAAGATTGCTCATCAAAACAGGAATGTCAGAATCGCCATGGTGTGAACCAATATGGTATGGCGCCATGGTTCCTTTGCTGTCTGCAGCGTATTTCGTAACATCCCAGTCGAATTCATGATTTCCAAGAGCAACGGCATCATATTCCATGGAGTCAAGGGCAGCCAAAAGAGGGGCGCCAAAGGATTTGTTTGAATGTGGGGTTCCCTGATAAGTGTCACCACCATCTAGCAATAATACGGTTTCGCCATTGGCTCTGGCTTTGTTTACAATGCCGCCAAAATAAGCCATTCGATATTCAAATGTTTGTTCATTGTAACTGGAAATATCCGTGATATGTCCATGGATATCTGTTGTTTCAAACACTTTAATGGTATCGTATTTTGTCTCTTTTGCTTCTTTTGGAGTCTGTGTTGTTTCTTCTTTTTTCTCAGACGGGGTTTGCTTTTGAGTGGTGTCCATTGTAGTTTCAGACTCAGGAAGCACAGGTTTTTCGTCCGTCTGTTCAGAAATTTCTGGCTTTACTTCCATAGATTCTGTGACGGTAACGTCTGGTACAGTGGCAGTTTCTTCAGCATAGACAGGTGGAATATAAGACACCGTTAAAATCATTGCCAGAAGAAACGCACTGGTTCGTTTCATGAAATTCTTCATACGTTGAATCCTCCTTTTCAAATTTCGCCTTTATTTATTAGAAAAAATAAAGCTATTATAATTATCATAGCAAAAAACATACAAAACAACTAGAGCATATGTCCGAAAACTGGAAAAATTACATAATGTAGACAAGTCGGATAGAAAGGAAAAAGGATTGATACTTTCGTGAATTTGCGCTTTGTGGTATAATCTCTACACTAGGAAGATGGAAAGGATTCAAGAATATGATATTTGATACACATGCACATTACGATGATGAGCAGTTTGATGAAGATCGAGAGGCGCTACTTTCTTCGATGCAAGAAGGAGGGGTTGGTACAATTGTGAATGTTGCCGCAGATTTACAATCCTGGGATGCGATTTCTAGATTGGTTAAAACATATCCCTTTGTTTATGGCGCTGCCGGGATTCATCCGGATTATGTAGGAGAACTTTCAGAAGCGCATTTTTCCCGTTTGAAAGAACTATTAAAAGAAGAAAAATTTGTTGCAGTGGGGGAAATTGGATTAGATTATTACTGGGACAAGGAGGATCATGAGACACAAAAAAAATGGTTTATCCGTCAACTTAGTCTTGCAAGTCAACTGAATCTTCCGGTTATTATTCATAGTAGAGAAGCCGCAGCAGATACCATGGAGATTATGAAAACACAAGGAAGAGGGCTATCAGGTGTGATTCATTGCTATTCTTATTCTGTAGAACAGGCAAAAGAATATGTAAAGATGGGATTTTACATCGGGATCGGCGGTGTGGTTACGTTTAAAAATGCGAAAAAGCTAAAAGAAGTGGTCGAAGAGATCCCACTTACACAGATTGTACTGGAAACAGATTGCCCATATTTGTCACCAGTTCCCAATAGAGGGAAAAGAAACTCTTCATTCAATCTTATTTACGTGGCAGAAGAAATTGCAAAAATAAAAGGTATTTCTGTTGATGAAGTAATCCGTAAGACAGAAGAAAATGCAAGAAAATTATACCGAATATAGAAAAAGGAGGGACATATGAAGGAACCAACATTAGGAAATCCACAAAATACAATTGAAGTATTACAGAAGTATCAGTTTCATTTTCAGAAAAAATTTGGACAAAATTTTTTGATAGACACCCATGTATTAGAGAAGATTATTCGATCTGCAGAAATTACAAAAGAGGATATGGTATTGGAAATTGGACCGGGAATCGGTACAATGACACAGTATTTAGCACAGGCTGCCGGTAAGGTCATTGCAGTTGAGATTGATAAAAATCTGATTCCTATTTTGGAGGATACGCTGAAAGGGTATGAAAATGTAAGCATCGTCAATGAAGATGTTTTAAAAGTAGATCTTGCAGCACTTGCAGAAAAAGAAAATGGGGGAAAACCAATCAAAGTGGTTGCCAATTTGCCTTATTACATTACAACGCCGATTATTATGGGGTTGTTTGAAAACCATGTTCCACTAAAAAGTATTACGGTCATGGTGCAAAAAGAAGTGGCAGACCGCATGCAGGTTGGACCGGGAACGAAGGATTATGGGGCGTTATCTCTTGCTGTTCAATATTATGCAAAACCATACATTGTAGCAAACGTACCGCCAAATTGCTTTATGCCACGACCAAAAGTTGGATCGGCAGTCATCCGTTTGGAGCGTTATGAACAGACACCGGTACAAGTAGAAGATGAAAAATTGATGTTTCGAATTATTCGAGCATCTTTCAATCAAAGGAGAAAGACGCTTGCAAATGGATTGAAAAATTCACCGGAATTGAACTATACAAAAGAACAGATTGAAGAAGCTATTGAGAGTCTTGCAAAAGGAGCAAGCGTGAGAGGAGAATCATTAACATTGGAAGAATTTGCAACCCTTGCAAATTATTTCAGCCATAATTTTTAGTAAGGAATACGATAAAAAGCTGCGTCATTTGATATGTACGCAGCCTTTTTTGAACTTATTTAAGCATTGCAGCATTTTTGTTGATTGTATCTTGGATAATGTTTTGCACATAGGCACCGATTCTTTTTTTCTTATCCGGCTCTAATTGATTTGGATCAATCGGATCGCCATATTCCACAATGACAGAGACTTTTTTGATGCGAGGCATCTGGTTTTCAAAAATGGCTGCCGTATTATTCATAGAAATGGGAACAATGGGACATCCAGTTTTTGTAGAAATTTTAAAGGCTCCTTCTTTGAAAGGAAGCATGCTCAATTCTTCCCCTTTGTTTCTGGTACCTTCTGGGAAAATACAGATGGAAACCCCTTGTTTTACATATTCGATCGCTTTTAAGATTGTTTTTAATCCTTCTTTTGGATTTTCTCGATCCAAGAATAGGCAGTAAAGGTTTTTCATCCAAGTGGACAAAGAAGGTACTTTTTCCATCTCTTTTTTTGCAACATACCCAGTTAAATTTTTACAACGAGAATAGGTAAGGAGAATATCAAAGAAACTTCGGTGGTTTCCAATATAGAGTACAGGTCCATCAGGAATCTTTTCTTCTCCTTTAACAATGACTTCCACTCCTGTCATCCAAAGAATTACTTTAAATCCCCATTGAACAATGCGCAGGGAACTGTAGTCTTTTGCCTTCTTATTGAACTTACCGATGATCCATTCAACGAAAAATACAGGAATAGATAAAATCAGATAAATTATTAGAAATAGGGCAATACAGATAAATCTAAACATAGTACAACGCCTCTTTTCTTTTTTTATATGTCATATTCTAATGTTATACTGTTTGATTGTACCAAAGAGGTGTGAAAAAAACAAGTTTTCTTGAGATTCATAAATATTTCATAGACATTTAATTGTATCAAGAGACATTTTCTAGTATAATTAAACGAAAGGCTATTATACACAGACAAAAGAAAGGATGATGTTAATGACAAGAGTACCAAAAGACATCGACAATATTATATTTGAAAATACGCCAAAGATAGAAGAACTTGCAGAATTGTGTTGCAAAAACAATTCAATAGACAAAGAATTGTACACAAAATATGAAGTAAAAAGAGGTCTTCGAGATCTAAATGGAAAAGGCGTTCTTGCTGGACTTACAAATATTTCAGATGTATGTGCAAAAAAGATCGTGAATGGAGAGGAAGTGCCATGTGAAGGAAATCTCTACTATAGAGGCTATAATATTAAAGAACTTGTAAAGGGATTTCTTGACGCAGATCATCCAGGCTTTGAGGAAACAGCATACTTACTTTTATTCGGAGAGTTGCCAACGAAAGACCAACTGGATGAATTTCAGAGTATGATCAGTGAGAGAAGAACGTTGCCACCAAATTTTGTCCGAGATGTTATCATGAAAGCAACGAGCAATGATATGATGAATATGATTTCCCGTTGTATATTGAATCTGTATACCTATGATGAAAAAGCAGATGATACTTCTATTCCAAATGTTTTAAGGCAGTGTTTGAATCTAATTAGTCAATTCCCTATGTTGATGATCTATGGATATCATGCATATAACTATAGAAGAGGAGAGGATCTTTTCATCTATGCTCCGGATCCTAAGCTATCTACTGCAGAAAACATTCTTATGATGCTTCGCGAAGATCGAAAATATACAGCTTTGGAAGCAAAAATCCTTGATATGGCGTTAGTGCTTCATATGGATCACGGTGGTGGTAACAACTCTACATTTACAACCCACGTTGTAACATCTTCCGGTACCGATACTTACTCTACGATTGCGGCGGCGATGGCTTCCTTAAAAGGTCCAAAGCATGGAGGCGCCAATGTGAAGGTGACACAGATGTTCGAGGACATGAAGCATACGCTCACAGACTGGACAGATGAAGAGGAAATCAGGAAGTATTTGAACGATTTACTTGAGAAGAAAGTCTTTGATAAAAAAGGCTTGATTTATGGTATGGGGCATGCGATTTACTCAGTATCTGACCCAAGAGCCGAGATATTCAAAAAATTTGTCAAGCAGCTTGCAATTGAAAAAGGATGCGAAAAAGAGTATGCGCTTTATGAAAAAGTTGAGCGAATGGCTCCAGAAGTTATCAGCCAAAAGCGTAAGATGTACAAAGGAGTTAATGCCAACGTTGACTTTTATAGTGGACTTGTATACGGAATGCTGGATCTTCCGCCAGCACTTTATACCCCGATATTTGCAACTGCACGTATTGTAGGTTGGAGTGCACATAGATTGGAAGAACTTAAAAACGTAGATAAAATCATTCGTCCTGCATATAAACCACTAGCACCTTATAAGGAATATGTAAAATTAGAAGACAGATAAAGGAACATATAAGATGAGAGATGAGTTTTATTTTCCATCCAGAGATGGAAATACAGAGATTCATACAATAGAATGGAAACCAGAAGGCGAAGTAAAGGCAGTGTTACAACTGTGTCATGGAATGGTTGAGTATATAGAACGATATTCTGAATTTGCAGAATACCTTTGCGAGCAAGGATATTATGTTGTTGGAAATGACCATTTAGGCCATGGTAAATCCATTCAAAGTAAATCAGAGTATGGTTATTTTGAAGAGAAGCAAGGAAACATGTGTATTCTCGCAGATATGCGTACATTGCATGAGAGGACACGAAAAAAGTATCCAGACGTGCCATATTTTTTATTAGGGCATAGCATGGGCTCTATTATGACGCGACAATATATCCAATTGTATGGCAACGAATTAAACGGTGTTGTACTTATGGGGGTTGTTGCGGATCAAAGTCCTTTTGTGCTTCACACAGGGATGTGGCTATGTAAAGCAACATCAAAAATCAGAGGATGGCATTATAGGAGTAAGCTTGTGGATCAGATGGCAATTGGTCAATACAATAAAAAATTTAAGCCATTAAAAACAAGAGCGGACTGGGTAACCAGTGATTTACAAAAGCTTACCGAGTATGTAGAAGATCCACTGTGTTCATTTGTGTTTACAGTAAACGCTTATTATCATATGTTTAGTGGATTGCTTCAATTACAGAGAAAAGAAAGTGTTTATGCAGTTCCCAAAAAGCTTCCGATTCTCTTTATGGCTGGTTTGGATGATCCTGTTGGGAATTTTGGGACAGGTGTACGAAAAGTATATGAGCGATACAAAAAAGCGGGTATAAAAGATCTTTCCTTACGGTTATATTCGGGAGATCGCCATGAATTGTTAAATGAGACAGATCGCCAGCAAGTGTACTTAGACATTTTAGAGTGGCTGACTTCAAAAGAATGATGTAAAAAAGAAGGAGTGTTCGCTCCTTCTCTTTTTATATCAGTAGAAAAAGAAGCCGTCACTTTTCAAATTCATGAAAGATTCAGCTTCTTTTTAGGGTTTTATAGTTTTTAAAGGAATGAGAGTAAAGTGTGACATCCTAAGGGCCATCCAAAGGATGCCGTTACTTTATGAGGGGGGAGATAGTTGTTTTTCAACTATCTGTCTCACAGTATAGAGTAAAAATGTGTCCAAACTATGTTATAATCATTAAAGAATTAGGAAGATTATTAGGATTTTCTTAATATTTTGCATTATGAGAAGAAAGAAGGGGTAAAAACCGAAGTGAGCAGATAAATTTTATATAGCAAAAGCCCCCGTACTATCGGTTACGGGGGCTTTTGTTGTCTTTATAGTTATCTAAAGGAATGAGAGTAAAGTGTAGCATCCCTCTTGAAGGATGCTGTACTTTTTATGAGGGGCGATAGTTGCTTTATCAACTATCTGATTCATAGTATAGAGTATAAATGTGCACAAAGTATGACAAGATTATTAAACAAATCGAAAAAATATTATGAAATTATAAAGTATTTATAATGGAATGCGAATTGTGTTTCCGGCATAGATCAAATTGGGATCTGTAATACCATTTAGTCGTTGTAAGATTGGTACGGTTGTTCCGAATCGTTCTGCAATTTCACTTAAAGTATCGCCGGAACGAATGGTATAAAATTGATATTGTGGTGATGTAGGAGAGCAGCCATTTAACTGGTTAAGACCTGCTTTACAGATAACGGATGGATAATCGACAAAAGAAATGTTTAAATCTACATTTCCGCGAATTCCTGGAATACGTCCACGATCAGAAAATTGCCACATACCACAGTTGGTTCCATCAAAGCATGAACTGTAATAGGCATACCAAAGGGCGTATCGTTTTGATAATTCTGGATCAAAATAATTATCGAGGAAGTTTCGATTACTGTAGAACATGGCGAAATATCCAGCTTCTTCGATGCGATTGCAAAAAGAGGTAACAAATTGGATAGCCAATTCTCTTGTAACGGTCACACCGTTTTCACGTGCGTAATTAATGGTAGGCTGTTCAATGTCATAACAGATTGGAAAATCTAGCCGATAAGGGGCAATGGCATTTAAACAGGCCTCAGCTTCTTGTCTTGCAGTTTCTGCATTTAAGGCATAGCAGAACCAATAAACGCCACAAGGAAGTCCGATTCTATTACATTCTTCTGCATTTCTTTGAAATTGTTTATCCAGCGTTCCAAAGCCATATCCGGCGCGGATCATAGCAAATTCATATCCGGACGCTTTTACCGCATCCCAGTCAACAATCCCTTGGAATTCACTTACATCAAGCCCTTTCATGTTCATAAGCGACTCCTTTTCCTGTTTAAGTTAAATTCATTTTATTATATGGTTGATTTCTGAAAAGGTTTGTAACTTATTAAGAAAATCATAAGATTTTCTAAGGTGGGTTTTAAAAAATATCGTCTATCATGTATACTATAAGTGAGGTGATGAAAATGTATAATATTTTAGTATGTGATGATGATAAAGATATCGTAGATGCAATAGAGATTTATTTAAGTCAGGAAGGATACCATGTTTTAAAAGCATATGATGGAGAAGAAGCTTTGGAGATTTTACAGCAGCAAAGTGTACATCTTTTGATATTGGACATTATGATGCCAAGGCTAGATGGAATTCACGCGACAATAAAAATCCGGGAAAATATGGGGATCCCAATTATTATTTTATCAGCAAAGTCCGAGGATGTTGACAAAATTTTAGGATTAAACGTGGGAGCAGATGATTATGTATCAAAGCCATTTAACCCATTAGAGTTGATTGCAAGAGTGAAGTCTCAATTACGCAGGTATACCCAGTTAGGAGGAAAATCTGGAATATCAAGTGAAAAAGTATATGAGACTGGGGGACTTTCGATTAATGATGATACAAAAGAGGTAACAGTAGATGGAGAACTTGTGAAGCTTACACCAATTGAATATAATATCTTATTACTGCTAACAAAAAATCAAGGAAAAGTCTTTTCTATTAATCAGATTTATGAATCTATTTGGAATGAAGATGCAATTGGGGCAGATAATACCGTTGCAGTTCATATTCGGCATATTCGAGAAAAGATAGAGATCAATCCAAGAGAACCTCGATATATAAAGGTTGTGTGGGGAGTTGGATATAAGATAGAAAAACAATAAGAAGGAGTTTTATGGAAGAAAATAATAAGACGGGTATGAAAAGTCAGAACAAAGATACGATTATAAAGTGGATGCTGATTGTATTCATCAATATATTAGTGTTGGCAATCAGTTTTGATGTACTATTTTTGTATAAATGTCCCCAAGATGTTAATCAGATCACTTCTGGGGCTGATTTTGGAAAAACCTATGAAGAATCCACCTCTTTTCAAGATTTGTTTCATTACGCGATTCGAAATGTCATGGAGAATATACAGTTTCAGTATAATTTTGAAACAGAAGGAAAGTATGATCCGAATAAATTAGTGGATGTTTTGGAGTATGTGAAAGACGGAGAAATTATAGGAGAAAATAAAAATGGATTAGCATATACAGTCAGTCAGATAGATAACTGGGGAGAGATGTATTCCGATGAGTCTCTTCGAGACGATACAGTGATTGTATGTCAAAAACCAGATAATACATATCACTACTATTATTTCAATGAATTTCAAGAACAGTTTCGTTCCGGAAAGTTTCATTTGGATAATAGTGATTTGACGGTAGACGCATTTTTAAGTGATATAGAGTCCTATTTACCGACCACATCCGACTGTGAATTTTCAATTGCGGATGAAAATGACACTGTAGTGTATGAAGCGTTCTGGAGATTTCCATATACGCTGACAGAAAAATATAAGCCGCAAGGAGCCGAAAATATTCTAGATGTAGTCAATAATAGTCAAGTGTTAAATGGAAAATTATCGGAAGTATACGAAGCACTGCGACAGACAATTACACAAGTAAAAACAGAAATTGAGAAATATCGCACATCGGATGATGTATGGGAAGAAGGTAACACAAATTTTACCTATATGTTAGTTGATAAAAATAAAAAATATGTATATACCAACAACAGTGCATATAAAAATTTTAATGAGTTCAATTCCAGTATTGCAAAATTAAAGACAAAGCAGGGAAAGTATCTTATAGTGGATGAAAAGTTGTCTGATTTTGATACCAATATGGAAATTTACAAACGAGATTGGAGAAACGTAATCCAATCCTATTACAAAGGAAATAAATCCGATTACGTTTTTGCGGCAGCCATAGATATGACATATCCAATCCAAGACATTTTTTATGATTATAAACAGGATTATAATTATTTTGTTCCACGACTAAAAAGAGTCCTCTTTTCTGTGATTATCAAATTTATTTTATTGCTGGTTTGTTTTGTATGGCTGACTGCAAACATTGGAAAAAAGAATGAAAAAGGGGAACGGATCCTTTGTACGTTTGATAATTGGAAAACGGAACTGAGTGCATTTTCAATTTTGTTAGCCTGGGGGATTCCGTATAGCTTGATTTCCTTGATGTTCGGAAATCCGATTGAGACCGCAGTGAAGGGAAGACAGCTTGAGTATGCAGGGGAAATTACATCTATGACAGTAGGAATAGGACATACCTATAGTAGCTCGTCAGATTACATCCTTACGACAGTGTTGGTATTTTTTTCGACTTGCTGTTTTTTGGTAGGTTATTTTAGTCTAGTCAAGCGTATCAAAGCAAAAGTTCTGTGGAAAAATAGCGTTTTGTGTTATCTGTGTGAAAACTTGAAAATATTTTGGGAAGGAAGAACGAGAGTTTCAAAAACAACCATAATGCTAACGGCTTTTATCGCATTTCATTGGGGGGTCTGGATTTTTGTTTCTGAAAAAAATGTCCTATCAATTCTTATTTTATTTGGAATGATTCTTTTAGATCTGGTTTCTGCAAGTTTGTTTTTTAAAAATGCCATTGTGAAAAAACAGATTGGATTAGGAATTGAAGAATTGGTGAAAGGAAATATGGAGTATCAGATTTCAACAGAGAAATTAAAAGGCGAGAATAAAGAACTTGCGGAAAAGGTCAATGATATTGCCAAGGGACTTCACAAAGCAGTGGATCACGCAAGGAAGAGTGAACGATTAAAAACAGACCTTATTACAAATGTGTCTCATGACATTAAAACGCCACTTACCTCAATTATTAATTATGTAGATCTATTAAAAAGAGAGCATTTTGAAAATCCGAAGATTCAAGGGTATTTGGAAATTTTAAGTGAAAAGTCACTGCGTCTTAAAACACTTACAGAAGACGTGGTAGAGGCGTCAAAAGTATCAAGTGGTAATATTACACTAGAATATATGGATGTGAACTTTGTCGAGATGATTAATCAAACAGAAGGAGAACTCTCGGAAAAATTTGAAGAAAACAACTTAGAGATCATACAAAAACTTCCGGAGAAACCTGTGATTATTCATGTAGATGGCCGAAGGTTGTGGAGAATTTTGGAAAATATTTATACTAATGCTTTAAAATATGCGATGCCAGGTACAAGAGTTTACTCTGAATTAAATGTACAAGATGAGAAAGTAATTTTTTCATTAAAAAATATTTCCAAGCAACAGCTTAATTTTACGGCAGATGAATTAACGGAACGATTCATCCGTGGAGATATTTCCAGAGGATCGGAAGGCAGTGGATTGGGACTTTCCATTGCAAAAAGTTTGACTAAAATACAAGGTGGAACATTTCGTTTATATTTAGATGGAGACTTATTTAAAGTAACCATTGAATTTCCAAAAGTAAATTAAAAGGAGGTAAGGACAGCGTCATATAAAAGATGCTGTCCTTATTTCAACGTTTCAACCTTGCATAGGCATCTATTTTGCATTACAATAATACAAGAATGAAGAAATTCAGTTTTATCTATCAATAGAGGAGTATTACAATTAAAATGGATGAACTTAAAATATTATTAGAACAAATTTTAAATATAGAATTTATACAGGCAGTGATGAGTCATTCCCGTTCAAAAGAGGGAATCCTTAAAGTAAAGGTGCGACCAGTGCAACTGAAAGGGCAGTTATTCTTTCAGTTGGAATCTTTTACAAAGACACAGGCATTCCATGAAAATCTAAAAAAGAAAGAGACTGTGGAGAAAGTGATACAATATATGGCTGGGTTCCGACAATTGCAAATGACTACAGCAAAAGAAACCTATACGGTGTTGATTAGCAAGAAGGGGAAAGTGACTATTCAGAAAAAGAAAAATAAAGAGCGTAAGACGGCAACTGTGATGTCGCATAACCGTACAAAACAGTATATTCTTCAAGAAGGGATGCAAGTTCCGTTTATGCAAGATTTGGGTGTTATGACGGAAGAGGGAAAGATTGTAAGAGCACGTTTTGATAAGTTTCGTCAAATCAACCGTTTTTTGGAGTTTATAGAAGATATCTTGCCAAAGCTTGAAAAGGGAAGAGAACTTACGATACTTGATTTTGGATGTGGAAAATCGTATTTAACATTTGCAGTATATTATTACTTGCATGAACTAAAGAACTATGACATTCGAGTGATTGGGTTAGATTTAAAGCAAGAAGTAATCCAACACTGTAATGAACTTGCGAAAAAATATGGATACCACAAGCTATCGTTTTTTGTAGGAGATATTGCAGATTATGAAGGGGTAAATCAAGTTGATCTGGTTGTTACACTGCATGCTTGCAATACTGCCACAGACTATGCACTTGCGAAAGCAATTGGCTGGAATGCACAGGTTATTTTATCAGTTCCATGTTGCCAACATGAATTAAATGGTCAGATTTATGCAGAGGAATTGGCGCCTCTTATGGACTACGGACTTTTGAAGGAACGGTTTGCTGCACTTGTAACAGATGGACTTAGAGCCAAATATTTAGAAGCAGCAGGATACGAGACACAGGTGTTAGAATTTATTGATATGGAGCATACTCCCAAAAACATACTGTTGCGTGCTGTGAAAACAGGGAAGAAAAATAAACAGGCAGAAATCGAAATTCAAACATGCAGAGAATTTTTGCATGCCCAACCAACCTTGGGAAAACTGTTGGAAGAGGGAGAAAAATAATGAAAAAAAAGAGGATTATAAAAGCAGGGGTTCTTACAATTATTTTTCTGTTGACAATTTTAATCAGCAGTTTGATTACAAATCATGGAAATGATGATGCAAGGATAGATTTAGGTGATCCGACATTGCCTAGGGTTTCTTTTTTAGTCAAAGGGGAGGAAGTGAATCATTTACAAGGTTATGTAAATGAGATGAATGTTGCATCAATGCGAGATTCTATTACACCGATTGAAAAAAATGGAAATCTTCAGATGCAGATTGAGGCGGATGGGAATAAAATTTCTGACATTTTTTATGATGTGTATTCCATGGATGGGAAAGAGGTGTATGCGTCAGGAAAAGTAAAGGATTTCACACAGGAAAATGCAACATTGAAACTGAGCAAAGCTCTAAAAAAGACAGAGATGGAAGCGGTCTTAAGAGTACGGCTTGAACGAAAAAAAGGACCCGTTTATTTTTATACAAGAATTATAAGACCAACAGGGCTTTCGGTTGTGGAATGTCTGAAACATGCAAGAACCTTTCATGACAGTACCTTTCTTGGAAAAGATAATAATGATGTGGTTGCAAAAGAACTTTCAGTAGATGGAACTCAAGACCCTCATTCTTTTCAACATGTCACGCTTGCTTCGGATCTTTCCAATGTTACATGGAGAAACACACAACCAGAGATCTTAGGAACTGTGGAATGGAGTGTACAAGAAGCAAATTCTGTGTATACATCATTGTTGGCAACATATCAAGTCAGTGTGGTGAATGAAAAATCAAAGGCAGACCTATATCATGTGCGGGAATTTTATCGAGTTCGCTATTCGGAAGAGGGGATTTATCTTCAAAATTTTGATAGAACACTGGAACAGGTGTTTGATGCAGATCCATCCTCCTTTACCAAAGAGGGGATACGATTAGGAAATGTATCGCCGGATATTCAGGTAGTAGAGAATAAGAATGAAACTGCCATTGCCTTTGTGACAGGAAGAGATTTATGGTCTTATGACATTGCGGGAAATAAAATTGCACTTGTTTTTAGTTTTGCAAACAGAGAAGGACATGATAAAAGAGGACAGTATGCACAGCATAGTGTCCAGATTATCAATCAAGATGAAAAAGGAAATCTAGTGTTTGTTGTATATGGATACATGAACAGAGGACGCCATGAAGGGGAAGTGGGAGCCGATATTTACTATTATGATGCGGAAAATAATATTGTTCAGGAAAAGGCATTCATCCCAAGTAATAAAAGCTTTATGATGGCGAAACAAGAGTTAGGAGATAGGATCTATTATGATCATAGTAACTCCTTACTGTATATTTTATCCAATCAACAGCTTTTGAAGGCAGATCTTGAAAAAAACAAACAGAAAATTTTAGTAGAAGATATGAAAGACGGACAATATGCAATTTCTGAGGATAATCATCTTCTGGCATTTTTAGAAAGTAAGTCGAGTGATTCGGATGGAGTAATCAAAGTCATGAATCTTAAAAATGACACGAATTACGAAGTGAAACCAGAAAAAGGGCAACGCATCAAACCGCTAGGTTTTATTGATGAAGATTTTATTTACGGGTTGCAAAAAGAGGAAGATCAGTCTAAGAGTGTGACGGGAGATGTTATTCTTCCGATGTATGAGATTCGGATCGTAAATAAAGAAGGAAAAGTAATAAAGCAATATTCCGAAGAAAATACCTATATTCAAGACATTGAAATCGTGAATGATCAAGTAACCATCCATCGTGTAAAAAAAGCAGATGGGCAATATGTTGATACGGAATCAGATTACATTAGTTGTAGCGATGAACCGGTTGAAGTTGAGGAACGTGTAGGATTTTATTATACAGAGGAAAAAGGCAACCAGAGTATGGTTAAAGTAAATCGAGGCAAATTGAAAAATACGGTTAAGATTCTTCGTCCAAAGCAGGAACACGGAAATGGAGTGATTACACTAGAAAAAAATGAAACAGATTTGGAAGAGCAATTTTATGTATATGCATTGGGAACACTACGAGGAATTTACCCAAAAGCAGGGGATGCCATTCAAAAAGCAGAAGCAGAGTCGGGAGTTGTGATTTCGGATCGTCAGTCCTATATCTGGCAAAAAGGAAACAGACTTCTTGTATGTGATACACAAATAGATGCTTTTCAGAAAGAAGATAACCAAACGTCATTAGAAGCAGCCGAAGCTTACATGAAAAAGTTTAACGGAGTGAAAACAGATCTTACCGGAAGCCGCTTGGATCAGATTTTCTATGTCGTAAATCTTGGAAGACCGGTCATTGCAATCATGGAAAAAGACCATGCGGTATTGATTACCGGCTATGATTTAGAGCGAGTGTATTACCTTGATCCAGAAGATGGAAAAGAACATAGCCTTTATGTGTCTGATATGGAAGAAAAGATGGAAGCACAGGGAAATATTTATATTGGATATTTAGAGTAAATAAAAAGAGGATGGGAACCAGAGTATGGTTCTCACCCTCTTTTTGTATGTTATGCTGCTGTTTTAAAAATTACGACTTTATACTTGTTAAGTACTGTGTAAAGAAGTAGACCGAGAATTCCACAGGAAATGATTTCTCCGATTCCAACGGTCATCATCATGAATGGGATAGAAAATGGTAACTGATAACCATATTTTAAAATAAATGGAACAATCACTGCATTTGAAAGGATTGGCGGAAGAATAGCAAGGTATTTGCTTTTGTTTCTTAATGTCCATGTTAAGATTGCGCCAATCAAAGTTGCAATAGAACCGAAAATAATATCAGGAACAATTGCGCCACCCAAAATATTACCTAGTAGACAGCCAATAAACAATCCCGGCACTGCGGCAGGAGTGAATACTGGGAGAATAGTTAATGCCTCAGCAAATCGAACTTGCACTTCTCCAAATGCCAAAGCAGCTCCCATAACAGTTAGTACTACATAAACGGCAGCAATCATGGCTGCCTGTGCCATAAACAGCACTTTGTTCTTACTTGTGTTTTTCATTATTTGATTCTCCTTTAGTTTTGTTTTACGAGTGGAAGGTCACGAACACTCGATTCATTTTACGCCGGAAATCGGCGGCAAGCCCCTTAAGACCTTGTTTTTATGAGCTTTACACAATTTCGTAGTATAACATGAGGAAGGAGAAAAAGCAAGTATTGCCCCTATATGATTCATTTTA
>JAHHTL010000023.1 GCA_020024635.1 Ruminococcus sp.
CAAAAGACTGCAAACCATTGATTCTAAAGGGTTTGCAAAAAAATAACAAAAATATTAGCACTCACCCCTTGACAGTGCTAACAAGCGGTGTTATTGTTATATTGTTACTAGAACAAGTATCATGAATAACAAGGGGAGGTCATTTTATGAATATTAATAAATTTACACAGAATTCCTTACAGGCAGTTCAGACGTGTGAAAAAACAGCATATGATTATGGAAATCAGGAAATTGCTCAAGAACACCTATTGTATGCACTTGTTACACAGGATGACAGCCTGATCTTAAAGTTACTTGAAAAAATGAACATTCAAGGAACGCTTTTTATTAATAGAGTGGAAGAACTTTTGGAAAAGCGCCCAAAGGTGCAAGGAGGTCAGGTTTTTGTAGGCCAAGATCTTAATAATGTACTCATTCATGCAGAAGATGAAGCAAAGCAGATGGGGGATGAGTATGTATCTGTAGAGCATTTGTTCCTTTCTCTTTTAAAATACGCAAGCAAAGAATTAAAAAATCTTTATCGAGAATTTGGAATTGATCGAAATAGTTTTCTCATGGCATTATCAACCGTTCGAGGGAATCAAAGAGTAACCAACGATAATCCAGAGGCTACCTATGACACGTTGAAGAAATATGGACAGGATCTTGTGGAGCGTGCAAGAGAACAAAAATTAGATCCGGTAATCGGAAGAGATGATGAAATTCGAAATTTGGTACGGATTCTTTCTCGTAAGACCAAAAATAATCCGGTTCTGATTGGAGAACCTGGAGTTGGTAAAACAGCAGTTGTGGAAGGACTTGCACAGCGTATTGTTCGCGGAGACGTTCCAGAAGGATTAAAAGATAAAACGGTATTTTCTCTAGATATGGGGGCGCTGGTTGCCGGTGCAAAATATCGAGGGGAATTTGAGGAACGATTAAAAGCAGTTCTAGAAGAAGTAAAAAATAGTGATGGAAGAATCCTTTTATTTATCGATGAATTACATTTGATTGTAGGAGCTGGCAAAACTGATGGAGCAATGGATGCAGGAAACATGCTAAAGCCGATGCTTGCCAGAGGGGAACTTCACTGTATTGGTGCAACTACATTGAATGAGTATCGTCAATATATTGAAAAAGATGCGGCATTGGAACGTAGATTCCAACCTGTATTGGTGGATGAGCCAACAGTAGAGGATGCGATATCTATTCTTCGTGGTTTGAAAGAAAGATACGAGGTGTTCCATGGAGTAAAAATTACAGATAGCGCACTGGTGGCAGCAGCAACCTTATCCAATCGATATATTTCAGATCGATTTCTTCCAGATAAGGCAATTGATCTTGTAGATGAGGCATGTGCTCTTATAAAAACAGAGTTAGATTCTATGCCCGCAGAGCTTGATGAGCTGCGAAGAAGAATCATGCAGTTGGAGATTGAAGAAGAAGCATTAAAAAAAGAAGAGGATCGTTTAAGTAGAGAACGATTGGAACATTTACAGGAAGAACTTGCAGGACTTCGTGAGCAATTTGCAGGAAAAAAAGCACAATGGGATAATGAAAAAGCGTCGGTAGAGCGTGTCCAAAAAATAAGAGAAGAAATGGAACAAGTCAATCGAGACATCCAAAAAGCACAACGAGAATATGATTTAAATAAAGCAGCTGAACTTCAATATGGACGACTTCCACAGTTGCAAAATCAATTAGAAGCCGAAGAAGAAAAGGTGAAACAAAAAGAACTTTCACTTGTGCATGAAGCTGTAACCGAGGAAGAAATTGCAAAAATTATTTCTAGATGGACCGGAATTCCAGTTGCGAAATTAAATGAGAGTGAGAGAAGCAAGACTCTTCATCTAGCAGATGCACTACACAAAAGAGTGGTAGGTCAAGAGGAGGGAGTAGAGCTTGTAACAGAGGCAATCTTACGATCAAAAGCTGGGATCAAAGATCCGACGAAGCCAATTGGTTCTTTCTTATTCTTAGGACCTACCGGTGTTGGAAAAACAGAACTGGCCAAAGCACTTGCACAAAATCTTTTTGATGATGAAAATAATATGGTCCGCATTGATATGAGTGAATATATGGAGAAGTTTTCTGTATCCAGACTTATTGGAGCACCTCCGGGATATGTGGGATATGATGAAGGTGGTCAGTTAACAGAAGCAGTTAGAAGAAAACCATATTCTGTCGTATTGTTCGATGAGATTGAAAAGGCACATCCAGATGTATTTAACATTTTGTTACAAGTTCTGGATGATGGAAGAATTACGGATTCCCAAGGACGTACAGTAGACTTTAAAAACACCATTCTTATTATGACTTCAAATTTAGGAGCCGAGTACTTGCTTGAAGGAATCAAGGAAGATGGAACCATAGATCATGCAAATGAAGACATGGTCATGAATGAACTACGAACACATTTTAGACCAGAATTTTTGAACCGACTGGATGAAATTATCATGTTTAAGCCATTGACGAAAGCAAACATTTGTGCGATTATTAATCTATTGATTAATGACGTCAATGAAAGATTAAAAGACAAAGAGCTCTATATTGAACTGACAGAAGCAGCAAAGCAATTTATTGTAGAAGGTGGCTATGATCCGATGTATGGAGCAAGACCACTGAAGAGATATTTACAGAAGAATGTAGAGACCCTTGCTGCAAAGCTTATCCTTGCTGGTAATGTAGGCAGGGGGGATGGAATCATCATTGATGTTGTTGATGGAAAATTAAATGCTAAATTGAAAGGACAACTGATTTCGTGACATCCATTATTTTTCACATTGATGTAAACTCCGCTTTTTTAAGTTGGACGGCTGTGGAAGAATTAAAGAAAGGGTCAGAGATTGACTTGCGTACAATTCCGGCAATTATAGGTGGGGATCAAAAATCACGCCGAGGAGTTGTGGTAGCAAAGTCGATCCCTGCCAAAAAATATGGCATTCGTACAGGGGAACCTGCGGCGAATGCCTTTCGTAAGTGTCCAGATTTAATAAGCGTTCCACCAGATCATACGCTGTATAAAAGAAAAAGTACAGAACTTATGGGGTATCTTCGTACCTTTACCGATCAAATAGAACAGGTCAGTGTAGATGAGTGTTATCTGGATTTTACAGCAATTAAGCATCAGTATTCTTCCCCCGAAGAAGGGGCAAATAGGATTAAAAATGGTGTAAAAGAAAGATTTGGTTTTACGGTAAATATAGGAATTTCCACCAACAAGGTACTGGCAAAAATGGCATCTGATTTTGAAAAACCGGATAAAGTACATACGCTTTATCCGGAGGAGATACAAAAAAAGATGTGGCCCCTTCCAATTGGGGAACTTTATATGGCAGGAAAAGCGAGCGTGCATACACTAAAGAAACTGGAAATAAATACCATAGGAGATTTGGCTTTGTCCGATCCGGAACTCATTTGTCTTCACTTGAAAAGTCATGGGAAAACCTTATGGAATTTTGCCAATGGAATCTGTGACTCAAAAGTACATTCAGAAAAACAAGAGGCAAAGGGAATTGGAAAATCCACTACATTTAAAGAAGATTTAGAAACTTTGGAAGAAGCAAAAGAGGCATTTTCACATTTGGCAGAGGGGGTAAGCGGACGGTTAAGGAAAGCAGACCAAAAAGCCTATATGATCAGTATGGAAATAAAATACAATGATTTTAAAACAGTTTCTCACCAGAAGCAGTTGGGTAAGGCAACAGATGATGTGAAAATTATTCACCAAACAGCAGTAGAATTATTTCAAGAACTGTGGGATGGGAGAGCCTTTCGTCTTCTTGGAATTCGGACATCTAAATTGGTGGCCGCATCAGAGCCTGTGCAGATGTCACTGTTTGACCTAGAAATACAAAAGCCATTTGATGAGAAGCATAAAAAATTGAATAAAGCATTGGAAGAAATCCGCACAAAATTTGGAGAAGATGCAGTTGTAAAAGCAGGAAATATGATATCATGAAAAATGACGGAGGTCTTACATGAAATTTGAGCATTTGCTGGAACATATCGAATACAAACGGATCCAAGGAAGCACAAACATAGAAATTTCCACATTGGAAAAAGATTCACGTTTGGTACAAAAAGATTCCGTGTATGTCTGTATTACAGGAGTGAAGGCAGATGGGCATCATTATATTCAAGATGCAGTTTTAAAAGGGGCAGCGGTAATTGTGACAGAACAAGAGATTGAAATTCCATACCCAGTGACACAGATTCAAGTTCGAGATACCAGAGCTGCATTGGCATTCATGGCGGCAGCCTATTTTGGGTATCCGGCAGATCAATTGAAAATCATAGGAATCACGGGAACCAAAGGAAAGACGACTTGTGCCTATATGACGAAGGCGATATTAGAGTTGGCAGGGCATAAGACAGGGCTGATAGGTACGATTGAAACAATCATAGGGGAAGAAACGTATCCAGCGTTGAATACCACACCAGAATCTTTGACCCTTCATCACTACTTTCAAAGAATGGTTCAAGAAGGATGTGAATATGTAGTAATGGAAGTGTCTTCTCAAGCATTGATGCTAAAACGAACCATTGGAATTACCTTTGAAATTGCAGTGTTTACAAATTTATCAGCGGATCATATAGGACCGGGAGAGCATACAGATTTTGAACAGTATAAACAATGCAAAAAGTTGTTGTTTCAACAGTGCAAATGTGCCATAGCCAATGTAGACGATCCTAGTTTTTGTGACATGTTCAAAGATGTAAGATGTAGGATAGTCACCTATGGGTTTTCAAATGCTGCAGATTTTTATGCCAGTGATATGAAACCCGTTATTCAAGGAGACAGTCTAGGAACTGTTTGTCAGATAGAAGGAAGTACAAAAATGGAAGTACAATTGTCCATTCCAGGGATTTTTGGTGTGTACAATGCTTTAGTAGCGATTGCAATTGGCACATATTATCATCTTCCAAATGAAGTGATTCAAACGGCGCTTCGGACTGTAACAGTGAAAGGACGAACAGAAATCATAGAAGGGACGAAAGGATATACGGTAGTTTTGGATTATGCCCATAATGCGGTGAGTCTTAAAAATCTTCTTAGCGCCATGAAAGCATATCAGCCAAAGCGATTGATCGCCTTGTTTGGATGTGGGGGAAACCGCTCCAAACTTCGAAGATTTCAGATGGGAGAAGTATCAGGAAAGATGGCTGATGTTACAATTGTTACCTCAGATAATCCAAGATTTGAGCGTCCGGAAGAGATTATAGAAGATATTTGCACGGGAATTCAAAACGTAAAAGGAAGATACATTGCCATTTTGGATCGAAAAGAGGCTATCCGCTATGCAATCACAAATGCAAAAGAAGGTGATATTATTGTCATTGCGGGGAAAGGTCATGAAAAGTATCAAGAGATTCAAGGGAAAAAGATCCTTATGGATGACAAAGTAATCATAGAATCTATCTTAAAGGAAAAAATAGGAGCGTGTAACACATGTATGCAGACATAATTATAGATATCACACATGAAAAATTAGATAAGGTGTTCCAATATGCAGTCCCTTCCAATTTGGAAGGGAAACTGTCTGTAGGCATGGAAGTGATGGTTCCATTCGGGCGAGGGAATCGATCCACGAAAGGATATGTCATTTGTTTGGGAAATGAATGTAAGTATGATCCTTCCAAAATAAAAGAAATTAGTGGGATTGTTTCTGATAGTATGGAAATCGAAGGAAAACTTGTGGCGCTTGCGGCATGGATGAAAGAACAGTATGGGGGAACTATGATCCAAGCATTAAAGACGGTTCTTCCAATTAAGCAAAAGGAAAAGGCAAAGGTAAAAAAACGCGTTCGCCTTTTACTAAGTGAAGAAGAAGGAAAAGAAAAGCTAGAATATTTTTTGCATAAAAATCAAAAAGCACGAGCAAGACTGCTTGCGGCATTATTAGATGAGCCTACATTGGAATATGAATTGGTGCTCCATAAATTAAACATCACCTTAAGCGTCATTCGGGCAATGCAAGAACAGGGGATTGTTGCGTTGGAAAGCAAACAGGTATATCGGAATCCAGTGGAAGGAACAAAAGAAAATATCCAGATTACATATACAAAGGAACAAGAGAATGCCATAGGAGATTTTTGGTCAGACTATGAAAAAGACATCCGTGGGACTTATTTGATTCATGGAGTGACAGGAAGTGGAAAGACAGAAGTTTATATCGAAATGATACGAAGAGTAGTGGAACTGGGAAAACAGGCAATTGTACTTATTCCGGAAATTGCATTGACTTACCAGACAGTGCTCCGATTTTATCGAACATTCGGGGATCGGGTTTCTATTATGAATTCCAGATTATCTGCAGGCGAACGTTCGGATCAGATGATGCGTGCCAAAGAAGGGAAAATTGATGTGATGATCGGACCTAGATCCGCATTATTTACACCGTTTAAGCAATTGGGATTGATCGTGATTGATGAGGAACATGAATCCACCTATAAAAGTGAACAGATTCCAAGATATCATGCACGAGAAACTGCAATTGCACGTGCAAATATGGAACAGGCAAGTGTGATTCTAGGATCCGCCACTCCTTCTATGGAGGCGATGTATCGAGCACGGAATGGAGAATATAAGCTGTTTGAGATGATGAATCGTACAGGACGCCATAGTATGGCAGAGGTATATACTGTAGATTTAAGGGAAGAATTAAAAAAGGGGAATCGGTCAATTTTAAGTGAAAAACTTCAAACGTTAATGGAAGAGCGTTTGGAACGAAACGAACAAATTATGCTGTTTTTAAATCGCCGTGGATATTCTGGATTTCTTTCCTGTAGGGAGTGTGGATATGTAGTAAAATGTCCCCATTGTGACGTGGCACTTTCTCTACATAACAGCGGAAAGATGGTTTGTCATTATTGTGGGCATGAAGAGACAAAGCCCTCTTGTTGTCCACAATGTGGCTCCGTTCATTTGGGACAATTCCGAGCGGGAACCCAACAAATCGAAAAAATAGTAAAAGAGCGATTTCCAGGTGTTCATGTACTTCGGATGGATATGGATACTACAAGAAAAAAAGACGGACATGAATCCATTCTTTCCGCATTTGCAAATGGAGAAGCGCAGATTTTAATTGGAACCCAGATGATTGTAAAAGGCCATGATTTTCCGAATGTAACATTGGTAGGAGTGTTAGCAGCGGACTTATCTTTGTATGCAGATGATTATCGGGCGGGGGAGCGCACGTTTCAACTTCTAACTCAGGCGGCAGGCCGTGCGGGAAGAGGAGAAAAGAAAGGAGAAGCAGTTATCCAAACCTACAGCCCGACACATTATGCAATCAAGACAGCAGCGGCACAAGATTACGAAGCATTTTATCAAGAGGAGATTCAATATAGGGATTTGATGGGGTATCCGCCTTGTGAGAGTCTTCTTGCGGTACTTTTATCCAGTGAAAATCTTCAATTGCTGGATATGGGATGCCGCTATTTAAAAGAATTTGCAGACCGATTAAATAAGGAGAAAAAGATAGACATTATAGGTCCTGCGACACCTGGAATAGAAAAAATCAACGATGTTTATCGAAAAGTGCTCTATCTCAAAGCACAAAGATATGATACACTAGTAAAAGTAAAGAACTATTTGGAAAAATATATCGAAGTAAATCCGGGATATTTAAACATACGAGTTCAATTTGACTTTAATCCAATGAATATTTTTTAGCAGAGGAATTTAAGCCAGTGTATAGTTACAGGAATAGAACATAGAAATACAGTAGGAGGCAGTTATGGCAATTAGAGAAATCAGAGTTATCGGAGATGACATATTAACAAAAGCTTGTAAGGAAGTAACCAAGGTAACACAGCGTACCCAAATATTGATTGATGATATGTTGGAAACCATGTATGAAAATTTCGGAGTGGGGCTTGCAGCGCCTCAAGTTGGGATTTTAAAACAAATCGTAGTGATAGATGTAGGAGAAGGCCCAATTGTGTTAATCAACCCTCAAATTGTGGAGACAAGTGGAGAGCAAACCGGAGAGGAAGGATGTCTTAGTGTTCCTGGAAAATGGGGAATTGTGACAAGACCAGATCACGTAAAAGTACGAGCATTTGACGAAGACATGAAGGAGTTTGAATTAGAAGGAGAAGGACTTCTAGCAAGAGCTCTTTGCCATGAAATTGACCATCTTCATGGAGAATTATACACAGGAAGAGTAGAAGATGGACTTCATGACACACTCGCAGGGGAGGATGAGCTATAAGATGAGAATTATTTTTATGGGAACTCCGGATTTTTCAGTGGGGACATTAGAAGCGCTGATTGCGGCAGGACATGAGGTTTGTCTTGTTGTGACGCAGCCTGATAAACCAAAGGGCAGAGGGAAGGAAATGCAGTTTACCCCAGTGAAAGAAGTGGCGCGAAAACATGGCATTCCAGTGTTTCAACCAGTGAAAGTTCGGGAGCCACAGTGTGTGGAAGAATTAAAAAAGTACAAGGCGGAAGGAATGGTTGTGGTAGCCTTTGGACAGATTCTACCAAAAGAAATTCTGGACATGACTCCTTATGGGTGCATCAATGTTCATGCATCCTTACTTCCGGCATATAGGGGAGCAGCGCCGATTCAGTGGGCAGTAATCCGTGGGGAAAAGGTATCTGGAGTTACGACCATGCAGATGGATGAAGGACTGGATACCGGAGATATGCTCTTAAAGACAGAAGTTCCTTTGACCGAAGAAGAAACGGGAGAAAGTCTTCATGATAAATTAGCACAGGCAGGAGCAAAGCTTTGTGTAGAGACGCTAAAGGCGTTGGAGGACGGAACTATCCAGCGTACTCCACAAGGAGAGACGACCACACCTTATGCAAAAATGTTAGATAAAAAAATGGGGGATATTGACTGGAAAGAGCCGGCAGATGTTATTGAGCGATTGGTAAGAGGTTTGAATTCATGGCCAAGTGCTTACACACAGTGGGGCAAGAAAGTGGTGAAAATCTGGAAAGCAAAAGCCCTTTTAGAAGAAACTACGTCCGCATTACCGGGAACTGTGACAGAGGTGACGAAAGAGTATTTTTCTGTTCAAACGGGACAGGGAGTTTTAAAAATATATGAACTTCAAATTCCTGGAAAGAAAAGAATGGAAACGAGTGCATTTTTAAGAGGATATACACTGGCAGAAGGAACAAGATTTGGCAAGGAGGAATAAAGATGCTTTATTATGATTCCACATATATTCTTGTGTTGATAGGAGTGATAATCTGTTCTATCGCATCAGCAAGAGTAAACCGCATGTTTAATCGCTATTCAAAAGTTTACAGTAATCAAGGAATGACAGGAAGAGAAGCGGCAGAGAGAATTCTGCACGCAAATGGTATTTATGATGTGAGTGTACAACACGTTTCAGGAAAATTAACAGACCATTATGATCCAAGAAATAAAATACTTCGTTTGTCGGATTCCACCTATTCATCTACTTCCGTTGCAGCAATTGGCGTGGCGGCGCATGAATGTGGGCATGCAGTTCAACATCAAAGGGCATACCTTCCTTTGAAAATAAGAGGAGCCCTTGTTCCGGTTGTAAACTTTGGTTCTACCATTTCTTGGCCGATGATCATCATTGGAATGTTTCTAAATGGAAGAAGTGCAATGTTTTTGATCAATCTTGGAATTTTACTGTTCTCAAGTGCATTGTTGTTCCAGATTGTGACCTTACCGGTGGAATTTAATGCTTCTAAAAGAGCCGTTAAGATTTTACAGAGCACACAGATTTTAAGAGAAGAGGAAATGAAAGGCGTAAAAAAAGTTTTAAAGGCAGCAGCCCTTACTTATGTTGCAAGCGCTGTCTCTACAATATTACAATTTTTACGACTACTTTTAATCACAGCAAACAGAAGAGACGGAGACTAATTTATGGGCAAACCAATAAATGAAAGAGAAATCGTTCTGGCAGTATTGCTAGATATTACAGAGCATGAAGTTTATAGTCATATTGCATTAAAAAATGTACTAGATAAATACCAGTATATGGATAAAAAGGAAAGAGCTTTTATTACAAGGGTAACGGAGGGAACCTTGGAACATATGATTGAGATTGATTACATCCTTAATCAGTTTTCGAAAGTAAAGGTTCCTAAAATGAAACCGGTAATCAGAGCAATTTTAAGAAGTGGAGTATATCAGCTCTATTATATGGATACAGTGCCAGATTCAGCGGTATGCAATGAAGCAGTGAAGTTAGCAGTCAAAAAGGGATTTGGAACACTGCGTGGGTTTGTTAATGGTGTGTTAAGAAATGTGGCAAGAAGTAGAGAAACAATTCGTTGGCCAAAAGATCCATTGGAAGCACTTTCTGTGAAATATTCTATGCCAAAGTGGATCATAGAACTGTGGAAAAAGAATTATGATATGGAAACAATCGAAACGATGTTGGCAGAGTTTCAAGCAGAAAATCCAGTAACCATACGTTGCAATACCAGTAGGATTTCTACGGAAAAATTGGAAGAAATGTTTGAAAAACAAGGAATTTTATGGGAACGCCATCCTTATTTGACCTATGCATATAAAATTTCAGGGTATGATCATCTAGGGGATGTAGAAGGGTTCTGGCAAGGCTTGTTTACCGTGCAAGATATTAGTTCCATGCTTGTAGCATCTGTCGCGGCTCCGAATAAAGAGGCTTACGTGATTGATGTCTGTGCAGCGCCGGGAGGAAAAGCAATGCATATGGCGGATCTTCTTTGTGGAACCGGACAGGTAGAAGCAAGAGATCTCACAGAATATAAAGTGGGACTGATTCAGGAAAATATAGAACGCATGCAATTTCAAAATATCTGTGCAAAACAAGTAGATGCAACAGCGCTTATGGAAGAATCAATAGAAAAAGCGGATGTTGTCATTGCAGATCTTCCATGTTCTGGACTTGGTGTGCTTGGGAAAAAGACAGATTTGAAATATAAAACAGAAAAAGAGCAGATAGAACAATTGGCAATGTTACAAAGAAAAATCCTAGATACGGTGTGGAGATATGTGAAGCCTAATGGAACATTGGTTTATAGTACATGCACCATTACCCCACAAGAAAATTTAGAAAATGTGAAGTGGTTTTTAAACACACATCCAAACTTTGTATCGGATCCCCTAGAACCTTATTTATGTGAAGAATTACAGACACAAGTGAAGTCAGGTTGTCTTCAGTTGTTGCCTGGAATTCATGACAGCGATGGATTTTTCATTGCAAAATTTTGTAGAAAAGAATAGTCATTTATAGAAAGAAAAAGGAAAAGAATCAGCAGATGAAAAAAGATATTCGTGCATATACATATAAAGAACTGATGAAAGAAATAGAACATATTGGAGAAAAGAAATTTCGTGCCAAGCAGATTTATGAATGGTTGCACGTAAAATTAGTGGATCATTTTGATGAGATGACAGATCTTTCTAAAAATTTGAGAGAAAAATTAGGAGAAACATATGAAATTCTTCCAGTTACCATGCTGGAACGTCAACAGTCCAAGTTAGATGGTACAAATAAATTTTTGTTCCAATTACAGGATGGAAATGTTGTGGAAAGTGTGCTTATGCGATACAAACACGGAAATTCCGTTTGTATTTCTTCTCAGGTGGGATGTCGGATGGGATGTCGCTTTTGTGCTTCTACGATAGGAGGACTTGTAAGAAATTTGTCGGCATCAGAGATGGTGGGACAAATTTACCAAATCCAGAAAATAATAGGAGAGAGGGTTTCCAATGTTGTTATAATGGGGACAGGAGAACCGTTAGACAACTACGATAATTTTCTGAAATTTGTGACACTCCTTACGGATGAACATGGACTGCACATTAGTCAGAGAAATATTACCGTGTCGACTTGCGGGATTGTTCCTAACATGTTGGAACTTGCCAAAGAAAATCTTCAGATTACCCTTGCTCTTTCACTTCATGGAGCAACCCAGGAGAAAAGAAAAAAATTGATGCCGGTTGCGAACAAATTTGAACTATCAGAAGTGTTAGAGGCATGCGATGCATATTTCAAAGAGACAGGAAGAAGAATTACATTTGAGTATAGTCTGGTGCATGGAGTCAATGACACTGCAGAAGATGCAAGAGAACTGATTGAGATTTTAAAACCAAGAAATTGCCATTTAAATTTGATACCGGTAAATCCAATAAAAGAACGAGATTTCGAGCAGCCAAGTCGTAAAAGTGCTCTGAATTTCAAAAATAAACTTGAAAAAAGCGGAATAAATGTTACTATAAGAAGAGAAATGGGCGCAGATATTGACGGCGCCTGCGGTCAGTTAAGACGTCGTTACGTTCAGACCTGCAGCGAATAAAGGAGAAATATGATGAAAACATTTGCAGTTACCGACGTAGGCATGGTACGAAAAGTAAATCAAGACTATGTCTATACAACGGACAATCCGATTGGGCCTTTAGAAAACCTGTTTGTGGTAGCAGACGGGATGGGAGGACATCAAGCGGGAGACTATGCTTCAAAGTATACAGTAGAGACGGTGATCAGTGAATTAGAAAAGTCAAATAGCGAGGATGTGGAAAAAGCGCTGGTTTCTGCAATCAAAGTTGCCAATAGAGAAATTATTAAAAAGGCAAATCAAGATCCAGAACTTAAAGGAATGGGAACAACGGTAGTTGCTGCTACGATTGTAAATCAAATGATGTATTTTGCAAATGTAGGAGATAGTAGACTGTATCTTATCAATCAAGGAATTACGCAACTTACAAAAGATCATTCTCTTGTAGAAGAGATGGTTCGTTTAGGTGGGATTAAACCCGAAGAGGCGAAGTATCATCCGGATAAAAATATTATCACCAGAGCAATTGGTGCAAAAGGAAATGTAGACGTTGATTTTTATGAACACAGATTAAAAAAAGGGGACATCATTCTTATGTGTACAGATGGTTTGAGCAATATGGTAGAGGATGATGAATTGTTCCATATTATACAAGGGGGAAGAGATATTGTAGAATCTGCAGTATCACTTGTAGATGCTGCCAAAGAAAATGGTGGTACAGACAATATCGGTATTGTATTAATAGAACCATTTACAGATGAGGTGAGTGTATGTTAAAAGAGGGAATATTTCTAGGAAAACGCTATGAAATCCTTGGCAAGATCGGCGCCGGAGGTATGGCGGATGTGTATAAAGGAAAAGACCATAAGTTGAATCGTTTTGTTGCGATTAAAGTTTTGAAAAGTGACTACCGTTCAGATGAAGTCTTTATTCAGAAATTTTTAAGCGAAGCACAGGCGGCAGCAGGACTTATGCATCCAAATGTGGTTAATGTTTATGATGTTGGTCAGGATCGAGGGCTCTATTACATGGTAATGGAGCTTGTAGAAGGAGTGACCTTAAAAGAATATATAGAAAAAAAGGGAAGATTGACACCGAAAGAAACGGTTAGTATCTCCATACAAATGGTAACCGGAATTCAAGCCGCACATAAGCAGCATATTATCCATCGAGATATTAAACCACAAAATATTATCATTTCAAAAGAGGGAAAAGTAAAGGTTACAGACTTTGGAATTGCCCATGCTACGACTACGACAAAGACAATTAGTGCAAGCGTTATGGGGTCAGTACATTATGCTTCCCCAGAGCAGGCTCGTGGTGGGATTGTAGATGAAAAAAGTGATATTTATTCTGCCGGTATTACCATGTACGAAATGATCACAGGACATGTGCCGTTTGACGGAGACTCGACAGTTTCTGTAGCAATTAAGCATTTGCAGGAGAACATTGTTTCACCGGCAGAAGAGGTACCAGATATTCCATATAGTCTAGAGTGTATCGTTATGAAGTGTACACAGAAAAATCCAGAACGAAGATATTTAAATTGCGAAGATCTCATTCAGGATTTAAAGCGGTCCTTAACAGATCCGGAAGGAACATTTGTTAATATGTCACCCTATGCCAATGTAACAGATGAAACCGTGGTGTTGTCAGAATCAGAAGTTGAGCGAATCAAACAACGAAGATATGAAGATGATGAGTATGAGGATGACGATGACGAATATGACGACGAATACGACGATGACTATGATGATTACGACGATGATGATGAATACTCAAGAAGATCGCCAGATAGTGTAGACTCAAATGTAAAGAAGATTACAAAGATATTAATGATTGCTGCAGCAGTTGTCATTGCGATTGGAGCCATCTTTATGGTTGGAAAGGCAACAGGACTTTTCAAGTTTGGTGGAAATAAAATACTAAAAGATGAAGGGAAAAAAACAATTGCAGTTCCGAAAGTTGTTGGAAAATCAGTAAAAGAAGCGATCGAGATTTTAAATGATGCAAATCTTGGATACCAGATTGTACATGAAGAAAGTTCAGATAAGTACAAGAAAGGTCAGGTAATAAAACAGACGCCAGAAGGTGGAAAAAAGGTTCCCGAAAATACAGAGATTAAGCTTGTAGTCAGCCTTGGAAAAGGGGATAAGAAAATCAAAGTACCAGATGTTTTAAATCTAACGGAAGAAGAAGCAGAAGAGATGCTCACAGATGCGAAACTTTCGGTAGAAGTAAAATACGAGTTCCATGATTCCATTCCAGAAGGGAAAGTAATCACGACATCACCAAAAGCAGGGGCTGAGGTAAAAGAAGGTTCGAAAGTTACTGTTATGGTTAGTAAGGGAACACAAGATAGTACCGTTCCAAAATTGACAGGACTAACAGAAGAACAGGCAAAAGGAGCTCTATCAGAGGCGGGACTGCGTTGTGGAAGCGTAACCGAAGAATACAGTGACAAGTATGAAAAAGGTCTTGTTATTTCACAGTCAGAGGAAGCTGGTAAAAAATTAGAAAAAGATTCTGCTGTGAATATTGTAATAAGCAAAGGGAAAAAAATTAAAATGAGTACCGTACCTGCTTTGAATGGAAGAACAGAATCTGACGCAAGAGCGGCGTTGGAGAAATCTGGCTTAAAGGTGGGAAATGTCACAACGAGATATGATCGTAACGTTATGAGTGGGTATGTTATTACGCAGTCAGCAGCGGCAGGAAGTCAGATGGAAGAAGGATCAGTTGTTGATTTTGTTGTAAGTTTGGGACCGGAACCAACTCCGGAACCACCAGCACCGTATCCACCGACACCAGAACCGCCAACTCCAGAGCCACCAATTGATGGAGGAGGTCCAGTAGGATAGTTAATTTATGCAAGGAAAGATATTAAAAGGAATTGCCGGATTCTACTACGTTTACGTAGTAGAATCCGGTGTTTATGAGTGTAAAGCAAAGGGAATTTTTAGAAAAGATAAAGTGAAACCACTGGTAGGTGACAGGGTTGAGATCGAAGTCTTAAACGAGGAAGAAAAGACAGGAAACATTGTTCGGATTTTTCCTAGAAAAAACGAATTGATTCGACCGGCAGTGGCCAATATTGATCAGGCACTGGTGATTTTTGCGGTCACAGAACCAGAACCACACTTTAACTTGCTGGATCGTTTTTTGATTATGATGGAACGAAAAGAGATTCCTGTAACTTTGTGTTTTAATAAAAAAGATATTGCAACACAATCGCAAATAGAGAAATTAAAAGAAATTTATCAGTCCTGTGGATATCCGGTTTTGTTTTGTAGTGCATTATTAGAAGAAAACATGGAAGAAATCAAGAACCATCTTAGCGGTAAGATTACAGCGGTGGCTGGGCCTTCAGGAGTTGGAAAATCTTCTATTATCAATCGTCTTCAGACAGATATAAAAATGGAAACAGGCGAGATCAGTAGGAAAATTGCGCGAGGAAGGCATACTACAAGACATTCAGAATTGATTACGATTGACAAAGAGACATTTATTATGGATACACCTGGATTTAGTTCTCTCTATGTAAATGATTTTGAAAAAAGTGACTTAAAGTATTATTTTCGGGAATTTGAACCATATGAAGGATTGTGCAGATTTCAAGGGTGCGATCATGTACATGAGCCAGGATGTGCGGTGAAAGATGCACTCGAAAAAGGAAAAATTCATACCATTCGATATGAAGATTATTTGGAAATGTATCAAGAACTACAAGAAAAAAAGAGGTATTGATTATGAATAAAATTTTAGCTCCATCTATACTATCCGCAGATTTTAAAGTATTAGGAGAACAGATTCGAACAACTTATGAGCATGGCGCAGAATTTTTGCATTTTGACGTTATGGACGGATTATTCGTTCCAAGTATTTCATTTGGAATGCCAGTATTAAAATCCATTCAAGGAGTGGCAGAGCAGGTGATGGATGTTCATCTTATGATTACAGAACCAATCCGCTATATAGAGGAGTTTCAAAAAGCCGGAGCCGATTTTTTAACGGTTCACCTAGAAGCTTGTGAGGATATCAAAGCCACGATCGATAAAATTCACGCATGTGGCATGAAAGCAGGGGTGTCCATTAAGCCAAACACACCAGTAGAACAATTGCTTCCAATCATTGATCAGGCAGAGATGTTCTTGATTATGAGTGTAGAACCAGGATTTGGAGGACAGGCTTTTCTTCCAGAATCACTCGATAAAATTCGGGCGTTAAAAGCAATGTTAAAAGAAAGAAACCTAACTGCGTTGATCGAAGTAGACGGTGGAATTTATCAGTCCAATGTCAGAGAAGTGCTAGACGCAGGTGTTGATGTGGTTGTTGCAGGATCTGCTGTTTTTAAAGGAGAGATTGTCAATAACGTAGAAGGATTTGTGGAGATATTTAAAGAATATGAATAAAAGAACAGTTATCGTCAGCGGAGGAGATTTAGATTCAGATTTTGTGCTGCCGATCTTAAAAGAGGAAGATACGGAGTTTATTATTGGGGTAGATAAAGGTCTGGTTTTCTTATACGAGCATGGAATTAAACCGGATTATATTGTTGGCGATTTTGATAGTGCTCCGGAGGAAGTTGTTCGCTACTACAAAGAAAAAACCAATATTCCGATCCGAGAATTTAATCAGGTGAAAGATGCGTCTGATACAGAAATTGCATTAAGACTTTGTATTGATCTTAGAAGAAAGAATATTCTTATATTAGGGGCAACGGGAAAACGACAAGATCATTTTTGGGCTAATGTGCAGTCTCTAAAGATTGCACTGGATGCAAAAGTAGATGCCAGAATTATAGATGCGCATAACTGCATTCGTCTGTTGGATCGAGACTTTACATTATCAAAAGAGGAGGCATTTGGGAAATATATTTCGGTATTCCCATTAGGGGCAACAGTGGAAGATTTTGGAATACAGGGAGTGAAATATCCACTAAGTCACCATGCTTTGACACCATACAATAGCTTGTGTGTAAGCAATGAAATTGTAAAAGAAGAACTAAAAATTACGATTCCATTTGGAACAGTCGTTTTGATGGAAACACATGATTAAAAATTATAGAAGAAGAGAGGAAAAAAACACATGAAATTAGGAATCGTGGGACTACCAAATGTAGGAAAAAGTACACTTTTTAATTCATTAACAAAGGCAGGAGCGGAATCAGCAAATTATCCATTTTGTACCATTGATCCAAACGTAGGAGTGGTAACGGTGCCGGATCATAGATTAGATGTTCTAGGGGAAATGTACCATACAAAAAAAATTGTACCTGCAGCCATTGAATTTGTAGATATTGCCGGACTTGTAAAAGGAGCGTCCAAAGGAGAAGGACTTGGAAACCAGTTTTTAGCAAATATCCGAGAAGTAGACGCAATTGTACATGTAGTAAGATGTTTTGAAGACAGCAATATTGTTCACGTGGATGGAAGTATTGATCCAATCCGTGATATCGAGACGATTAATCTTGAACTTATTTTCTCAGATATTGAAATTTTGGAGCGCAGAATTGCAAAGACTGTAAAAGTAGCAAGAAACGATAAAACAGCTGCAAAAGAATTAGAGCTTCTGACAAGATTAAAAGAACATTTAGAAGAAAATCGCCTTGCAAAGAGTTTTGAAGCAAATGATGAAGAAGAACAAGAATTACTAGAGAGCTACAATCTTCTTACGTACAAACCTGTTATTTTTGCGGCAAATGTTACCGAAGAGGATCTTGCGGATGACGGAGCGTCAAATGAAGGGGTACAGGCAGTACGGAAATATGCAGCAGAAGAAGGTTTTGAAACATTTGTTGTTTGTGCACAGATAGAACAAGAAATTGCGGAACTAGATGATGAGGAAAAGAAAATGTTCTTAGAAGATCTTGGGTTGGAGGAATCCGGACTTGAAAAACTCATTAAGGCAAGTTATCATTTGCTTGGATTGATCAGCTATCTTACAGCAGGGGAACCTGAAGTGCGAGCATGGACAATTAAAAAAGGAACAAAAGCTCCACAAGCAGCTGGAAAGATTCATTCGGATTTTGAGAGAGGATTTATCCGTGCTGAAATTGTAAGTTACGATGATCTTATGGCTTGTGGAACGCACGCGGCAGCAAAAGAAAAAGGTCTGGTCAGACTGGAAGGAAAAGAGTATGTTGTTCAGGACGGAGATATTATCATGTTCCGTTTTAATGTTTAAAATCCCTTAGAAAATAAGAGAAAATAAAAGAGAAAGGGAGAAAACAAAATGCATTATGACATTCGCTTTCCGAACCTTGGAATTTATCTTGAACATGTTGGAAAATCGGTTTCTATATTTGGATTAGAAATTGCGTATTATGGCGCAATCATAGGAACAGCTATTTTACTTGGATTTTTGATCGCTTGCAAAGAAGCAAAACGGACAGGACAAAATCCAGAAAATTATTTGGATATGGGACTTGTAGGAGTGTTTTGCGGAATTTTAGGGGCTAGATTATTTTATGTCGTTTTTTCTTGGGATTCTTACAAGGATAATCTTTGGGAAATATTCAACCTAAGAGGTGGCGGTCTTGCTATATACGGAGGTGTGATTGCTGCGGTTATTACCGTTTTTGCTTGCGCACACGTTAAGAAATTGAAAGCACCTTTAATACTGGACACTATCGCAATGGCTCTTGTAAATGGACAGATGCTTGGTCGGTGGGGAAATTTCTTTAATCGAGAAGCATTTGGTGAATATACGAATTCTGTATTTGCTATGCAACTTCCCCAGGATGCCGTTCGAAGAAGTGATATTACAGAAAAGATGTTAGAAAATGAAGTGGTCATTGATGGAATTCATTACATTCAAGTTCATCCAACCTTTTTGTATGAATCAATTTGGTGCCTTATCATTTTAGTGATTTTATTTTTCTATCGAAAACATAAGAAATTTGATGGGGAACTATTTTTAATTTATCTTCTTGGGTATGGATTGGGAAGAGTGTGGATCGAAGGACTTCGAACAGATCAGTTGTTAATTCCGGGGATAGGATTACCGGTTTCACAGCTTCTGGCTGGAATTCTGGTTATTTTAAGCACAATCCTACTTGTTTATTTGAGAAAAAGTAAAAAAATAAATAAAGAAAAACAACTTTAATTCTGATTTAGTTATAATACATGCTTATAAAAAACATTTGGTATGGGAAAATATACAATGATTTGAAATGAGTTCTATGGACTTTTAGAGAGATTAGAGATATAATAATCGTACATGTGAACAAGGTATAGTTTTACAATGTAAATTTAAGGAGGAACAAAAAATGGCAAGAAAAATGAAGACCATGGATGGTAACCAGGCAGCGGCTCATGTTTCCTATGCGTATACAGAAGTTGCAGCGATTTATCCGATTACACCATCATCTGTTATGCCAGAGCACATTGACGAATGGGCAACAGAAGGTAGAGAAAATATTTTCGGACAAACAGTACAGGTTACAGAGATGCAGTCAGAGGCAGGAGCGGCAGGAGCTGTGCATGGTTCACTGGCAGCAGGAGCATTGACAACTACATTTACAGCTTCTCAGGGATTACTTCTGATGATTCCTAACTTATATAAAGTGGCAGGTGAATTATTACCAGGAGTATTTAACGTATCTGCTCGTGCAATTGCAAGTCATGCATTGTCTATTTTCGGAGATCATTCAGACGTATATGCATGTCGTCAGACCGGTGTTGCGATGCTTTGTGAATCAAGTGTTCAAGAAGTTATGGACCTTACACCAGTTGCCCATTGTGCAGCATTGGAAGGAAAGATACCATTTATCAACTTCTTTGATGGATTTAGAACGTCTCATGAGATTCAGAAGATTGAGACATGGGATTATGAAGATTTAAAAGATCTTGTAAATATGGATGCGATCGATGAGTTCCGTGCACATGCACTGAATCCAAATCATCCATGTCAAAGAGGATCTGCACAGAACCCAGATATCTTCTTCCAGGCAAGAGAGGCATGTAACCCATATTATGATGCACTCCCAGCAATTGTTCAGGACTACATGGACAAAGTAAATGAAAAGATCGGTACGGATTACAAACTTTTCAACTACTATGGAGCAGAAGATGCCGAGACTGTAATCGTAGCAATGGGATCCGTTTGTGATACAATTGAAGAAACAATTGATTACCTAATGGCAGCAGGAGAAAAGGTTGGAGTTGTGAAAGTTCGTCTTTACAGACCATTCTCAGCAAAAGCGTTGATCGATGCTATTCCAGATTCTGTAAAGAGAATTTCTGTTCTTGATCGTACAAAAGAACCAGGAGCACTTGGAGAGCCATTATACCTTGATGTTGTTGCAGCATTAAAAGGAAGTAAATTTGATGGAGTTCCAATTCAGACAGGACGTTATGGTTTGGGATCAAAAGATACGACACCAGCACAGATTGTTGCTGTATATAAAAATACAGAAAAACATAACTTTACAATCGGTATCGAAGATGATGTTACAAATCTTTCTTTGGATGCAGGTGCCCCACTTGTTACAACACCAGAAGGAACGATTAACTGTAAGTTCTGGGGACTTGGAGCAGATGGTACAGTAGGAGCAAATAAAAACTCTATCAAAATTATAGGTGATAATACAGATATGTATGCACAGGCTTACTTTGATTATGACTCTAAGAAGTCCGGTGGTGTGACAATGTCTCACTTACGTTTTGGTAAAGAGCCAATTAAATCCACTTACCTGATTAAGCAAGCGAATTTTGTAGCCTGTCATAACCCATCTTATGTAAATAAATATAATATGGTTCAAGAATTAGTGGATGGAGGAACCTTCCTTCTTAACTGTCCATGGGATTTAGAAGGACTTGAAAAACATCTACCGGGACAAGTGAAAGCATATATTGCAAATCACGGAATCAAGTTGTATACAATTGATGGAATTAAGATTGGTAAAGAAATTGGACTTGGTGGACGTATCAATACAGTTCTTCAGTCAGCATTCTTTAAACTTGCAGCCATCATTCCAGAGGAAGAAGCAATCGACCTTATGAAGAAAGCAGCGAAAGCTACTTACGGAAGAAAGGGAGATAAGATTGTTCAGATGAACTATGACGCGATTGATGCAGGTGCAAAACAAGTTGTTGAAGTAGCTGTTCCAGAAAGTTGGAAAGATGCAGCAGACGAAGGACTTGCAACACCAGCAATCAATGAGAATGGAAGAGAAGATGCGATTTCTTTCGTTAAAAATATTCAGGCAAAAGTTAATTCTCAAGAAGGAAATACATTGCCAGTATCTGCGTTTGATGAGTATGTAGATGGTTCTACACCATCCGGAACATCTGCGTATGAAAAACGTGGAATTGCTGTTGATATTCCGGTATGGAATCCAGACAATTGTATTCAGTGTAATCGTTGTGCATACGTATGTCCGCATGCAGTTATCCGTCCGGTAGCACTGACAGCAGAAGAAAAAGAAAAAGCGCCAGAAGGCATGAAGACAATTCCTATGATTGGTATGCCAGGAATGGAATTCGCAATTACTGTTTCAGCATATGACTGTACAGGATGTGGTTCTTGTGCAAATGTCTGCCCAGGTAAGAAGGGTGAAAAAGCGCTTGAGCTTAAGAACCTTGAAGAGAATGCAGGTTCACAAGACTTCTTCGATTTTGGTACAGAGATTCCAGTGAAACCAGAAGTTGTTACAAAATTCAAAGAGGCATCTGTAAAAGGAAGCCAGTTCAAACAGCCACTCCTTGAGTTCTCAGGAGCATGTGCAGGTTGTGGTGAGACACCTTATGCAAAATTGATCACACAGTTATTTGGTGATAGAATGTACATTGCAAATGCAACAGGATGTTCTTCTATTTGGGGGAACTCTTCTCCATCTACACCATATACAGTAACTCCAGAAGGAAAAGGTCCAGCATGGAGCAACTCATTGTTTGAAGATAATGCTGAGTTTGGTTATGGTATGCTTCTTGCACAAAATACAATTCGAGCAAGAATGAAAGGTTACGCTGAAAAACTTGCTGAGTCTGCAAAAAATGAAGCTGTCAAAGCAGCAGCAGCAGAGTATCTTGATACATTTGCAAGTGGTGCTACAAATGGTACAGCAACAGACAAACTTGTTGCAGCATTAGAGGCATGTGATTGTAACTGTACAGAAAAAGCAGAATTATTGAAACACAAAGACTTCCTTGCTAAAAAATCACAATGGATCTTTGGTGGTGACGGATGGGCTTATGACATCGGATTTGGTGGTGTTGACCATGTATTAGCAAGTGGACAGGATATCAATATCATGGTATTTGATACAGAGGTTTATTCTAATACAGGTGGACAATCTTCGAAAGCTACAAAGACAGGTGCTACAGCACAGTTTGCAGCAGGTGGTAAAGAAACAAAGAAGAAAGACCTTGCAGGTATTGCAATGAGCTATGGTTACGTATATGTAGCACAGATTGCTATGGGTGCTGACTTTAATCAGACTGTAAAAGCAATCGCAGAGGCTGAGGCATATCCAGGACCATCCTTGATTATTGCATACGCTCCATGTATCAATCATGGTATTAAGAAAGGTATGAGCAAAGCGCAGACAGAAGAGCAACTAGCAGTACAGTGTGGATACTGGAATAACTTCAGATTTAATCCAGCTGCTGAGGGCGCTAAATTTACACTTGACAGCAAAGAGCCTAAGAGCGAAGAATACCAAGACTTCTTAAATGGTGAAGTTCGTTATAACGCTCTTATGAGAGCAAATCCAGAAAAAGCTGAAAAATTGTTCGCTCAGAACGAAAAAGAAGCGATGGAAAGATATGCTTATCTTAAGAAACTTGTTACTCTTTACGGAGAGGAATAATTTCTAAGTATAGCAATTAAAAGTTTTATATGAAATAAGTGAAACCGCATCAGATGTAAAAATCTGGTGCGGTTTTTCCTTTTTTGTCAGGTATAATATCTAAAATCCAAGGTTCAGGTTTAGGTAAAACATTCGCTAGATCAGTGGTAGGTTTTCTACATTTGCAAACATATCTTCTTTTGCAAAGAAAAAAATAAATCAATGTGAAATATAAAATTTAAAAGAAAACTCTTTACGACTATACAAAAGTATGCTATTTTAATTAATACAAAATAGTTATTAAATAAAATACGGTTTTAATTATTGGAACAAATGAAAAATGAAAGGATAATTCAAAATGATTAATATAATATTAGCTTTATTAGCATTCGTTCCAATGGTATGGTTGTTATTAAGTTTAGGAGTATTAAAAATTGCTTCACAAAAAGCATGTTTCATAGCAGTAGTGCTTGCTTCAGTGATAGCTTATACCGGGTATCACATGTCAATTAAACATGTAGGACAGTCAATTATAGAAGGAGGAGTTTATTCTTTATTGTCTATATGTTGGGTTATTTTGGCAGCGCTTTTGGTATATAATATTACATTAAAGACAGGAGCATTAGATATAATACAAAAAATGCTATATAGTATCTCACCAGATAGAAGAATACAAGCGCTAATTATTGCATTTGCATTTGGTGGATTTTTAGAAGCGGTTGCGGGTTTTGGTACTGCAGTTGCAATTCCGTCGGGAATCTTGATAGCTATGGGATTTGCACCGTTAAAAGCAGCAGTTGTTTGTCTCGTTGCAAATACGGTTCCAGTAGCCTTTGGTGTTTTAGGAGTCCCTATTCAAACATTAGCCCAAGTTTCAGAACTTGAAGTGGGAAAATTGGCATATAATGTGTGTATACAGTTGTTTCTCTTTGCAGTGATATTGCCACTATTATTAGTGTATATCGTAACAGATAAAATTACAAAAATAAACGGAGTATTTACTGTATCGAGCCTTTCTGGACTCGCTTTTGCTATAGGACAGACTGTGACAGCAATGTATATAGGAGTAGAATTGGCAGCAATTGCAGGTTCCCTAAGTGCACTTTTGGTGTTGATTGCTTGGTGCAAAGTATTTCCAATTAAGACAATTTATAAATTTGAGGAAGATTCTAAAGTTGATGCGGATATAAATAGAATTAGCGGCAAGGAGGCGATTGTAGCATGGCTGCCATACTTGCTTGTGTTATTGTTTATTATTTTGATACAAGCCTTTCCTATAGTGAAAAAAGATCCATTTATCTGGTCTTATCAATTTTATTATGGAGAGAATGGAAAGGAGATTCATTTTAATTGGCTCACAAGTGGAGGAACCGTATTATTTTTTTCGTCAATCATAACTGCTTATGTTCAGGGGATGAGAAGAAAAGAATTTTTTGTTACATGTAAAGAAACATTACAACAGGTGAAGAATAGTTTTATAACCATTGTCCTTGTTGTCAGCTTGGCAAAAATTATGACTTACAGCGGAATGGTTGAGGCAAGTGCTTCGTTTATTGCGATGACAAGTGGAAAATTTTTTCCACTAATTTCACCGTTTATTGGTGCAATTGGAACTTTTATCACAGGAAGTGATACTTCGTCTAATATATTGTTTGGTGATCTTCAAAGACAAACAGCAATAAAACTTAATTTAGACCAATACTGGATTGTAGCAGGAAATGGAAGTGGAGCGACGGCAGGGAAAATGATTTCACCACAAAGTATATCGATTGCAGCGTCGTCAATTGAACATAAGGCAAAAGAGAATGAAATGATGAAATATGGTTTAAAATATTGCGTGTTATATGTTATAGCAATGGGGCTATTTGTATTTTTAGTTAGAATATAGAAAATTTATAGAATGGTTTGAATCAGTTAGAAGTATAAACTGGTTCAAACTATTTTTTTTATTTAAAAAATGAAAATTGTGAAAAACACACAAAAAATCTCTTTTTAAAATGTTAAAAACGTGGAAAAAGTAAAATGAAATTGACAACCTATACTCAGAATGATATTCTATAAACAGAAACAACGTTCCAATAATTAAAACTAGAAAAGGAGAATTAAAATGAAAATCAAAATGTTAGAACCGCTAGGGGTAAAAAAAGAAAAAGTGATGCAGGCAGCAAAAAAAATTACAGATGCTGGGCATGAGTTCGTTTTTTGTGACAGAACATTAACAAAAGAAGAAAAAATTGAACGTGCCAAGGATGCAGACGTACTAATTATTGCAAATGCTCCTCTTACCGCAGATATTATTAATTCTGCAGAAAATTTAAAAATGATTTCAGTAGGTTTCACAGGAGTAGATCATGTAGATTTGGAAGCTTGTAAGAAGAAAAAAATTAGAGTTTGTAATGCACAAGGATATGCTACAGATGCGACTGCTGAAATGACGGTGGCTATGATGCTAGCAGCTTTGAGAAATATTGTCCCATACGATAAAGAGGTCAGAAATGGTGGAACTCTAAATGGATATACGCATAATACTTTAAAAGGGAAGACGATAGGTATCGTTGGAACGGGGGCAATTGGAAGAAGAGTAGGAGAAATTACAAAAGCATTTGGGTGTAAACTTCTCGGGTACGATGTGTATGAAAACGAAGAAGCACTTGCTCTTGGAATAGAGTATAAATCAGTTGAAGACATATTTGCTCAGAGTGACATTGTAACATTACATGCACCGTTACTTGAATCCACAAAACATATTGCGAATAAAGAAAGAATTGGGGCAATGAAAAAAACAGGTATTTTAGTAAATTGTGCAAGGGGTCCACTAGTGGATACGCAAGCATTAGCAGATGCATTAAATGAAGAAAAGATTGCAAAAGCAGCTATTGATGTATTTGAAATGGAACCGCCAATTCCAGCAGATCATCCGCTGTTGCATGCTAAAAATGTTATTTTGACTCCGCATGTTGCTTTTTATTCAGAAGAGTCTTTGGAATATAGAGTTGGCATGGTTTGTGATAATATATGTGCTTGGTTTAATGGAAGTCCAATTAATGTGAAGTTATAAAATAGTGAGGGTCAGATATGAAATATGTTGAGGAAAAAGCGAAAAAGATTCCTGTTTTAGATGAAGTAGATGTACTAGTGGCAGGAGGGGGACCAGCAGGAATTGCAGCTGCAATTGCAGCGTCAAGAGCAGGAGCCAAAACAATGTTGTTGGAGAGATATGGGTGTTTTGGAGGTGTACTAAGTCAAGTAGGAGTGGAAGGATTCGCTTGGTATAGACATGAAAACACAGTAGAGGCTGGTGGAATTGCATTCGAATTTGAGGAAGAGGCTCTTAAAATTGGAGGTGCAACTCCGGAATGTCAGTCAGATAGTCAAGCTCTTGATGCAGAAATGTTCAAATGTGTTGCTGATAAAATGCTAGTTGAATCAGGAGTGACACCATTGCTTCATAGTTTTGTTTCAGAAACAATTGTAGAAGACGATAAAATTACTGGTGTAATCATCGAGAGTAAATCAGGTAGACAGGCTATTCTAGCCCAAAGAGTTATTGATTGTACAGGGGATGGAGATGTTGCTGCGTTAGCAGGAGCACCATATACAAAAAGGGAATGCTTGTGTAGTGTGACACCGTTATTTAACTGTCGCGGTGTAGATAAAAAAGAATTTCTTGAATATATAAACGAAGATTTAAAACCTACTTACTCGGATTGGAGAGGTGAGTGGGAGATGCAAACCAATGGAAAAGAAGATCAAATGTTTAGTCCATACCTTGTAGCACCTTTCAGAAAAGCAATAGAAGAAGGGAGTTTAGAGAAAGAGGACCACATTGATTATGGTGGATCTTACAGTACTGTTTCAGATGAAGGGGAGGTATTACAATTAAATGCAGTATTTATTTCAGGAGTAGATCCAACAGATGTGAAGAGTCTGACAAAGGCAGAAATAGATGGAAGAAAAGCTGTTTTAAAAGCAATTTCAGCGTTGCGTTCCTATGTACCAGGATTTGAAAAAGCCAGATTAAGAAATTTTGGAATGACTATGGGAACAAGAGAAGCAAGGCAAATTGATGGGTTGTATAAAATGACAAAGGAAGATGTTAGAAATCAAGCTAGATTTTATGATTCTATAGGCATTTTCCCAGAGTTTATAGATGGAAATGGAACCTTATGGTTACCAACCACAGGTCGATACTATCAAATTCCATTAAGGGCACTTGTACCGAAAAAAATTGATAATTTGCTAGTGGCAGGAAGAGCGATTTCTGGAGAAATTGATGCACATGCATCTTTTAGAAATATGAGTTGTTGCGTAATGACAGGACAAGGGGCAGGGGTAGCGGCTGCAGTTTCAGTAAGTGATAATTGTTCCATAAAGGAAGTAAACATCAAAAAGGTACAAAAAGAATTGGAAAAACAAAATGTAAGAGTATTTTAGCGTTAAAACATAAAAAATATTTGTAGGAGGAAAAGATATGAGAAAAGCATTTATTTGTCCAACAAAATATGTACAGGGAGAAAATGAAATTTTAAATTTAGGATATTTTGTAAAGACATTTGGAAAAAAAGCATTGTTAATTGGACATAAAGATGATGTTGAACGTGTGCGAAACAAACTTAATGCAACAGCAGAAAAATTTGATATTGAGTTTGTAGAGGGTGGTTTCAGTGGACAGTGTTCAAGAACAGAAGTGGCACGTTTACAAAAATTGGCTGTAGAAACAAAATGTGATTGCACAGTGGGACTTGGCGGTGGAAAAGCTTTGGATACATCAAAATGTGTGGCAGAAGGAGATTCGCTTATTATTGTACCAACAATTGCAGCAACAGATGCTCCAACAAGTCATTCGGCTGTATTGTATGAAGAAAATGGAAATTTTGATGATTATGCTTATTTTAAACAAAGTCCAAGTGTAATTTTAATTGATACAACAGTTATCGCAGCAGCACCTACAAGATTTCTTGTATCAGGTATGGGAGATGCTTTGGCTACATATTTTGAAACACGTGCAACAAGAAGAGCTTTTGCGAATGTAAATGCAGGACTTCCTTGTGGAGCAAGAGAAGGATGCTGCGAAAAGGCAAAAGGAACAAATGCATCATTCATACTTGCAAAGCTTTGTTATGAGATGTTACTAGAAGATGGTTTAAAAGCAAAAGCTGCATGTGATAAAAATGTAGTGACACCAGCTTTAGAAAATATTATAGAAACAAACATTTTGCTATCAGGACTAGGATTTGAAAGCGGTGGATTAGCTGCTGCACATGCAATTTATGATGGGTTTACTATTTTGGATGGAACACATAAATATTTTCATGGTGAACAGGTGGCGTTTGGAACGTTATGTCAACTTGTTCTTGAAAATGCCCCAAAAGAAGAAATGGAGGAAGTACTGGAATTTTGCTATAAATTAGGACTTCCGATGTGTTTTAGAGACATTGGAGTTGAAGATTACACATATGCGGATATGATGAAAGTAGCTGAAAAAGCTTGTATTCCAGAAGAGTCTATTCATTCTATGCCGTTCCCAATCACAGTAGAAAATGTTGCTTCGGCTATGATGACAGCAGATTTGATCGGAAAAGAATACAAAGCAAAAAAACAAGTATAGTGTGCAAAAGGAGAGTAGTACCAATGAAGAAAATCATTAATAAATCAGAAACTTTTGTACCTGAAATGTGCAATGGAATTGCAATGGCACACCCCGAGATAGAATTTATTCCCAAATACAAGATTATTAAGAAAAAAGTCATTAACAAGAAAAAAGTAAGTTTGATTAGCGGTGGAGGAAGTGGTCATGAACCTGCACATGCGGGATTTGTTGGAAAAGGCATGTTAGATGCCGCTGTTTGCGGAGATGTGTTTGCGTCTCCGTCACAAATTCAAGTTTATCAGGCAATCAAAAATACTGCTTCCGAAAAAGGAACGCTTCTAATTATAAAAAATTATAGTGGAGATATGATGAACTTTAAAAATGCAGCGTATTTAGCTGAAGAGGATGGTATTAAAGTTGATTATATTAAAGTTGATGATGATATTGCTGTTCAAGATAGCTTATATACAGTAGGAAGAAGAGGAGTCGCTGGTACAGTTTTTGTACATAAGATCGCAGGTGCAGCAGCTGAGGAGGGAAGAGGTCTAGAGGAAGTAAAACAAGTTGCACAAAAAACTGCGGATAATGTTCGTAGTATAGGGTTTGCTTTTACTTCCTGCACGGTACCCGCTAAAGGATCTCCAACTTTTGAAATTGCTGATGATGAAATGGAATATGGGGTTGGAATTCATGGAGAACCGGGAATCCAACGAGAAAAGGTTGTGTCAGCAGATGAACTTGCAGACAGAATGGTAGTAGCACTTTTAGAAGAGCTTAAAATAAGTAATAATTCAAAAGAAGAAATTGCACTTTTGATAAATGGATTTGGAGGAACTCCTTTACAGGAATTATATCTATTTAATAATTCAGTTAGAAAAAAATTGCATGAAAAAAAGATAAAAGTTGTAGCGGTATTTGTAGGAAACTATATGACAAGTATTGATATGGCAGGAGCATCTGTTTCAATCCTTAAGCTGGATGATGAATTAAAATGGTTGCTGACATGCGAATCTGAGGCTCCAGGATTTAAAGTTGGAAAATACAGAGAGCCTGCAAAATATGTAGAAGTGAAGTTACCAGATGAAGAGGATCAGAATGTTTCTTTTAAAGTGGAGACCGACCGCAGTTATGCCAAAATCGAAAAAGATAGAATCACTATAAATAATATGATGTACATTGTAGATAAAATGAGCGAAAGTATCATACGAAATGAAGTTTCATTTTGTGAGTTAGACTCACATGCAGGAGATGGTGATTTTGGAATGAGCGTTGCGAAAGGGTTTAGGCAACTCAAAAGAGAGTGGAAAGAAATTGTAGCAGAGGAAAATATGACAATAGGATCGTTCCTTGATAAGTGCTCTCTTATCATCATGGAACATTGTGGTGGTGCGTCAGGACCGATATGGGGATCTGCATTTCGTGCAGCTGCAAAATATGTGGGAGAAAAATATGAGATAAATAAATCCCAATTTGCTGAAATGATGCAAGCAGCTGTAAAAGGAATTCAAACGACAGGAGAGCGTTCTTTTGGAAGAGGAGCGGTTGTAGGAGACAAAACTTTGATCGATGCGCTTGTTCCTTGTGCAGATAGTTGGTCAGAAAATGCGAATGAGCGAAGTGTGAAGGCATTGTTTGTTTCTGGAGCTGAGGCGGCTCGAGAAGGTGCAAAGGCGACAGAGAAAATTGTAGCGCGCATGGGAAGAGCAGGAACGGTCGGTGAACGAAGTATAGGTTATCCGGATGCTGGAGCGTTTGGATTAGGTGTAGTGTTTACAGAAATATCAAGTTGCTTGTATGAATAGAAGGAGAAATTCTATGAATGGTTCAAAAGAAACATATAATGCAGATATCGTGGTATTTGGTGCAGGACCAGCAGGGCTTGCAGCAGCTTGGCAAGCTGGTATGTCTGGTAAGAGAGTATGCCTTATAGAAGTACAAGATAGAATTGGAGGAGTGATGGGATCTTGTCCAGGGATGATGCTTGGTGCAGGATACCCAACAGGTCAAAGTGTGGGAGGTTTTTTTGAAGAATTTGTTCAAAGAATGTACAAACATATCCCTCCAGTTGCTGAGAGAAGAACATGTAGTTTAGAAAATTTTGGAGATGAAGTCGTTTATAAACATGAGTATGCAGATTTGATCCTTTATGAAATGTTAAAGGAAGCACATGTAGAGATTTTTCTAAATACAATAACATCTCAGGTAAATGTGAATAGTGATAAAATTGTTTCTGTTGAAGTGGTAATGATTAATAAAACAATGGAGATTAAGTCAGGTATTTATATTGATTGTACTGGCAATGGAGAGATTGCATACCGAGCAGGCGTAAAGAGCCAAAAAGGAAATGAAGAGGGATTGATGATGGGGGCATCATTAACATTCTTTATGGAGCAGGTTGATTGTGAGAAAGTTTTTTCAAATTCTGAAGCGCCATATTTTGAGGCATATGCGGAAGAAGGAATAAAAAAACAACAATTACATCAATCAATTCCTCAAATTTATATGCTTCCTGCATATAAAAAAAACACAGTATTTGTCAACACGGTTACAGTTACAGGAATCGATGGTACAGATAGTCAAAGTATATTGGAAGGTACAATTATAGCCAAAAAACGTGTGCTTGAGCTTGCAGAATTTTTAATTCAAAATGTTCCTGGATTTGAAAATAGTTGGTTATCAACTATAGGACAAGCTGTGGGCATTCGAGAGACAAGAAAACTTGAAGGAATGTATACGATTACATATGATGATATATTCAATGGAGTGAAGTTTGAAGATGGTATAGTCGCTTGTGATAATCCATTGGATGAAGTGTTTAGGGATGAAAAAACAACACATTATTCCCATGAAGCTGCTCTAAGCAGTGGGTATTATACCATTCCAGTAAGAGCATTAATTCCGAAAAAGATTAAAAACTTACTTTTTGCGGGAAGATGCATTTCTGTAGACAGTAAAGCATTCGCATCTGTCAGAGGAATGCCTCAGTGTATGCTCATGGGTCAAAGTGTTGCATTGGTAGCAAATATGGCTTTACAAGAGAAAATTCCAGTTCAGAAAGTAGATGTAAAAAACGTGTCTTTAAAGATGAAAGAACTGGGAGTATGGGGCATATGAGAATGTGTAGAGGAGAAAAGCTATGGAGAAAACTTCTAAGATAAAAAAATTTTTAATATTAGTTGTATGTGGGATTGCAGGAAGTGCGATTTATAGATTACCATTTTTAAGAGAAACATATTATGAAGCTATGAAACAGGCGATTGGTGCCACTAACGCACAATTAGGTATGCTTATGAGTGCCTATGGGATTGTGAATTTTATCTTATATTTGCCGGGAGGATGGGCAGCAGACAAATTTTCAGCCAGAGGATTAATGACATTTTCGTTGATTTCAACCGGAATTTCTGGATTTTATTTTGCAACATTTCCGCCATTTCCAATTGTACTTTTATTACATGCATTGTGGGCAATTACAACTGTATTTACATTTTGGGCGGCATGTATCCGTGTGGTCAAAGAACTTGGTACAAGTGAAGAACAAGGTAAGTTGTTTGGATATTGGTATCTGGGAAAAGGTTTGACAGCAATGATCCTTGGGTTTATTACAGTACCGTTATTTGCAAAATTTGGAGAAGGGGTTACAGGATTACGAGCAACCATTATCTTTTATTCTGTGGTTTGTGTTATTACAGGTGTTTTGACGTGGATACTTATTCCATCCAAAAAACCGGTTGTTGATAAGAATGGGACAGAAGAAAATGCATTTAAATTTAGCGATATGTTTGTTGTATTTAAGATGCCAGCAGTTTGGATTGCTGGACTTGCATCATTCTGTATGTGGAGTATTTACATTGGATTTGGGTATGTCACTCCATATTTAACGGATATTTTCAAGATGGGAGAATCACAAGTTGCAATAGCAAGTATTTTGAGAGCGTATGTTTTATTTGCGCTAGGTGGACTTTTAGGTGGAAAAATTGCAGATAAATGTAAAACTAAGTCTATTTTTATGGTATATTCTTTTGTGGGAATGATTGCATTTACGTTTATTTATATGGTGATTCCAGGAAAGAGCAGTATGATGATTTTAGCATTAGCAAACATGGTAGCTTTAGGAGCATTTGTTTATTGTGCAAATGCGGTGTTCTTTTCGTTGATTGATGAAACAGGAGTTCCTGCAAAAGTAACAGGAACAGCAGCAGGACTTATTTCACTATGTGCTTATTTCCCGGATATTTATCTGTATATCGTTCTTGGTAAAGCAATTGATAAGAATCCTGGAATCATGGGATATAGATACGTATTTATTTTCATGATAGTATGTGCGGTAATTGGCTTGATTGCATCTTTAGTTCTTCACAAGATGACAATAAAAAGAAAAGTAAACGAAGCAAAAATGATTGAAACAGCATAAGGAAAGTTGGAGACCAGATTCTTAAAAATAGTAGGAATCTGGTTTTTAAAAAAGGGGTGAAATTTTGAACGAATTAAAAAAAGGTAATTTAGAGAAAGGCATAATTATAGCAACAATAGTAGTTATCACTATGTTTGCTGTAGCGATGTTCTTTGTACCTCAAACAACAGTAGAATCCATTTCCTTTCTGTTTGATCATATGATTAGCTTTTTAGGACCACTTTTTCAAGTCGTTTTTTTTGCTACATTTATTTATGCAATTTATCTAGGAATTGGAAAATATGGAAACATAAAGTTAGGCGATGTAAAACCTAGTTATTCTATGTTCAGTTATGTAAGTATGATGCTTCTTGCATCACTTGCATCAGCTGCATTGTATTGGTCATTTACGGAATGGGCTTATTATTATCAGGCACCAGGATTAGGAATGGTACCTTTTTCGTCTGAAGCTATGGAGGCGTCATTGGGATATCAATTCTTTCATTGGGGAATGACAAATCAATCAGTGTATGCAGTAATGGGAATAGCGATTGCCTATGCGGTATATGTAAAAAAAGTAGGATCTTTTCAGACGAGTGTTACGTGTTGTGCCATGCTAGGAGAAAAGGTCAAACCTGGAAAAAAGAAGTGGATAGGAAAGATTATAGATTTTTGTGCCGTTTTTGCTATATTAGGTGGGATTAGTTCTTCTTTAGGTCTTGCGGTTCCACTGGCAACAGCTGGCATTCGAAAAATGACGGGATTGGAAGTGACCCCACTTATGCAGATAGGGGTTTTGGTTGTAATAACAGCTGTATATACGATTATGTCATATGTTGGTATAGAGAGGGGAATGAAACTAGTTAGTAATACAACAACCATTATATGTGTATTATTTTTATTATATGTGTTTCTAGTAGGTCCAACATCATTTATATTGAAAAACGTGGTTAATTCATTTGGGTATATGCTTCAGAATATTCAAAGAATGAGTTTATTTACAGATCCAATTCAAAATTCGGGATTTCCAGAAACATGGACAATCTATTTTGAAGCGTTTTATTTAAATTATGTAGCCATGATGGGTATTTTTATTGCAAAAATATCAAAAGGTAGAACTATAAGAGAGGTAACAATAGCGACAATTCTTGGGATTTCAGTAGGTGGCTGGATTTTGTTTGGAATTAATGGGAGTTATTCTATTAAAATGAGTCTAGATCATACACTTAATGTTGTAGCTTTAGTAAATTCAGGAGTTGGAGAAGTGGCGATATATAATATACTCGATACGTTACCGTTAGGAAAATACTTTTTACCGATTGTTATGTTAATTTTGATTGTAGGATTTGTAGCACCATCATTAGACTCGGCATCACTTGCACTTGCAGAAACTGTAACAAAAAAAGAAAAACCTAAAAGAGGAATTAGACTTTTTTGGTGTATATTGTTAGCAGTTATACCAATGACAATTATTTTAACAGGAAGTGACTTTACAGCAATAAAGGAATTATCCATAATTATCTCCGCACCATTTCTTTTGATTCTGTGCGGAATTGAGATTGGACTTGCTAAATGGTTACGTAATGATTGGAAACAAAATAAAAAATTTTAGGTGTGATGGAAATGTGTTAATATATTGAATATATTATGCAAACATGATATTCTATTTATAAATATTATATGCTATTTTAAATATAATGTTAAATATTCAAAATAGAAGGATTATTATTATGCAAAGTGAATTCACACAAAAGAATCAATCTGTTAATAAAGTTTTCAAAGTTATTGAGTATATGATGGAAGCTCGTATGCCACTAAAGTTACAAGAAATATCAGAGAATGTTAAATTTCCTGCTAGTACTGTGTTACGCTTGTTAACTTCTTTGATAGACATGGGGTATGTCTATCGAGATGATGAATCTTCAAAATATTGTTTGACCATGAAATTTTGTAAGATTGGTGATGCGGTTAAATCGAGTGTTAATATAGTCGAATTTGTAAGACCATACTTGTTAGAAATTTCTAATGTCACAGGTGAAACCTCTTATTTTGCGATTGAACGAGATATGGAGGTGGTATATTTAGATGTTGTTAACGGTACAGATACATATGGAGATAATTTGAAACATATAGGAAAGGTGGCACCGCTTCATGCCACTGGATTAGGAAAATTGATGTTATTGAATTATGATGATAAAATGCTGGTACATTTAGAAAAAGAAAAGGGCTTAAGTAAACTAACCCCAAACACTCTGTCAACAATAGAAGAGCTCAAAAAAGAACTGGAAGCGATTCGAAAACAAGGATATGCTATAGATGAGCAGGAGTGTGAAGTAGGAGTTAGGTGTGTGAGCGTTCCTATTTTTGATTATACAGGGTATGTTATTGGGGGAATTAGCATTTCAGGACCAACAAATAAAATTACATTAGATCGTATAGAAGAATTTCTTTCTGTATTAAAACCAGCAGGAAAGGAAATTTCTGAAAGATTTGGTGCATGACGAAGTTAAATTTGGTCAGTATTTTTTCTCGAGGAGATTTTCTGATATTAGGGGAAGTGTTGGAAATTTTTATTCTTCCGCTACTCCTAGTATTGAAAAACTTAGAAAAAATAGTTGGAAATATGGAAAAATAGAAA
>JAHHTL010000024.1 GCA_020024635.1 Ruminococcus sp.
TGGTGGCATTTTTTATGATTCTCTTAAAAAACTTTGGAACGGACACGTTTATTTTAGGCATAAAATATGCTCCCTCTTAAGCAACAAGTTTTATAATTTTACTTGTATACCTTAAGAAGGAGCATATCAAACGTTAGAGCAACGGCTCTTAACAAAGAATGAATCAACTATGTAATGGATTAGTGAAACAAATAGACATCGGCATAGTAAACACCGGCATTTAATGCAGTGGTGTGGTCAGAAACATAAATGTCAATCTTGTTACCACGAATTGCACCACCGGTATCTTCTGCAATGTAAACATGCCCGTTTATTTCCACCTTTGAGCCTAGCGGAATTACACTAGGATCCACTGCGATGGTTCTGCCAGGCATAGGAACCGTGCCGGTAGCCGTGTTTGCACCCCAAGAACCAGAGCAGAAATAACATGGACAGTAATGAGTAACTTTAAAATTTCCTAATTTTTCTTTCCCAGAGGGATTTACCGGAATCTCCGGTTTTACCGGTTTTTGCTCAGGAGCTACATTTGGCTTATTATCAGGCGCTGGTGTTTCAGGCGTAGGAGAAGGTGGAGTTGGGGGAGCAGTAGGTGGTTTCACCATACTTTCCGCTCTTTTTACTTCTTCCAAAAGCTCTGTGTAGTAAGATAAATCTGTAGTTGCGGAAGATAATTTTGATTCAATATCTGTCCTCTTTTCTTCCAGCTGCTTTTGCATCTCCTGAAGTTTGGCTTGTTGTTTTTCAAGCATTTCTCCCTTTTCCTGAATCTGATTTTGTGTATCAATTAAACTCTGAAGCATTTTTCGATCATACTCATTAATGGACTGAACAAACTCAGACATATTAAGAAAATCTGCCCAACTCTTTGAGGAACACAACAATTCCATGACATTAACACCGCCGGATTCGTATATGTATTTGATACGTAACTTCATATCTTCATACTGCTTGTCTCCCTTTTTTTGAGCATCGGCCATTTCAAGTTTAGTTTGATCAATGTCGCGAACAAGTTCCTCTGCCTGAGAGACAATCTGATCGACCTCAGAACGAAGCGTTTGCAGCTGATCTTGTAAATCTTGAATTTGATTTTTTAAATCTCCTGTTTTTTCTTTGAGTTCTCCAGAAGACGGCGCAGCATGCAAAGGCGCACTAAACAAACCAGTTGTAATAATGGTAGCGGTTAAAAGGCTAACTCCCATGCATCGTCCAACATGATGAATCGAAATACTGACGTTCTTTTTTCTATGATGCGAGAATATTTTCATACTGTAAAATCCTTTCTAAAGATGTGTTCATCTTACATAAAAATATTTTGCTCGTCCATTATACTATAAATTGCTAAATTACGCAAATTTTGATACAATATTAAGCGTATCAATTTTAAAAGGAATGAAAGGTATGGTAGAACATGGGGCAAAAGATAAAGCTGATTGCATTAGATCTTGATGGGACTCTCCTTACGGATCAAAAGAAAATTACTCCATACACATTGGAAATTCTAAAAAAAGCAAGTGACCTAGGAGTGATCATTGTGATTGCAACGGGAAGACCTTTTATGGGGATACCAGAAGAAGTACGTTCCCTGCAAGGGGTTCGCTATGCAGTGAGTTCTAACGGGGCAAAAATTATTGACGTAGAGAAGCAAAGTACCATTATGGAACAGTTGCTGTCTGCTGATCTTGCGATCAAAATGTTAGAAATCGGAAATCATTATGATGCACTTCAGGAAATTTATTTTGAAGATCAAGGGTATGTAGACGAAGCAAAGATGAAACAACTTGAAAAATATCATCATAACCCAAATATGTGGGAATATTTTAAGTCTACCAGAAAACAAGTACCCGATATTATGGCGCTTGCAAAAGAAAGAAATCAAGATATGGATAAGGTGCAAATGTTATTTGCGGATCTTTCAGAGCGTGATGCAGCATGGAAAGAAATCGAGAAAGTAAAAGGCGTTACCCAAGTAGATTCATTGGGATATAATATCGAAATCAATGCAGCGGGTGTAAATAAAGGCGTAAAACTTCTCGAACTTGGAGCAATGCTTGGAATCAAGCCTGAAGAGATTATGGCTTGTGGAGATGGACAAAACGATGTTACGATGATTCAGATGGCAGGGCTTGGAGTGGCAATGGGCAATGCGGTAGATGCAGTCAAAGACGTTGCAAATGAGGTCACAGATACAAATGAACAACAGGGAGTTGCGAAGGCAATCGAAAAATTTATTCTCGAAGGAGGAAAAGAATGTTAGAAGCATTAAAAGTTTTATTATTAGGAATTGTAGAAGGAATCACAGAGTGGCTGCCAATCAGCAGTACCGGACATTTGATTTTAGTAGAAGAATTTATTAAGTTAAATCTCGGAAAAGATTTTGTTTCTATGTTTAATGTTGTAATCCAGCTAGGGGCGATAATGGCGGTAGTTGTTATATACTTTAACAAGCTAAACCCATTTTCTCCTTCTAAAAATAGTAAGCAAAGAGATATGACGATACAATTATGGATAAAAGTACTCATTGCATCCGTACCTGCGGCAATCATAGGATTACTATTTGATGATTATATCGATGCACACTTAATGAACTATACAGTTGTTGCAACAACACTTATTATTTATGGTATTGCCTTTATTGTAGTTGAAAATATGCATAAAGGAAAACAACCAGCTGTAAGAAAAATATCGGACCTTACCATTCCGATGGTTATAGGAATCGGTGTATTTCAAGTACTTGCCTTGATTCCGGGTACTTCAAGATCTGGTGCAACCATCATAGGAGGATTGTTGATAGGGGCATCTAGAGCAGTGGCAGCAGAATTTACATTCTTTCTTGCTATTCCGGTAATGTTTGGAGCAAGTTTCTTAAAAGTTCTTAAATTCGGATTTCATTTTGAAACAATGGAAATATTTTTACTTTTATTCGGATGCGTGGTTTCCTTTGCAGTGTCATACTTTGCAATTAAGTTCTTAATGAAATACATAAAGAATCACGATTTCAAGGTGTTTGGATACTATAGAATTGTTCTCGGCTTGATCGTATTTATCTATTTTGGACTTACAGTTGCATTTGCAGCGTAGGTTTGTGGAGATCAAAAAGAGCGGTATATAAAGTGCACCCCAGTGTCAGATCAATGATATCTGACATTTGGAGGTGCATTTTTCTTATCTGTTTTTGAATAGAAATGTCAAAATGAATAAAAATATGAATATAACACAGAATAAATGAATAAAAATGAATAAAAAACGAATAAAACGAAATAAAATGCATTTTTATACTTGATTTTTCAAAAATAAGTGATACAATAAAAACAAGTTAAAAAATGTTAGATCATCCATCGGAAATAAAGAAATCAATCTGGGAGGAAATGAGAATGAAAAAGAAAGTATTGTGTGTGGTTTTAGCTACAATGTGTGCCTTATCTTTAATGGCATGTGGAACAGAGAAAAAAGCAGGTTCAAAAGAAAAATTGATTGTCGGAACGGAAGCGGGATTTGCACCATATGAGTATATGAAAGGAAATGAAGTGGTAGGAATCGACATAGATATTTCTCAGGCAATTGCTGACGAACTTGGCATGGAACTTGAAATTAAAAACATGGATTTTGATGGCGCTTTGGCAGCTGCTTCCAGTGGAAAAGTAGATTTCATAGCAGCAGGAGTTTCAGTGACAGAAGAACGCAAAAAGCAGGTAGATTTTTCACATGAGTATGTAAATTCCACAGAAGTTGTTGTAGTAAATAAAAACGATCCACAGGTTCAAATTGCAGGGGAACAACTGGCAGGTTCCGATTTGAATAAAAAAATTATTGCAGTACAACAAGGAAATATCGCAGATGTTTGGGTGTCTAGCAAAGACAACTGTGAAGCAAAGGAAGTAAAACGTTATACGAAATTTGCACAGGCTGCGGAAGACTTAAAAAACAACAAAGTAGACTGTATTGTTATGGATAAATTTCCAGCAGAAGAACTTGTAAAACAAAACGATTCCTTAGCTGTTTTAGACGGAATCTTATTTGAAGATAAATATGCCATTGGTGTAAAAAAAGGAAACAAAGAGTTATTAGATCAAATCAATCAGGTAATTGATAAATTGATCGAAGAGGGAAAAATCGAAGAATTTACCGCAAATCATGTACAAAAATAAAAAAGAGTGATACACTCAAGACAGATTATAAAATCAGTAGACCTCATGATAAGTCTACTGATTTTTGAGGTGATTTTAAATGAGAGAATCATAGAAAGGAATACATATGTCTAATTTTTTTAAAAGCATTTCAGATGCGTTATATGCGGCTGTCCTTGAAGAAAACAGATACTTGTTTTATTTAGAAGGAATCAAAGTTACGATCATTGTTTCATTCCTCGCCATTTTATTGGGAGTGGCCATTGGACTTTTGGTAGCTGTGATAAAAGTAGCATCGGTAAATAATAAAAAACTGTGGTTGTTAAATAAAATTTGTAACATCTATACCACCGTCATTCGGGCGACGCCTGCCATTGTTCAGTTGTTGATCTTAAGCAATCTTATCTTTACCTCCCGAAATTCCAACGAGGTTCTTGTGGCCGCCCTTTGCTTTGGAATCAACTCAGGAGCCTATGTGGCAGAGATTATACGGGCAGGATTAGAATCCATCGACAAAGGACAAATGGAAGCAGGTCGTTCTCTGGGCTTTACATACATTCAGACTATGAAGCTGATTGTCATTCCACAGGCGATTAAAAACATTCTTCCGGCGCTTGGAAATGAATTTATTACATTAATCAAAGAGACTTCCATTGCAGGGGTAGTTGCGGTAACAGATCTTACCAAAGCAGCACAGTATATTGGTTCTGTAACATGGGATGTATTAACCCCATTGTTGATCGCAGCAGCATGCTATCTGGTAATGGTACTGGGATTGACAAAATTACTTGGAATCTTTGAAAGGAGGTTGGCACAAGGTGATCGTAACTAAGAATCTTCAAAAATCATTTAAAGGACATGAGGTTTTAAAAGGAATTAATCAGACAATCGAGAAAGGAGAAAAAGTGGTAATTGTCGGTCCATCCGGATCAGGGAAGTCCACCTTCCTTCGCTGTTTAAATCTTTTAGAAGAACCAACCGCAGGAGAGATCTGGTTTGAGGGAACAAACATCACAGATAAAAAAACAGATATCAATCGTTTGCGTCAAAAGATGGGAATGGTATTCCAACAATTTAACCTGTTTCCTCACCTTACGGTAAAACAAAACATTACACTTGCACCGGTAAAATTAGGAATTATGACACAAAAAGAAGCCGATGAAAAGGCAGAGGAACTTTTACAACGTGTCGGACTTCCAGATAAAGCAAACCAGTACCCAAGTCAGTTGTCAGGAGGTCAAAAACAACGAATCGCCATTGCAAGAGCGCTGGCAATGAATCCAGACGTTATGCTTTTTGATGAACCCACTTCTGCCCTTGATCCAGAGATGGTAGGAGAAGTGTTAGGACTTATGAAACAACTTGCGGAGGAAGGGATGACCATGGTCGTAGTAACGCATGAAATGGGATTTGCCAAAGAAGTTGCCAGTAGAGTACTCTTTATTGACGAAGGAATTGTAAAAGAAGAGGCGTCGCCGGAAGAATTTTTCGGAAATCCAAAAGAGGAAAGATTAAAAGAATTTTTGTCGAAAGTTTTATAAAAATATGTTATGCTAAAGATACATGATAGGAATACAGACTACGCCCCGCTGAGAACCATCAGCAGGGCGTTTTATCATCTACTATAGAACAAAAAGCAAAGGAAAGAAACTATGCGATATGAAAGAATAGAAGAAGCAATCTTTTTAGAAAGACCCAATCGATTTATCGCCTATGCATCCATTCGAGGCGAAAAAGAGGTGGTTCATGTAAAAAATACCGGAAGATGTGCAGAATTACTGATTCCCGGAGCCAAGATTTATGTGCAGGAAAGTGAGAATCCAGAAAGAAAAACAAAATGGGATTTGATTGCTGTAAAAAAGCAAGATCGAATGATCAATATGGATTCGCAAGTGCCCAATAAGGTGGTTCAAGAGTGGCTGTGTAAGGGAGCACTTTTTGGCGAAGGCGCCATCATAAGACCGGAGACAACCTATAAAAATTCTCGGTTTGATTTTTATATCGAAAAGAATGATCGAAAAGCATTTATAGAAGTAAAGGGTGTGACGTTAGAAACAAATGGAATTGTAAAATTTCCAGATGCACCAAGTGAACGAGCAGTCAAACACGTGGGCGAACTTATAGAAGCGGTCAAAGAAGGGTATGAAGCCTATATTTTATTTGTGATTCAAATGCAACATGTAAAATATTTCACTCCTAATAGGGAAACCCATGCAGAATTTGGGGAGATGTTAAAAAAAGCGAAGAAGGCTGGCGTAAAGATTCTTGCGTTTGACAGTATCGTGACAAAAGAGGAAATCCTATTAAACGATGAAGTAGAAGTTGTATTGACAGATCCAATTTTAAAAGAGAGCGTGGATCCCCTGGTTCATTGGTTTCGGGAAAACAAAAGAGAGTTACCATGGAGAAAAGAAATCAGTCCTTACCGAGTTTGGGTGTCAGAAATTATGCTTCAACAAACAAGAGTAGAAGCAGTAAAAGCATATTTTGAACGTTTTATGAAAGCACTTCCGACTGTGGAGTCTTTGGCATACGCACAAGAGGACCATCTTTTAAAACTGTGGGAGGGACTTGGATATTATAATAGAGTACGAAATATGCAAAAGGCAGCAGTACAGATTATGGAAGAGCGCCAGGGAGTGTTTCCTCAAACCTACGAAGAAATTCATGCATTAAAAGGAATTGGAGACTATACCGCAGGGGCAATTTGTTCTTTTGCATATGGAATTCCAAAGCCGGCAGTGGATGGAAATGTACTGCGAGTGGTATCAAGACTTCTTGCAGATGCGTCAGACATTTCCAAAGCCTCCGTAAAAAAACAAATGGAAGAAGCGATTGAAGAAATCATTCCAAGAGATGCGGCATCCGATTTTAATCAAGGCCTGATTGAACTAGGTGCAATCGTATGTGTTCCCAATGGAGAGCCAAAGTGTGGACAATGTCCGCTTGAACATTTATGCAAAGCGAAAGCAAAAGGAATGGAGCGGCAACTTCCTGTTAAAACAAAGGCCAAAGATCGGCGAATTGAAAAAAAGACAGTTTTGATCCTAAAAGATGCCAATACCATTGCAATTAGAAAAAGACCTTCAAAGGGACTGCTTGCCGGACTTTACGAACTTCCCAATGTGGAGGGGAGTTTCACGCGAAAACAAGTGATCGAATATTGTAATTCCATTGGATTATATCCCCTTCATGTAGAAAAGATCGAGAGCGCAAAACATATTTTTAGTCATGTAGAATGGCACATGACAGCATATATCATCAAAGTGGATGAATTAGAAAAAAATTGCAGTGAAGATCTTTTGTTTGTAAAACAAGGTGAAATCGAGAAAACATATTCCATTCCATCCGCCTTTGAAAAATATCGGAAATATTGTTTTTAATGTGTTTTATGGTATAATTTAGGATACATGAAAATAAACGGATATAACCACAGGTTGTGGAAGAGGAAAGGCACAGAAGATGAACTATACATTTATTATCAATCCTAATTCACGCTCAGGAAAAGGCGGCATGGTATGGGAGCAGATTCATCCCGAATTACTAAAAAGAAAAGTAGAGTACGATTATTATCATACCAATCATGTAGGACATGCCACAAAGCTTGCCGAAGAGATCACAGCAGATGGAAAAGAGCATAATCTAATTGTACTGGGGGGAGACGGTACGCTCAATGAAGTGATCAATGGAATTCAAGATTTTAATAAAGTAACGTTAGGATACATCCCGTCAGGATCGGGAAATGATTTTGCCAGATCCATGAAAATTTCAAAAGAACCATTAGAGGCGCTGAATACTATTCTTTCTCCTGCAGAAATAAAGAAAATAGATATCGGTTTGCTTTCCAAAGCGGGGAAATGCAGAAGATTTGTCATAAGCGCAGGGATTGGATTTGATGCCGCAATTTGTCATGAGGTGGCGATTTCCAAATCAAAATACATTCTCAACAGATTAAAATTAGGAAAACTTAGTTATGTTTTTGTTGCTCTTAATCGACTTTTTCACGATAAGACAGCAAATGCAGAGGTGTTTTTAGATCACCAGTCGGTTCAAAATTTTAAAAACGTATATTTTGTGGCAATTATGAATCAGCCATTTGAAGGCGGAGGATTAAAATTTTGTCCCAAAGCAAAAGCGGATGATCACAAGTTAGATGTTATTGTCGTATCAAGGTTGCCAAGACTTCTGATTCTTATGCTGTTGCCAACTGCGTTCAAGGGATGGCATACCTTCGTCCCGGGAATCACAGTGATGCAAGGGGAAAGCGTTTCGGTGATTATGGATCAACCACTGGCAATTCATACAGACGGAGAACCTTCTTATTTAAGAAAAACCATATCCGCGCAGTTATTAAAAGAACAACTTCGAGTATTTACCTAAGTAATTGTTAAGGTTTTATGAAAATTATTGTTGTATAGATGGAAAAGTGGTATAATCTGCTCGAGTTAAAGAGCGATTAAAATTAAAGGGGTACTAGTATGAATTTGAAAGAGAAGACAAAAGCATTGATAAAGAAATATCAACACATATGGGTTGTATCCTATGCATTTCTTTATATGCCTTGGTTTCTGTATCTTGAGAAACATGTGACAAAAGGGTATTATGTGGTCCATTCGGCAATTGACGATAAGATTCCGTTTTTAGAATATTTTGTGGTACCGTATTTATTGTGGTTTGTATTCATTGCTGCAGTATTTCTTTACTTCTTTTTTACAGACGTAAACGGATTTTATAAGTTGTGTAAACTGATGTTTACCGGCATGACCATCTTTCTTTTGATTTCTACTTTCCTGCCCAATGGTTTAAACTTACGTCCCACATATTTTGAACGTGATAATCTATTTGTAGACATGGTGCGTCAGATTTATAGAATTGATACACCGACCAATGTACTCCCAAGCCTCCATGTATTTAATTCCATTGCAGCTTGTATCGCCATCCGGTACAGTGACAATCTAAAAAAACGCAAGGGAATCAAGTGGAGTGCATACATATTAGCAGGATTGATCATATTATCCACTGTATTTTTAAAGCAGCATTCTGTGATTGATGTTATGGCAGCATTTTTGATGGCATATGTGTTGCATAGCATTGTATACGCTACAGAAAAGGTCCATGTATGGGAATGGAAAAAACAAAAGATCGCCCGAGATGGATTTTATTGAAACTAAGAAAAAGATAAAGAGTGACGCAGGCTGGAAAGAGGGGCCGCGTCACTCTTTTTTGTATAGCCAAAATAAAAAAGTTAGTGTATAATGGGAGCATACGATGTGAGTTAGGAGGAACACACAGTTATTATGGGAAAAATTATTTTAACCGGTGACAGACCTACCGGCAAATTACATGTTGGTCATTATGTTGGTTCTCTTAAAAGAAGAGTTCAGCTTCAAAATACAGGAGATTACGATGATATATTTATTATGATCGCAGACGCACAGGCTTTGACAGATAATTCAGACAATCCTGAAAAAGTTCGTCAGAATATTATTGAAGTAGCGCTGGACTATCTTGCATGTGGTCTTGATCCGGAAAAATCAACGTTATTTATTCAATCACAGATTCCAGAGCTTTGTGAACTGTCATTCTACTATATGAATCTCGTTACAGTTTCAAGATTACAGAGAAATCCGACAGTGAAGTCAGAAATTCAAATGCGAAAATTTGAAGCAAGCATACCGGTTGGTTTTTTCACATATCCGATCAGTCAGGCAGCAGATATTACCGCATTTAAAGCCACGACAGTACCCGTTGGAGAAGATCAGCTCCCTATGCTAGAGCAGACAAAGGAAATCGTCCGTAAATTTAATTCGGTCTATGGAGATACACTTGTAGAACCAGAGATCCTTCTTCCACAAAATAGCGCCTGCTTAAGACTTCCTGGAACAGATGGAAAAGCAAAGATGAGTAAATCATTAGGAAACTGTATTTACTTGTCAGAAGAACCAGATATGATAAAGCAGAAAGTATTCAGTATGTTTACAGATCCAACCCATATCCGAGTAGAAGATCCGGGAAAAATAGAAGGAAATACCGTGTTCACATATCTAGATGCATTTAGTACACCAGAGCATTTTGAAGAGTTCTTACCAGAATATGCAAATCTAGAGGAATTAAAAGAGCATTATCAAAGAGGTGGGCTTGGAGATATGAAAGTAAAGCGCTTCCTTAACAATGTGATCCAAGCAGAGCTTGAGCCGATTAGAAATCGAAGAAAAGAATACCAAAAAGATATTCCATATGTGTATGAGATTCTCAAAAAAGGCAGTGAAAAAGCAGAAGAAGTTGCTGCTAAGACATTAAGCGAAGTGAAACATTCGATGAAAATTAATTACTTTGAAGATATGGATCTTATTCGGGAACAGTCAGAAAAATTTAAAGAAGATTAAAAAAAAGAGGTCAATAGGACCTCTTTTTTAAGGGAGAAAAAATAAAAACCTGAAAGATCTACTTTCAGGTCTTAACCGTGCGCGAGAAGATTCGAACTCCCGACCTTCTGGTCCGTAGCCAGACGCTCTATCCAGCTGAGCTACGCGCACATGCGATGAACTGTATCGCTCAAAGCAAGATTAAGTATATAATAAAATATCGAGGTTGTCAATAGAATTTTGAAAAAAATATAAAAAGTTTTATAAGGGATAAAAGGAAGCAGGAAGAAGATATACAGAGAAAATATTTGATGGTATAATAGAAAAAAATAGGAGGAGAGAGGAATGTACGAATACGACTATCTTATTGTAGGGGCAGGATTATATGGGTCGGTTATGGCCCACGAGCTAAATAAAGCGGGGAAAAGATGTATTGTCATAGAGAAAAGGGATCATATTGCAGGAAATATTTATTGTGAAGAGATGGAAGGGATTCATGTCCATAAATACGGAGCACATATCTTTCACACATCCAATCAAAAGATTTGGGATTATATGCAGCAATTCGCAGAATTTAACCAGTATATAAATTCTCCCATTGCAATCTACAAAGAGGAACTATATAATCTTCCGTTTAATATGAACACCTTTCATAAAATGTGGGGGGTAAGAACGCCTCATGAGGCAAAGAAAATGATCCAGACACAGATTGCAGAAAGTGGAATAAAAGATCCACAGAATTTAGAAGAACAGGCGATTTCACTGGTAGGAAAAGACATTTATGAAAAATTGATCAAAGGGTATACGCAAAAGCAGTGGGGAAGAGAGTGTACAGAGCTTCCAGCCTTTATTATTAAAAGGCTTCCCGTAAGATTCACTTATGACAACAACTATTTTAACGATCGGTATCAAGGAATTCCGATGGGAGGATATACAACGCTTATTCAGAATATGTTGGATCAAATAGAAGTCAGAACAGGGGTAGATTTTTTTGAGTTCAAAAAAACAAACCCGACCATTGCAAGACAGACTATTTTTACAGGCATGCTAGACCAATACTTTGATTATCGGCTAGGAGCATTGGAATATCGTTCCGTGCGATTTGAGACAGAAGTGCTAGATTGTGAGAATTATCAAGGAAATGCAGTTGTAAATTATACCGATATTGAAGTGCCATACACAAGAATCATTGAACACAAGCATTTTGAATATGGTACACAAGAAAAAACAGTGATATCAAGAGAATATTCTTCAGAATGGAAAAAAGGAATGGAGCCGTATTATCCGGTCAACGATGAAAAAAATATGCAGCTTTATGAGAAATATAAGAAATTGGCAGAACAAGAAAAAGATGTAATCTTTGGAGGAAGGCTTGGATCTTATAAATACTATGATATGGATAAGGTTGTAGAGGCGGCGCTAGATCAAGTAGGAAAACTATTGTAAAGAAAAAAAGCCCCAAAAAGGGAGGATGCCGAGGGAAAGAAACAACCCCCCGGCATGTATTATGAAAAAGTTAATTCATAAGTTTTGTATTAAAACTTAGACACATCAAATATTTTTTCTATCTGATGATTATAGTATAGAAAAGATATTTGAAAAAAACATGTTATAAAAGTTACTGTTTTTTTAAATAAAAATGAACAAAATATGAACAACCATTTCTTCCCTATAAAATAGAGGGGGCTCAAATTATTAGAGCCCTCTTAATTTTTTGGCTTCCACCACTCGTTTGATCGCAATTAAGTATGCGCCAGTACGAAGAGATACGTTATTTTGCTTAGAAATATCCCAAACTGCGTTGAATGCAGGGTCCATGACATCTTTTAATTTTGCATTTACATCTTCTTCTGTCCAACTGATGCACTGAAGATTTTGTACCCATTCAAAGTAAGATACAACCACACCACCTGCATTGGCAAGAATATCTGGAACAAGTACAACACCTTTAGAAGCAAGAATTTCATCAGCTTCGGCTGTAGTAGGTCCATTGGCAGCTTCAATAATCACGCTTGCCTTAATTCGATCTGCATTGGTTTCGTTGATCTGATTTTCCAAAGCAGCAGGAATGAGAACTTTCACATCTAACTCTAACAGTTCTTCATTGGAGATATGAACCACGCCATCTTCGTTGTAATCACAAAGAAGATTTTTGCGATCAGAAAGGTATTCCATGATTGCTGGAATATTCAGACCATTTTTATTATAGATACCGCCGGAAGAATTACTTACAGCAACTATTTTCATTCCTTTTTGGTAGAGAAGGTTTGCAGAAATACTTCCAACATTTCCCATACCTTGAATAGCTACAGTAGTTCCTTCCACATCAATACCAAGTTTATCTAGAACATTTAATGTAGAGAACATAACTCCACGTCCGGTAGCTTCTGTACGTCCCAAAGAACCACCAATCGCAACAGGTTTTCCTGTCACAACACCGCGAACGGTGTGTCCTTGAAGCATACTATAAGTATCCATCATCCATCCCATCATAGCAGGAGTAGATCCAACATCCGGAGCTGGAATATCTCTTTCAGGTCCAATAAGAGGAGCGATAGCGATCGTGAATTGCTTTGTAATCTCATGAAGTTCTCTTTCGGAAAGCTTAGAAGGATTGCAGATTACACCACCCTTTCCGCCACCATAAGGAATATCAACAACGGCACATTTAAATGTCATCCATGCTGCAAGAGCTTTTACCTCATCATGGTTTACTGCATAGTGGAAACGAACGCCACCCTTTGCAGGACCACGCACAGTAGAGTGCTGAACACGGAAACCTTCAAATACTTGTGTTGTTCCGTCGTCCATGACAACAGGGAAAGAAACTTTCAACTCGCGCTCTGGATGCTTCAAAGAGGCGATATCATTGTCAGAATAACCGAGAATCTCAGCTGCTTCATTCATTACTTTTAATACATTGTCGTAAGGATTGTAATTTGCCATAACATTTCTCCTTTATTTTTATTAGTGAATATTGCTATCACTTTCGTATTTTAATATACCACAGTGATAAATAATTTGCAAAAAAAAAATAAAATTTCACAAAAAAAGAAAAAATAAAGGACCGATGGGGGAGCCATCGATCCTTTGAGGGGAGTATAAATAATTAATAAGGGGTTGTAGAAAGTAATCTTTCTACAGTGTTTAGTATAATATATCAAAATGGAAAAATCAAGCAAAATATGAAAATATAGTCAATTATTCTGTTACTTTTTGTAAAGAATGATTGAAAAATGCATAAAATCAGTAAGAAGAGTTATACTAGAAAAGCAACACGAAAACAAGAAACAGGAGGATATATGATGTCAAAAAGAAGTAAAAACAGTACAAATTCAAATGCAGTATCCAAAAATTCTGAGAGTAAAAACGGAGCAAGAAATGCGTCTAGTAAGAATTATTCAAATTGTTCCGAAAAAAGCATGGAAAAAAACAGCTCTTATTCCAAAGAGCAGGATTCTGATTATGAGAGCAATGGATACAAATAAAAAACAAGGGATTTAAGTAGGAAAAATGCAGGGAAAGGTGTAGTAAATTCAACTTTACTACATCTTTCTTTTATAGTAATATGATAGTGATTAAAGTCTGTAAATGATTACTAAGGAATAGAAAACAGATGGAGGAATAGATGGAAAAGATAGAATTGATCGCCCCATGCCATTTTGGATTGGAAGCGGTATTAAAAAGGGAAATTCAGAAATTAGGATATGAAATCTCATTAGTAGAAGATGGAAGAGTTACTTTTTATGGAGATTATGAAGCCATCTGCCGAGCAAATATTTTTCTTAGAAGTGCCGAGCGAATCCTACTTAAAGTAGGAAGTTTTAAAGCAACAAGCTTTGAAGAACTCTTTGAAAAGACAAAATCCATTCCATGGGAGAAGTATCTTCCAGAAGATGGAAAATTTTGGGTAGCAAAAGCAGCATCTGTAAAAAGTAAATTATTTAGCCCTTCGGATATCCAGTCCATTATGAAAAAAGCCATGGTAGAGCGTTTAAAAATGCACTATAAGAGGGCATGGTTTGAGGAAAAAGGAGCATCCTACCCATTAAGAGTCTTTCTTATGAAAGACGTTGTAACAATTGGAATCGATACGACGGGTGTTTCTTTACATAAGAGAGGCTATAGGCAGCAGGCAGGAGCGGCGCCTATTTCAGAGACATTGGCAGCAGCATTGATTTTGCTGACGCCATGGCACAAAGATCGGATATTAGTTGATCCATTTTGTGGAAGTGGAACATTTCCAATAGAAGCAGCCATGATCGCGGCAAATATAGCTCCGGGGATGAATCGAGAATTTCTGGCAGAAAAATGGACAAATCTTATCCCCAAAAACGCGTGGTATGATGCCATCGATGAAGCAAACAGTCAGATTGACGACGACATAGAAGTTGATATTCAAGGATACGATGTAGATCCCGAAGTATTAAAAACAGCAAGAAAAAATGCACAGGCGGCAGGTGTTTCGCACTTAATCCACTTTCAGCAACGTCCGGTAAAAGAATTACGTCATCAAAAAAAATACGGATTTATTATCACGAATCCACCCTATGGAGAACGTTTGGAAGAAAAAGAAACCTTACCAAAGATCTACAGTGAATTTGGAAATAGCTTTAAAAATTTAGATAGTTGGTCTGCATATATGATCACAAGTTATGAAGATACAGAAAGATATTTTGGACGCCAGGCAGATAAAAAACGAAAAATATACAATGGAATGATCAAGACGAATTTTTATCAGTTTCTGGGACCAAAACCACCAAAACAGAAAGATAGAAGGTAAGAGGATGGAAGAACGAATTATATTTGCAACAGGCAATCAGCATAAGATGGAAGAAATCAAAGAAATTTTAAAAGATCTAAACATGCCAATCTATTCTATGAAAGAAGTTGGAATCGACATTGATATAGAAGAAAATGGCGTTACATTTGAAGAAAACGCCATGATCAAAGCAGAGGCAATTGCCAAACTTCTTCCAAATGACATTATTCTTGCAGATGATTCTGGACTAGAGATTGATTACTTAGATAAAGCGCCGGGAGTATATTCCGCAAGATTTGGAGGAAGAGATACTTCATATGAGATTAAAAATCAAATGCTGCTAGATAAGTTAGAAGGAGTCCCACAAGAAAAGCGAACAGCCAGATTTGTTTGCGTAATTGCGGCAATCCTTCCAGATGGAAGAAAAGAATCCGTAAGAGGTACCATTGAAGGACAAATTGGGTACAAGATCGAGGGAGAGAATGGATTTGGTTACGATCCGATCTTCTATGTGCCGGAGTATGGATGTACAACTGCACAGTTAAGTCCTCAACAGAAAAATGCTTGCAGTCATAGAGGAAACGCGTTACGTGCAATCTGCAAAGTTTTGGAAACAAGGAAGTCATGCGTATGAAAATACTTGTAATTAGTGATACCCATGGACAACATAAAAATTTTGATCGAATCTTAGAACAAGAACAAGCCATAGATCTGCTGATCCACCTTGGAGACGTAGAAGGAGGAGAGTTTTACATCGATGCAGTTGTGGAATGTGAAAAACATATGGTAAGAGGGAATAATGATTTTTTTTCAGATCTCCCAAAAGAAGAAGAATTCTATATCGGAAAGCATAAAGCATTTATTACCCATGGACATGCCTACAACGTCTCTTTTGGCACACAGGAGATTCGAGAGGAAGGAAAAGCAAGAGGAGCAGATCTAGTAATGTTTGGACACACGCACCGACCATTATTAGAAACGGATTCGGAAATCACAGTGTTAAATCCAGGAAGCGTTTCTTATCCAAGGCAGAATGGAAGACAGCCTTCTTACATGATTATTACCATGGATGAGAAAGAAAATCTGAAATTTGAACACCGATTTTTGACATAAAAAGTTCAGAAAACGGCGTATTTACGCCGTTTTCTAAGAAAATTAAAAAAAATAAAAAAAGTTGTTGACATTTCAAAAAACGTATTATATAATAAGTCTTGTGTTGAGGGAACAGCAACAACACAGAAGCGAAAAAATGAATAACGGGGTGTGGCTCAGCTTGGCTAGAGCGCCTGGTTTGGGACCAGGAGGTCGCAGGTTCGAATCCTGTCACCCCGATTGTGCGGGTGTAGTTCAATGGTAGAACACTAGCCTTCCAAGCTAGATACGTGGGTTCGATTCCCATCACCCGCTTTCTTACAGCAAAAATGTAAGGAAACGATGAAAAATGGATCTCGTGTGAGTCTGTAGCTCAGCTGGATAGAGCAACGGCCTTCTAAGCCGTAGGTCGGGGGTTCGAATCCCTTCAGGCTCGTTATGGTGGGTATGGTGCAGTTGGTTAGCGCGCCAGATTGTGGTTCTGGATATCGTGGGTTCGAGTCCCACTATCCACCTTGTTTTATTCTAAAGAATGAGCAGAGGTCATTAATGGGCTATCGCCAAGCGGTAAGGCACAGGACTTTGACTCCTGCATTCGCTGGTTCGAATCCAGCTAGCCCAGTTTTCACAGATACTGTGAAGGAACAATAAAATAAGGGCGTGTAGCTCAGTTGGTAGAGCACTTGACTTTTAATCAAGTTGTCCGGGGTTCGAATCCCCGCACGCTCATTAGAACAAGCAAAGGCTTGTTCTATTTTTTACAATAGCATGCGGATGTGGCGGAACTGGCAGACGCGCTAGACTTAGGATCTAGTGGGAGACCGTGCAGGTTCGATTCCTGTCATCCGCAGTTATAAGGTCGTGGTTCTTGAAAATATCAAGGGTTGCGGCTTTTTTTTGTACAGAATTCTATTATGAAGAGTGAGACAGGCAAAAGAGAAGTTTTAAGTCCCCCTCCAAAGAGAAAGAATACTCTTTAAAGGGGGACTAGACTTCTTATTTTCTATATGCAAATTTTGGAACGCCATCTTCCATAGGAATGGTAACTTCCCCTTGGATCAATGGCTTTGCGTAGGAGATAAATGCATCAGTAACATCGGTACCCTCTTCATTGATCCACTCCAAAGGAACCGGTTTTTCCTGATTACAAATGACATTTACATCCGAGGTTACATAGTCTATAAGATAGGCGCTGCCTTCCTGACGTTTCAAGGAAATCATTTTTCCGGTACTGCCTTCCAAGGCGGCTTTTACGGCAAAAGCGCCAGAAGCAATCGCTTCTTTATGATCCGTCTTTGAAAGCATCGAAGAAGAACATCTTTGGCATACATTTAATTCAATGGAGCGTACCTTTACTCCAAGACGCTCTTTTACAAGGTTTTCCAAATATTTTCCAGAGCCTGTGAGCATTTTATGACCAAAGGCATCGACACCTACATCACTTGCAAGTTCACAGATAAAAGTACCATTTTTATCATGGATCCCTTCAGAAATGCAAACAACAAGATTGGAAGTCGTCTCAAGTGAAGTGCGAACCTTCTCAATAAAAGCATCTTGATCAAAGTTAGTTTCCGGAAGATAGATCAGAACCGGATTATCTCCCTTAAACTTACGAGCCAGTGCGCTTGCACCAGTCAGCCAACCGGCATGACGTCCCATAATCTCTACGATGGTTACCGACTTTTTGTTGTCGTAAACAGAGGCGTCAACAGAAATTTCACGAACAGTGGAAGCAATGTATTTTGCAGCACTTCCAAATCCAGGTGTGTGGTCAGTTTCCACAAGATCGTTGTCGATTGTTTTTGGAACCCCGATGACACGAATATCACTGTTGATTATTTCCGCATATCGAGAAAGCTTACTTACCGTGTCCATAGAGTCGTTTCCACCAATATAAAAGAAATAACCGATATTTAACGCGTTTAATTTTTCAAATAATACAGGATACACACCATCTGTTAAGTCTTCAGGCAGCTTGTAGCGGCAAGAACCCAGATAAGAACCAGGGGTGGTTTTTATAAGTTCAAGTTCACCGGAAAGTTCAAAAGGCTTCAGATCAATATATTGATCTGAGAGAAATCCTTCCACTCCATTGATCATCCCATATACGGAACCAAAAGAATCCTCATGATTCAAAGCCTCATACGCTACACCATATAAGCTGGCGTTGATCACGGCCGTTGGTCCTCCAGATTGTCCAATAATAACATTCTTTTTCATAAAAAACCTCCATGTGTTTGAAATACAGTATACTTTACCATAACTATAAGGTATAATAAGAAAAAAAACAATATAAACAGACAGGGGCGAAGAAAAATATGAAATATATTTCGTTTGCAATTCCATGTTATAACTCGGAAGCATACATGAGCAAAGCAATCGACTCTATTTTAGTAGGTGGCGAAGACGTAGAGATTATCATTGTAAATGATGGATCTGTCGATCATACGAAAAAAATCGGAAAGAAGTATGCAGAGCAGTATCCCTCCATCGTAAAATTAGTAAACAAAGAAAACGGAGGACATGGAGATGCGGTTAATGCAGGACTTCGGCATGCAACAGGAAAATACTTTAAAGTTGTAGACAGCGATGACTGGGTGGAAGAAGAATCCCTACATAAGTTACTAGAATTGGTCAAAGGATTTGTAAATTCAGAAGCAATGGTGGATATGATCGTATCCAATTATGTATATGAAAAAGTAGGGATGGAACATAAAAAAGTAATTCACTATCGAAACGTACTTCCGCAAAATCAAATTTTTCATTGGGAAGATATCGGACGTTTTCGGTTGGATCAATATATCTTGATGCATTCAGTTTTATACCGTACCGACTTACTAAAGCTGTGTCAATTAGAATTACCAAAGCATACATTTTATGTGGACAATATCTATGTATACTACCCATTACCACATGTGCGTAATATTTACTATTTAGATGTTGATTTTTATCGGTACTTTATAGGACGTGAAGACCAGTCGGTAAATGAAAAAGTAATGATCAGTAGAATCGATCAACAGATATTTGTCACCAAAAGTATGATCGGAATGTATCAGATGAAGCTAATTGCAAGCAAAAAGCTTCGCAGGTATATGATGAATTATCTGGCGATCATGATGACCGTTTCCTCCATACTGTGCATAAGATCAAAGGACAAGGAGAATCTCAAGAAAAAAGACGAATTGTGGAACCACCTTAAAAAGACAGATTATAAAACCTATTTCAAAATCAGATATGGTATTTTAGGGCAGAGCATGAATTTGCCCGGCAGATCCGGACGAAAAGTATCTTCTATGGCATACAGTGTTGCAAGAAGAATTATCGGTTTTAATTAAAAGGCATAGTTTATCATCCATATTTCATATGATTATCCAGAAAGGATAGAAGGAAGCGGAAATATGGATGATTTTTTAACGAGCCAAAAAGCGGAAAATTTGCTCAATCTTGCCCTAGAAGCTACCAAAGAAGAACGAGCGAAATCATTGGAATTAAATGTAGGATATGATGCTGCGGAAAAAGAGTGGGATCTGATCGTGAAATATTCAGATGATCTAGACGCAATTCGAGGGGTATCTACATCCGTTACAGAACTTTTAAATGAATATGCCATTGTGACCATCAAAGAATCAAAAATACCCGAACTAATTAGGCTTACCCAAACAGAATACATAGAAAAACCAAAACAACTCTTTTTTCAGGCGGATTCTGGTCGAAACGCATCATGCGTGAATGCTGTTTATAAACCACCCTTTTCCTTATCCGGAGAGGGCGTTTTAATTGCGATTATTGATAGTGGAATCGATTATTCACATCCCGCCTTTAGAAAGGAAGATGGAACAACAAGAATACTAGCATTGTGGGATCAATCCATTCCGGGAAATCCACCAAAAGGATATCGCAGTGGAACTGAGTACACAGAAGAAGAAATCAACCAAGCACTTCAGTACCCCAAAGGGCCACAGCGAGAGAACATTGTTCCTAGCAAAGACATTTCGGGACATGGAACCGCAGTGGCAGGAGTGGCAGCAGGCAACGGGGCTGGAAGCGAAGGAGGACAATACAAAGGGATTGCGCCGAAAAGTTCACTTTTGGTTGTGAAAATGGGAAAAAGTCAAGAAGGAGGCTTCCCAAGAACCATTGAATTAATGGAAGGGGTTGATTATGCGATTAAGAAGGCATTGGAATATAAATTGCCTGTGGTCGTGAACATTAGCTTTGGAAACTCCTATGGTCCTCATGACGGAACTGCGTTGGTGGAACGATTTTTAGATGATATATCCAACTATTGGAAAACTGTGATTTGTGTGGGAAGTGGAAACGAAGGAAACAGTGCAGGACATACAGAAGGCGTTTTAAAGGAGGGGAAGGAACAAGAAATCGAAGTCGGGATTCAAAAGCTGGAAACTTCTGTAAATATTCAAGTATGGAAAGAATATGTTGACACCATAGAAGTGAGCGTGATCAGCCCATCTGGAGAGATTGCAGGACCATTTAAAAGCTACTTAGGCCCACAAAGATTTGTGATTGGAGGGACAGAGCTACTGATATACTATGGAGAACCAGGACCTTACAGTGTGAAACAAGAGATTTACATTGATTTTCTTCCGGTGGAAACCTATCTGGACAGTGGGATTTGGAAAATCAAACTCACCCCCGGAAAGTTGGTCACAGGAGTTTATAAGATGTGGCTTCCGACACAAAGCGTGTTAAATGCAGGAACTGCATTTCTACTTCCAGCTAGCGAAAATACACTCACCATTCCCTCTACCGCACGTCGAGTGATTACCGTAGGAGCCTACAACTCCCTTACGTTTAGCTATGCAGATTTTTCTGGAAGAGGAACAGAAGAAATCACAATATGGAACGATCTGCAAAAGCCAGATGTGGCAGCTCCCGGTGTAGGAATCGTTTCCACGGCAGTGTCAGGCGGTTACAGCACCTATACAGGAACCTCATTTGCAACCCCCTTTGTAACAGGCGCAGCAGCCCTTTTAATGGAATGGGGGATTGGAAGAGGCAATGATCCTTATCTGTACGGAGAAAAGGTGAAAGCCTACATCAGAAAAGGGGCGCAAAAGCTGGCAGGATACGACAAATGGCCCAATAATCAGTTGGGATTTGGAACGTTATGCATTAGAGAAAATTTCCCAAATTAAACACCAAATCACGAAAAAGAAAATTTTTAATATAATTATTTGACAAAATCTGGAAATAATGATATGGTACATGATGAAATAGAGATAGCCGTCGTTATATTTAACCTTAATTTAAGCGTATTTTTTAGTTAAGGTGAGAATTATAGTGGGGGTTCTTCTTGGGTTAAGGTAAATTAACTTACTTTACTTGTAAAATTTAAGTGGTAAGGTAAAATATAATTTATACAAAAGAAAAGGAGAAGAGGACTTATGAAAAATTTAAAGATGAAGAGTAAGCTGAGAATCAGTTTTGGGATTGTCATCTGTCTGGCGGTACTAATTGCCGTGAGTGGGTTCGTAGGGATGCAGGCTCTAAATACTCGAATCGAAGTTCTTATGACCAAAACAGTGCCAAACGCAAATAGTATTTGGCAAATTCGAAGAAACCTTCAAAGTGAAGCGGCTTGGATGCTGATGGCGCTCAAAGAAGAGAACACAGGAAAAAGAACAGAGTTTTTAACGAGCGCACAAGAAGAGTTTGAGCAGAGCAGAGAAGAGCTTGAAAAAGTAAAAGGAAACGCAACAGTAGATCCAAGTTTGCTTACTAATGTAGAAGAAGAGATGAATATTCAGGAGCCAATTCGTAACAAACTGTCGAATCTTTTAAGAGAGAATACAGAAGAAGCGAATCTAGAGGCGGACGAAGTTTTTGAGAAAGAATTGTTACCGGTTCTCAAAAAAGAGGCAGCTGAGTTAATTGAGGTTGCAGATGCACAACAAGTGATTACAAACGACCGATATGAATTAGTTCAGAATATTTATCTGGGAATCAGAATTTTATGCCTCGTGATTTTAGTTTCTGCCATCGTAGTAACCGTTCTTATTTTGAAAGGATTACTAAAAGCGATCATGCTTCCACTTGGCCAATTAGAAAATGCAGCAGAGGCACTTCGCCAAGGAGACTTCAGCAAAGAAGTTACCTATGATAGTAAAGATGAATTTGGTGTCACTTGCCTTCATATGCAGGAAAGTTTTGATGAATTACGTCGAATTATCGAAGTTGTAGATCAAGAAGTAGAGCAGATGGCAAATGGTGATTTCGCATTTAATATTTCAGAGACATTCCCTGGAGAGACACAGTCAATCCAAGATTCTATGAATAAACTTTTGTACCGTTTAAATGAAGCATTTGGAAATATTTTGGCTTACGCAAGCCAGATCGATCAAGGTTCCAATCAGGTTTCTGACGGAGCACAGGCACTTGCTCAAGGAGCAACAGAGCAGGCTAGTACAGTAGAAGAATTGTCTGGTCGTTTGGAAAATGTATCTAAGAAAGTTAGCGAAAATGCGGAGAACGCAAGAAATGCAAGCGAATTATCAAATCAGTCCGGAGAACTTGCGGAAAAGACATTAGAAGATATGAAAGAAATGGAAGTTGCAATGCAAGAGATTTCCACAAAATCTGAAGATATTGGAAAAGTAATCAAGGTAATTGAAGATATCGCATTCCAGACCAATATTCTTGCGTTGAATGCAGCAGTAGAAGCTGCAAGAGCAGGAGAAGCCGGAAAAGGCTTTGCAGTCGTTGCAGATGAAGTAAGAAATCTGGCAGCGAAATCAGCAGAGGCCGCAAAGAATACAACAGTATTGATTGAAAGTTCTTTAAGCACTGTTCAACAAGGCGTTGAAGTTGCCGAAATCACCAATGAATCATTCAAGACTTTAGCAGAAAAGGTAAGAGATACCGTTGAGATTATCAACAGTATTTCAGCAGCATCTGCAGAACAAGCAACAGATATTCAGCAGATCAGCCTTGCTGTAGAGCAGATTTCAGCAGTGGTACAGACGAACTCAGCAACCGGAGAAGAGTCTGCGGCAGCAAGTGAAGAGTTATCATCACAAGCAGCATTAATGAATCAATTAGTAAGCGGTTTCCGTTTATCAGAACAATAAAAAATACAAAAAAAGTGGGTCGGATTCGTAAGAATCCGGCCCATTTATGTTGTTCAAAAAAATTACAAAGATTTTTCTTTCATTAATTTTTCTAAAAGACGAGAAGAAAAGTTTTTGGAAGCTTCCTGATTTTCCAAAGCTGCTTCTCTTAACTCAGAACGAAGAATAGAAACTTCTTTTGGAGCATCGATCGCGAGTTTCACCCAGTCGCTTCCAATCTCAGAGACCGTCAATTTTATATCTTCTCCAATGCAAAGAGATTCCCCCTTGCGACGTTGTAAAATAAGCATACTTAAACCTCCTTCGGATGCTGATTCGTAGGAAAACGGTGTCGGAATTTATATTCTTTCTGTGGCAAGATTACCTGTTTCCCAGTTTTCTCCATCGCATTCACAACAAGGGGAGCTTTTAAATTCAGGGTGGAGTCACCTAAGGAGTCTTTTAACACTGCAAGAACATAGTAAGAGAGTTCAGATTCATCCGTAGAGCCAAAAAAACGCAAATCTTCCGGCAGTGGTTTCGGCGAATAATCCTCGAATAACTGGAAGGGATTCATAAGAATAAAGGAAAGGTCTGGTTCATCAAGGCTTTGCAGGGAAAGAATGGAATCATTTTCCTCATCAAATGGAATGGTTAAAAACTTCGTATGATCTTCAAATCCAAAAAGCCCGTTTGGAATTGTAAGAATATCCTCTTCTTCGTATGTGATTTCATTAAAATATTTTGTTTTCGTTACCACAATAAATACCTCCTAAAAAAACATAAGGGCCAGTTAAGCCCTTACATCTATTGGTTCATAATTCGGATCTGCACTTGGCGGAACATAAAGAGGTCCACCAATATATTCAATGAGAAGATCCGGTTGTTGTGTAATAGAAACTTGAATATCTCCGGGGATGAATTTAAAATTCCCCTGTTCAATTTTCATATCAAAATTTAATTTATCCATCTCATATTTAATTGTTAGATCCGGAGCCTGATACTCGATGTTGGCAGGAGCAGTTGGAATAAATCCAAGCTGGAAATCTCCGGTAGGTAGTTGCATCCTCTGGCGAAAGATGTCACCTAGAACATCATCCCCAATTTTCGCTTTTAGCATAAGTTGTCCTTCCTGTGCATATGCAGCGGAAACATTATACGCGGCTTCTTGTCCTTTTTGTGCAGTTGCTTTTACACTCTGCTTGAGGGTAGGACGAATACTATTGCGTGCTTCGTAAGTATCTAAGTTTAACCGTACAGGACGGCTCTTAATTGTAAAATTTCCATCCGAACGTGTAATTTCAAGTTCTGCATTAGATCCTGTATATTCAAGCTGAGCATTGTTGATCTTTAATTCATATTTAATGGGTATACTAGTAATATTAAGAAGCTGTTCCATCTAAAAACCTCCAATCTATGATTAACGCATGAAATCGATGAAAGAAGGGGATAAAATATTGGTTCCGACTTTCAAAGCTGCGTTATAAGCATATTGTGCCCAAGAGAATTGAGTAATTGCATCAGCCATGTCAATGTTTACGACACTGTCAAGCTGTGTAGATAAGCCAAGTTTATTATCTTCTAGGCGAGTTAAACTATTCTCTAAAAAGGAACTCTTTGTTCCTAAAGTTGTGACATTTTCTAATACATTGTTACGACCGGCTTCAAACTTATTTAAAAGATTTTCGTATTCGGCTTTGTCAAAAGGTTCTTTTTCCAGAACGTCTGCAATCTGTCCCGCGAGAAGAATCATGTTTTTCGAATCTCCATCATCGTCCTGTCCGAAACCGATCAGGTTAATTCCAGGTAGACTTGTATTAAAGGCGCTAGAAGGATCAATAACCCCTCCATTAGTGGAAAGACCAAAACCAAGATCAACATAAGTGGTATCTTTTGATAATTCTTCTAGTTTCGCTTTATTGGCAGGATCATTTACATCCAAACCTCTGTATGTAAGAATCTGCTTTCCGGTAGCTGGGTCTTTGGATAGAGAAAACGGAGGGTTCTTTCCATCAGATCCGGCAAACACATATTTTCCTTCATAAGAAGCATTCATGCTAAGAAGTAGACTATCTTGAGAACTTCTCCATGCGTCTGCATAAGATTTGCGAATTTCCGGACTGGCTGTAGAACCGTTTAAAGCTTCTAATCCATATTGTTTTGTCAGTGTCAGCGCCAGATCACTGATTTGCATAGCAGCGCTCTCTTGAGAGTCAAGAAAAGACTGGGCATCTTTTGCACTGGAAATGTGATCTAATGTTTTTACATATTTACGCTCTAAAATAGAAGAACGAAGGGCTCCTGTTGGATTTTCAGCAGCAGAAGCAAACTGACGACCAGTCATAACTTTGTCTCTTGCTGTATTCAAAGCAGAAATAGAAGTTCCCAAATTTGACTTGTAGTTTCTAATGATAGCATTTGTAGTAATTCGCATATATTTAACCTCCTAATCTAACGGCCTACAACACCGGTTTTATTTAGCAATGTGTCAATTGCTTCATCCAAAGTCGTCATAAGTCTGGCAGCAGCAGTGTAAGACTGGTTATAATGCATGAGATTCATACCTTCTTCATCTAACTGAACGCCAGATACTCCATCTCGAGAATTGGATGTTTGCTGTAAAATAGAAATATGATTGGTCAGCAATGTTTTTGTAGAACTTAAATCAATCGCCAACGTAGTTCCGATATTTGCAAAACAATCGTAGAAAGAACCATTAAAGAACTCTGTATCATGTTCTCCTCCGGTGAAAGATTGTGAATTTTCCAAAGCCTTAATCATGGCGATGACATTTTCATTGGCTGTGGAACCGATTGTTCCGCCAACGGTGTCTTTGGATGCTGTGATCCCGTATTGATTGTTGGCCCATCCGTCCGCAATTTTAATATTGGATGCGGACCAGTCTTCAGCCGGATCAATCTTTTCAAATAAGTCACGTGCAGTTCCATCTGGAGCTTTATTCAGATCGTTGAACTTTTCTGCAAAGGTCTTAACAAGAGAATTTAATGTAGTCTCATAGTATCCGATTCCCTTCACAGAAGAAGCAGGTTTGTCAAACTCGCCGGCTTTGTTTAGAAAATCATAAGTTCCTTTTAAAGTACCATCTCCCAGTAATTCTTCCATAGAAGGAAAACTATTTCCCATAGAATCGTTAAGAGTCAGAGAAGCTTTTCCATTCAAGATACTAGAATCCAAAGAGCCATATCTTGTATCTGAAATCAAGGTGTACTTTGATCCATCGGAAGCATGGAACTGAATATCAAGAACTTCTACAAACTGACCAGGACCCACTTCTTCATCCCGTGGCTTCACGGTAATAGGAAGATAGCTGGAAAGTTCGTCAATCAAGTTATTCCTTTGATCTTGAAGTTCCAATGCCGGATTTCCTAAAATCTGGCTGTTTTTGATGGATTTGTTCAAGTCGGCAATATTTTTAATCATGTCATTTACTTCAGAAATTTCTGTGTTGGATAAATTCGTTTCCACATCGGAACGAATATCATCAAGACGAGAAGCATTTTCATGGAATAAATTTAAAAGGATTTGCATATTGGAACGAACCATAGTATCAAATTCCTTCTCACCCACATGCTCAGAAAGCTGTGTCAAGGAAGTAGAAAGATTACGAAATGCATTTTGCACTCCGTCTTTTGTAGTTTCGTCAAAAACAGCAGATAGCTGCTCCAGACCAGCTGCGTGGGCATCAGTGGTACCAAGTTTTGCAATCTGGGTACGATACTGGGCGTCTAGATACGGGTCGCGAAGCTGGGAAATACCAGTAATCTCAACGCCATATCCAACTTTTGCAGGACTGTTGCTGTACATTCCACTATTTTTAAAATTGATACTGGCAATGTCAAGACGCTGCCTTGTGTATCCGGTTGTATTGATATTTGCAATATTCTGACCCACAACATCCAATGCACGCTGACTTGCAGCCATGGCAAGCTGTGCAGTTGTGAATCCTCCAAAGGTAGATCGTATCATAATAATTCCTCCTAATAGATCAGACAGATCGACTGGTAAAGTGTTTTGGTGAAGCTTCGTTATTTCCATCTTTACTGTAATGGTGCGTAGTTGCTCCCTTTTTCTCCAATACAGAATTAATTACATGAAGATTCATTTCAATTAAATCTTTCGCAGTATCACTGATAGAACGAAACGTCTGCAGCCGATTGGATAGTTGCTGGAACAATGGCAAAAGAGAGGCAGAATACGCAGAGTTTTGCTCAATCACCTGTTGAAAGGTAAGATCCTCGCAATGAAGCTCTTTCATAACGGCATCTCTTTGGAGTTCCAAACCACGCATCTTAAGCACTGCAGCCTGTTCTTGATTCATGCAGTTTTCAACGTGTGTGATTTGATTTTTATTGATAGCTTCGATTTTTTCTTCCTGTATTTGAATCAGTGAATCAAATAAAAGGATATACTCTTTCATTAATTCACAAAAAGAATCAAACTTTTCCAATTAAAACCCCTCCCCTGCTAATAAAATACGAGAGGCAATCAGCTGTGCGTCAATCTGGTAAGTATTATTCTGAACTTGTGATTTGATCTGAGCTATATTCTTATGTGTAGAGGCAAGCTCTTTTGAAAGAGTGCCGGATAATGTGTCTATAAAAGTAGATTCTTCAATTTTTCTAGAATCCGATTGTATGAAAATCTGATCATAGCTAGCTGTCCCAGATCCAGATAAGGTAGAGAAAGATTTTTGAGTTTCTTTTGACCGAATCTGTAAATCAGAATAATTGTTAGATAAATTGTTGATAGATATTTTCATAAATATTCTCCTTTCAAAAGAAACGTAGTGATCGCTTACTTTAAGTAAAAAATATTCTACCTATATATCGGATAGAAAATGAGAAATATTAATATATTTTTATCAGATTTATTGCTTCAAATGTTTTAAAAGTACAGAGGCTATATTCCTGTAAGAAGCTTGCACGCAGACAGCGCCAATATTATGAGCCACCATCGGCATTCCATAGACAACAGAAGAATTCTTATCTTGTCCAATGGTAAAGGCACCTTTTTGTCGCATTTTAAGCAAGCCATCAGCGCCATCGCGCCCCATTCCGGTCAATATAATTCCGACCTTTTTTAAGCCTACATTTTCTGCAACAGAAGAGAAGAGCACATCAACAGAAGGACAATGCCCATTGACTTTTTCGCCTTTGACACACTGTACCATGTATCCTTTTTGAGCAGGAACCACTTTCATTTGAAGAGAACCGGGAGCAATCAGTACCTGACCTGGGAGAATCGGATCTCCATGTTTGGCTTCTTTGACGGTCAATTTACATAATCGATCCAGACGCTGTGCATACATTGCGGTAAATCCTTCTGGCATATGCTGTGTAACAACGATTCCCGGCATTTCTTTTGGAAGAGCTTTTAAGATTTCCAGTGTAGTTTCCGTTCCTCCGGTGGATGCTCCAATTGCAATAATGGTGGAAGAAAGAACATTATAAGAAAGTGGTGGAATCGAAGAAAGATTCAGCTCCGGTTTTGCAGTAGCAGACGGAATGCGAACATGAGCCTGCGAAGCAATGATTAATTTAGATTCCAAAGAAGTAAAAAAGGCTTCTTTGGAATAGGAAACTTTCATATCCGGTTTTCGGATAAAATCAACGGCACCATAGGAAAGTGCGTCGAACACACGGATGTTCAAGGAAGAGACAAGGATTACCGGGATGGGATGTTCAGGAAGGAATTTTTTCAGGAAATCAATTCCACTCATTCCGGGCATTTCCACATCAAGAGTTACGACATCTGGTTGAAGCTTCAAAATCTTTTGACGAGCATCTGTCGCATTAATGGCATATCCCACAATTTCGATGTTAGGAACATTAAGAAAATGCTGAATCATCATTTGTCGAAAAAGGATAGAGTCATCCACAATCAGAACTTTTATTGTTTTCATAAAATCAATCCTTTCAGTTATTGTTTCCGGTAAATTGCCGGTTTGATATATCGATAAGAAATTTCTGATTTATTTAAGTTTTCTGAATGCCCAATTAGGAGATACCCTCCAGGATTTGTGGCATTATAAAAACGATTCACCAAAGCATTTTTCGTAGGCTGGTCAAAATAAATCATTACATTTCTGCAAAAAATCACGTCAAATTTCAGACGGAACTTAATAGGGTCCATTAAATTGAACGTCCGGAAAATAACATTTGAGCGAATCTGTGGGGAAACAGTATACATCCCAGGTTGATCCGTTTTCCGAAAATATTTATTTTTCCATCCGGCAGGAAGCGCTTTTAATCCCTCTTCCTCGTAGATGGCATTGGAAGCTTGATTTAAGACATTTTGTGAAATATCAGTCGCAAGAATGCGGGTATCCCATAAAGCGGCCTGACTACCAAGTGCTTCTTTTAAAATCATAGAAAGAGTATAAGGCTCTTCGCCAGAAGAGCATCCGGCGCTCCAGATGCTCAATACTCGATTCTTCTTTGTGCTTAAAAGATAGGGTAAAATCGTTTCCGTGAAAAAGTCAAAATGCTCTTTTTCACGCATGAAATAAGTATAATTTGTTGTCAATTTATTTATTAACAATTCAATATCTTCAGGTTTTTGAGTGCGAATCAAATGATCAACATAATGTTCAAAATCATCAAATCCTAACGAAACAATTGTGTTGGAAAGACGTCCCATAATCAGCTGCTTCTTTTTAGAAAGATCAATGCCATAGTTTTGATGAACAAAACGAACAAGGCGTTGAAAGTCGCTATCATTTAATGACAACATGGTGAAATCTCCTTCCGTAGTTTAATAAGCATGCACAAGACGTTCACAGTCAAGGAAAAGAAGAACGGTCTGTCTGTCTAAAGTAATCATTCCGTTGATCAACTCCTGACGATCTTCAATCGGCATAGAAGAAATCATAGTCTTGTCAATGTCAACAACTTGCTGCACCATGTCAACGATAATCCCGATGTGGATCGAATCGATATTTAACACAATGATACAAGTATGATTTGAATATTCAATTGCTTCTTTTCCCATACGAAGACGGATATCTATGATCGGAATAATCTGTCCACGTAAATTGATGATCCCTTTTACATAATCAGGCACCAATGGAAGCATCGTGATGGCATGATTTGTGATGATTTCTGTCACATAGTTTGTACTAATTCCAATGGTAAGACCATCAGAATTAAAGGTAAGAAAACGCTCGGTAGACACATTGTTTTGGGAAGTATCTGAAATAGCGTCCATTTCTTCTGTAGTGATTTCGTTTGTATTAGTAGACATGTTAAACCCTCCATTTTCTTTAGTAACGATTCTGAGATGCGGTATAAAGATTCAAAATATCAAGAATGATACTGATATTACCGTCTCCAAGTATCGTACAGCCGCTGATACCAGAATCTTTGATGTTAAAATAGCTAAGGAAAGATGGTAGTGGTTTAACTACAACCTGCTGTTCACCTAGCAATTCATCTACAAACAGGCAGTAGGACTTGTCACTTGCCTCTACCCAAATCAAAATTCCATCCTCGATTTTAGTAACATCGGTTTCAATATTATAAAGATTATGCACACGCACAATCGGATAAAATTCATCCATACATTTGATGATCTCATTTCCATTTGCATCAAGAACTACATCGCTGTTTGACGCTTTGAAGGACTGACGAATGTTTGCGATCGGAATCGTAAACATAGATTTACCAACAGAAATCTCCATACCATCTACGATTGCCATAGTAAGAGGAATCTTTAATGTAGTACAACTTCCTTGACCTAATTCACTTGTGATCGAAATAACTCCGCCTACAGCTTCCACATTTTTCTTTACAACATCCATACCTACACCACGACCGGAGAATTCGGTTACAGATTCATTGGTAGAAAATCCCGGAACCATAAGAAGAGAAAGAATCTCTTTTTTCGAATATTCGGAAGCAGGTTTTGTAAGAATTCCATTTTTCTCTGCTTTGGAAAGAATCTTCTCCGTGTCCATACCACGTCCGTCATCGCTGACAGAAATAATAACCTCACTACCAGTATGCATTGCAGATAAAACAATCTCTGCCTGAGGATCCTTGCCAGCAGCAACACGCTCTTCAGAGGTCGGTTCAATTCCGTGATCCATAGAGTTACGAACGATATGCATAATTGGATCGGCAATGCTGTCTACGATTGTCTTATCCACTTCTGTATTTTCCCCTTCAATCGTAAGGCGAACGTCTTTGCCAAGCTTCTTCTTCATATCACGCACAATACGATTCATCTTTTGGAATGTTCCGGAAAGAGGAACCATACGCAATGACATGGCAATATCTTGAAGGTCATCCGTAAGCTTACGAAGCTGACGAGTAGACTTTAGAAAACTGTCCAATTTTAAATTCTGAATCTCCGGAGAAGAAGTAACCATAGATTCTGTAATTACAATCTCTCCAACAATCGCCATAAGGCTGTCAAGCTTTGAAAGATTCACACTGATCAAACTTTGCTTTGCATGAGTGGCAGAAGACTTGTTGGAAGTGTTAGCAGAAGCACTTGGATGGGTATCCGATGACTCTTTGTGCTCACTCTCCCCTTTCGGATCTTCAGAAGAAGAATCCTCTGCTTCTTTTACCGGAGCATTTTGAATGACTTCATAGGCTTCAATACTTGGCTGCTCTTCTAATAGATGAATGGCTAAGTCCACATCCTTTTGCGAAGTGAACGCCAAGAAAAATCCATTTTCCACAATGGATTCAGAAGTTTCTGGATTGGTCTCCACATCATTTGGGAAAAATTCAAACGCAAGGTCAATGTCCTGTAAAGCACTGACTGTCATAAATGCACGTAAATTCTCCATACCACAGCCTTGCTCATATTGAAGTTTAATCAAAAATGGAGCATCGGTCTTAGGATAGTTGGAAATCTCTGCATTTAAAGCCTGAATGGAAGTGGCAGAATCCACCGGCGTACTTTGGCGAGCCTCAGCGTTGTCAGAATTGCTTATTTTTTGTAAAAAAGTATTAATATCTGTTATTATATGGTCGATATTAGAACTAAGTGGTTCATTGTTTTCCAGTTTTTCAACCTCGGCACGAAGTGCATCCGTAGACTGGAACATGAGATTGAACAGATCGCTTTTATGATCAGAACTTAAAGAGTCTAATCCATTCTCACGGATATAAAAGAACAGATCTTCAATATGATGGGCAATCTCCATCAAGGTGGAATACTCCATCATCGCAGAAGAACCTTTAATCGTATGCATGATACGGAAGATCTCATTTACATCGTTTGTAGTAAAATCTTCATTTTTCTCGGCTTCTATTAAGAGTTCATCCAACTGTTCTAACAGGGTATTTGTTTCATAAAGATATACTTCAAGCATATTATCCATAATATTAGCACCGCCTTGTCTTAAATGTTTAATATATCATTAATATCGTCATGTCAATGGAAAAGGATAAGAGAAAATTATAGAGTAGGTAAAAAAATGTCAAATATTTTAAAAGTTACAACACCGGCACTCGGTTATGAGAACGCGGTTAACAAACAAAATTTAAATCAAGAAGATAATATAGGAATACGTCCTCCATTAAAACCAGATAATGCCGCAGAAACTGGAAATAAAAATCAATTTTCCAGTTCCAAGGATGGCCCTGGTATTTTTCAGGAGTCCAATTTAGCAAACTTTATTCGTACCCTTCAGGACGTTCCCAAATTAAGAGAAGTCATGGGAAAGCTGCTTTTTGGCGGAACGGAGCATCTAATCGAATCCGGAATTCGGGCACAGACTGCAAAAGATATTTCTGCCATGTTCCAGCTATTAAACTTGTCTTCGGATGAGGTGGCGAAGTTTTTGAAAAAACAAACCGAGGGATCCAATCGTCTACATGGTCCGATGTTTGACCTGTTAAGAAAAGTAATGAGTGAGACTTCTTCCGTAGAGTTAAAGTTTTCCATTTTAGAATTTCTAAAAAAATACAACGATATGTCTTCCGGTTCTCACCTTATGCACAATATACAGTCAGAAATAAAAGAAATTCAAAAATATATGTTCCATCAAGACAGAGAACAGTTAGAGGCATTGGCAAAGCAGTTACAGCCACATTCTCTTACAACAAATGAAAAAAACACATCCGTCCTAAAGAATCAAATTATACCATTCCTTGGACGATACATATCCACCACAGGAAATATGGGAAAAGTAAGAGATCTGATCAACCTTCTTACATACAACACCTCTCGCTATGAAAATGGGGCGTTGGATTCCGTTATGCAGGCATTCCGCAAAATGGAAGAGTTCCCAGCTTTTCAAAAGAAATTTGGAGGAATGACAAGCGAAGAAGTTGCAAAGCTTTTTGAACGAGTAGACTTTGAGAAAGCAGCAGGAAAAGCAGAGTGGTCAGAAAAGTTTTTGGATGTTATGCGAGCAGGCATCAAAGGACAAGCCGGTACACAAACACGAGAGATGTTTCTAAATCTTTTAAACGGAATGCTTGTAAATGAAAGCGTGTATATGCCACTTCTTCACACGGCCTTTCCACTTATTTTAGAGGGAGTTCCTATTTTTTCAGAAATGTGGATCGATCCAGATGAAGAAAGTGAGAATTCTCCATCCGGAGAAAATGGTATCAAAATTCTCCTAAAATTTGATATGAAAGAAGTCGGATTTTTTGATATCCTTATGTATTATCAAAATCAAAAAATGAGTATGGTGATGCATTATCCAGATAAACTTCCGGTAAAAGGAGAAGACATCCGAAAAGGAATTTCAGAAATTTTAAAGAAAAATGGAATGGAAGTAGAGTATTTGTCCGTAGAAAAAGGAAAAGAATCCATTCCGGTTTCTGTAGCCTTTCCGAAATTATATGAAAGGAGGAATTCAGTAAATGTCACAATATAAAGATTTGATCGCACAAAAGGCAGTTGCCCTTAGTTATGATGAGACCAAAGATGCAGCTCCAATCATTGTTGCATCCGGACTTGGATATGTAGCAGAAAAGATTGTAGAGATTGCAAATGATAATGACGTTCCAGTGCTTGAGGATAATTCCCTTGCGACAGTTCTGACACAGATGGAACTAGGTTCCGCGATTCCAGAAGAATTGTATCAAGCGGTGGTAGATATTTATTTGTATTTTCTGAAATTTTCTCCTGATTTTAAAGAAGAAGAAACAGAGGAGGAAGCACCATAAAAGTAGCTTCTAATATATCCTTGTTTGGTAAAGGTGCTCAGTACCTTTGTTGCCCACTGTCGAAACTGTGTTGCTTTGTCCGAATTGATACGGTAGCCAACGGTAATGATGGCAGATAGTGAGTAGAATTCATATTGGTAAGTTTTTCCGTCATCCTCAGTTTGTGCAAATTTTGCACAAACTGAATTTTCGTCTAACTCACTGCTTTCAAAACTCATTTTAGATGAAACCAAATTGCAATTTATTCGCCGAAGCAGCCCTGCATGCCTTTCAAATCCTTTTCGGTATTCTGAACATTGTTCTGGTGATTTATTCCGTGTTCTCCATCTAGAAGTGACACATATCGTTTCTTTGGCTGGCTTTCTGTCCTCCTGTTCCCTCATTGAGCAGTACATTCCGAAAGCGTTCCTGAAATATTCTGACGAAGTGATGGAACGGGAACGCTGGAACAATCCGCAGTATGCCGACATGGATGCAAGAGAAAGTCTTTTGAAGTCACAGGCAAAGTTCATGCATCTTCAATCCAAGGATGATGATAGACAGCTTTTCCCTTAATCGATAGCGTGCCGTAATACCGTTATTCATACTCTATTCCAAATCTCTTTCAATAAGAGTATTTCTTATATTTGCTGAAACATGGTCTGAGTATATGTCTT
>JAHHTL010000025.1 GCA_020024635.1 Ruminococcus sp.
CTGGAACATATCATGTGACATATCAAGTGACAGATAGCCAAGGCGCTACAACAGTGAAAACAATTATTGTTGTAGTAAATCTAAAAATGGAAGAAGCAAACGAAGTTCCAACCATCTTTGCAACAGATAAAACTTTGACCATTGGAGATACCTTTGATCCACTAGATGGCGTTACGGCAAAGGATAAAGAAGATGGAGATATTACAGATAACATTGAACTTATCAAAAACGATGTTAATTTATCGAAAGCCGGTGACTACGAAGTTACATATAAAGTAATAGATAGTTCTGGTGCTATTGTAACAAAAACAATTGTAGTTACAGTGAAAGAAAAGCAACAACCTGTACCAGTTCCAACTCCAGATAAGGAAACTCCAACAGTAACTCCGGATAAAGAAAATCCATCATCAATCCCAGATAAAAAGAACCCGTCATCGAATGCAGAAAATAAAAACCAAAGTCAAATTACATCACCACAAACAGGCGATACAACACACATAGGTTTCTGGGTAACCGTGATGTTATTAGCAGGTGGGTCATTGGTTGTGTTAATCAGAAGAAAAAGAAATAGAAAATAAATTAAGGAACTTTCATTCATTAGTGACGTGCGCCACAAGGCGAACTAGAATTAGGGCTCTAAGTCAATATCGACTTAGAGCCCTAATTTTACTTTGCTTTGTATAATTAATTTCATTCTCCTAAAAGGTATTTATAATTTAAAACAACGGCTTCAATTAGCTTTTGCAGACCTTCTGGCAGTTTCGTTGGTTCCCCTTGTATCCACGTAAATGTTTCCCCTAAAAATCGTACTTTACATGTGAGTTTTTCTCGATTGAGAACAGCAAATCCTTGATTCATACTATTTTCAAAATCCACCTCATTGGCAAATAAGGTAAATTTGTCAAGATATGGGGCACTGCTATATGGGCAGAATACCTTACAATTCCCACATTCATTGCACATATAATCTACATGAATAATCTGATGCTTGTCCATACCTGGAACCTTGATCGAAATGTTTGCACGATTTGGACATACTTCTACACAATTTTCACATACACTTGCACAATTTAGACATCGAGAAGCTTCTTCATGACTATTTAATGTTTCATTTAAGATTCCACGTTTTGGATAAATTTCGTCTTCACTATTTACCGGTTCCATATCTTTTACAAGTCTTCTTCCAATAATTGCTTCTGCCGCCATCTTCCCGTCACGGATTCCTTCTACAACTGTTGCTGGTCCATATAGCCCATCTCCTGCTACATAAACGCCTTCTACACTTGATTCCAATGTTTCCTCGTTTACAAATGCACGTCCTCTTTCATTTACATTCAATCCATTTTCTGCGTAAAAATCTGTAGGAACTTTTTCTCCTACGGCAACAATGACGGTGTCTGCATCTACTTCTGTATATTCCCCAGTTGCCATTACTCCTCGTCTTCCAGATGCATCTGCTTCCCCTAGTTTCATAACTTCACAGGTAAGTTTTCTATCTACAAGTTTTACTGGGGAAAGAAGCTCTCTAAACTCCACTCCATCCTCGATTGCATATACCAATTCCTCTTCATCTGCTGGCATGTAACGTTTGGTTCTTCTATATACCAAAGAGACTTTTTCTACGCCTTCATTGCGCTTCGCTGCTCTTGCAGTATCCATAGCTGTATTACCGCCACCGATTACAACCACATGTTTGCCAAGATCTACCTTGCCGTCTGTTGCTTTAAAATCAGATAAGAACTCAATTGCATTGACTGTTTCCCCTTCTTCTAGCGTAAGGGTACCCGGTTTGTATGCACCAACCGCTAACACAACTGCTGTATATCCTTGTGCTTTCAATTCCTGAACATTTGACACTTCCACATTAAGCTTGATTTCAACGCCCATTTTTTCTAAAATTCTAACATCCTTGTCAATGGCAGAACCTGAAATCCTAAATTCTGGAATCACATGGCGAACCACTCCTCCAAGAGCATTTGTTCTTTCAAATAATGTAACCGCCATACCTGCTCTTCTTAAGAAATATGCAGCTGCCATACCTGCCGGACCACCACCAACTACTGCTGCTTTTCCATCTACTGTGTTTTCAGAAGCTGAGATTTTTTCAATCCATGCATCGTACCCATGCTCTGCTGCTTCTAACTTCATCTGACGGATATATACTGGGCTTTCATAGAAATTACGTGTACATTTGCTCATACAATTGTGTGCACAAATGGTTCCTGTAACAAATGGTAATGGATTTTTTTCTGTAATTACTTTCATTGCTTCTTCGTATCTACCTGCCGTTACATGTTGAAGATATGTCGTAATATCTTGATGAATTGGACATCCTTCTTTACAAGGCGCTTCAAAACAATTTAAAAGTGGAACCTGTTGATTCATTTTACGGGAAGGCAATGGTTTTACAGCTTTTACATGGTGAGAATCCACTCTCGCGTTTTCTGCAAGTTTCGCTGATTTTTGAACATCCACCTTTTCAAATACAAGATTAACTCCTTCAACTTCTTTTGCCATCTGGATCATTCTCTCATATCCGCCTGGTTTTAGAAGTGTTGTTGCTACTGTTACCGGCCAAATTCCCGCCTCTACAATTCCTTTGATATTAAAGAAATCTGCTCCTCCTGAATAGGAAATCCGAAGTTTTCCATCAAATTCTTTTGCAAGTTTTGCTGCAAGCGCTATAGACAATGGGTACAATGATTTTCCAGACATATACATTTCTTCACTTGGAAGTTCGTTTTGTTTTACATCTACTGGGAATGTATTGGTAATTTTCACACCAAATTGTAGATTGCGTTCTTCACATACATTCATAAGTCTTGTCAACATTGGAACTGCATCCACATACTGTAAGTCGTCTTTAAAATGAAAATCTCCGAAAACAATGTAATCATATCCCATCTCATCCATTGTTTTTCTTGCAAACTCATACCCAAGCAATGTCGGATTACACTTAATGAAAGTATGATATCCTTTTTCTGTAATAAGGTACATCGCAATTCTTTCAATTTCTTGCGGTGGACATCCATGAAGTGTAGAGATCGTCACAGAATTACAAATGTCAGAATTGATTGCTTCTATATCTTCTTTTGTCACTTTTTCAAATCGGTCAATATGCTCTAATAAATATTGTTTGCATGATTGAAAAATCTCAGAATCTTTCGCTTCTTTCATTGTATTAAGGAAGTGATCAATTTTTTCTGATTTGATTCCTGCCAGATCATACCCTACGCTGATATTGAATTGAAACCCTTCTGGACTTCCAAGACCAAATTCTTTTGAAATCACTTTTAAAAGAAACCAGGCTTTTATATATTCTTCCATAGCCTGCGGAACATAAAGTTCTGTAGACCACTCACAGTTATAACATTCATCCTCTGCCACAATACATGGCTTATTAACACATGCAGCAAGTTCTGCTCCATCCATAACTTGAACTGTTTTCAGTTCAAAAAAACGACTTCCAGTATAGTATGCAGCCACAATGTTTTGTGTAAGTTGTGTATTGGGACCAGCTGCAGGTCCAAGTGGTGTTTCCAAATTGCGTCCAAAAATAGTTCTGTTATTTTTTTCATCCGCAATATATGCTTTTCTTTCTCCAAAAACAGTACCTGTTTTTTTATGTTCTGTTAAAATCCAATCAACTAATTGTCCAAAAGGCATCGGTGTCATAATATCGCTCATTTATAATTCCTCCCAAACTTATCGTTTTATGAATTAATTCGATTCCAAAGAGCTGCTGCTGCCTGTCTGCAATCTGCTTTTACTTTGGCTTCATCTATAAACTGTAATTCTCTGTCTTTCATAAGAACTTTTCCGTTTGCAATTGTTGTGACAACATCGCTTCCTGTCATGCCAAATAAGATATGTCCATTTACATTGTCTGCATGAAATGGCGTAAGCGGATCATAATCAACAACAATAACATCGGCTGTTGCTCCTTCTCTTAAAATACCAAGATCTTGTTTAAAATAACGCTTTGCAATTTTCGCATTACCGTCAAATAACATCTGTGGTACTTCCTCCCATGCTGTAGTTGGATCACATAAATGATGTTTATGCAGTACATTTGCAACTTTGTAAGATTCTGTCATGTCGTGCGTATATCCATCCGTTCCAAGTCCCGTTAGAATTCCTCTATGTACAAGTTCCATCGTCGGAGGACATCCACATGCATTTCCCATATTTGATTCTGGATTATGGACTACCATGGTTCCTGTTTCTTTCACAAGATCCATTTCATGACTATTGATATAAATACAATGTCCAAGAAGTGTTTTTTCTCCAAGAATTTCATGATCCATTAATCGATCTACAATGCGTTTTCCATAATGTTTCAGACAATGATGAAGATCTTCTATTCCTTCTGCTACATGAATGTGATATCCTACCTCGTCTGGTTTGTGTTTCGCTGCTAGTTCCATCGTCTCATCAGAAATCGTGAACTGTGCATGCATTCCCATCATCCCCGCAATCATACCCGTATCATCTTTTAATGCATGCTGAATAAACGCTGCATTTTCCATTACAGATTCTCTTGCTTTTTCCTTACCATCTCGATCTGAAACCTCATAGCAAAGACATGAACGTACTCCCGTTTCCTTCGCTGCTTTTTCGATATGGAACAACGAATCTCGAATGGATCCGAAACTTGCATGATGATCAAATACCGTTGTAACTCCATTCTTAATAGAATCGATATAGGTTGCCATTGCACTCAAATAGGTATCTTGAAGTGTGAGGTTCCGGTCAATTGTCCACCACATTCCATCTAAGATATCAAGGAATCCTTTTGGGGCATATCCATTCACAGAAATTCCTCTTGCAAAGGCACTATAAATATGCTCATGTGCATTAATAAATGCCGGCATAATTACCTTTCCTTTTGCATCAATAAACTCCGCTTCTGGGTATGCTACTTTCACCTCTTCTAGCGTTCCGACCTTCAAAATCGTAGTTCCTTCGATTACCACTGCACCATTTTCTAAGTAAGGTTTTTTTTCGTCACGTGTGACCACTCGTCCGTTTCCTAAAATTAACATAGCTTTTGTCTCCCTTTCTTTTTTCTCTTTGAAACAATCAAAGGTATACAAATTCTACAAGGCTTTTCCTTGCACGTCGCACTATATTTTGTATATTCTTTTTGGCAGTGCAAAATGTGATCTAAAAATATTCCTACATTATTATATCACCATTATGAACTTCCTTTATAATATATACAATAACACTAATATTTTACATTTGCAATATGGTTCTAAAAAAAAATTAGGTTACCTAAATTTTTTTTAGAAAACCTATTGAATTAATTTTTTTTTATGCTATTATGAGGTTAAGGGCGAATGAAATTTCCTATGAAATTATAACTTCAGAAGCTGATTTTCACTCTAGTTTGAAAGGGGTAAAGACTATGGATCACCAGTTAAGTTTGTTGAAACAAATTGCACACGGCCTTGCCGCTCAATTTGGTTCTTCTTGTGAAATCGTAATCCACGATTTAAAAGCAAAGGACCTTGACAATTCAATTGTATATATTGAAAATGGTCATGTTTCCAATCGAGAACTCGGAGATGGACCTTCTAGTATTGTTCTAGAAACTTTAAGCCAGCATCCATCACAGGTTCAAGACCGCCTTTCCTACCTTACTAAGACAGAGGACGGAAGAATTCTTAAATCCAGCACTATGTATATTCGAGATGATCAAGGGACTATTTCTTATATACTCTCTCTAAATTATGATATTACTGCGTTACTTACGATCGATCATGCAATCCAGTCATTGGTAAGCACCGATTCTTCTGAAAAAAATAATACCAAATCCAAACAGCCGCCAAAGATTACTCATAATGTAAACGAGTTGCTTGACACCTTAATTGAACAAGCACTTGCTCTTGTCGGCAAACCGGTGGTACTTATGACTAAAGACGATAAAATTGCAGTCGTACAATATCTAAATAATGCAGGTGCATTTTTAATCACGAAATCTGGTGATAAGATTGCTTCACTTTTAGGAATTTCAAAATTCACACTTTATAGCTACATGGATGCAGGGAAATAGCTATATGTTCATACATGTCAAAGACGTGTGTCTGATAATTAACATCTCCCCTGTAAGTTTTGCAAAATGAAGGAGGTTTTTATCAAATGGAATCAATCAAATGGTCTGTAAATACAATGCCAAAAACAGATGATGTACACTTAAAAGTTATGGGACTTTCCGAAGTTGAAAAAGCAAGAACTTTCCACAGAAGTTTCCCACAATACAGTATTACACCACTTACAAAACTTGAAAAAATGGCGGAGTTTTTAGGTTTGAAAGAAGTATATGTAAAAGATGAGTCCTATCGATTCGGTTTGAACGCCTTTAAGGTTCTAGGTGGTTCCTTCGCAATGGCTCGCTACATCGCAAAGGAACTCGGAAAAGATGTAAGCGAACTCCCTTATGAAGTATTGACATCCAAAGAATTAAAAGAAGCATTTGGGCAAGCCACATTTTTTACAGCCACAGATGGGAATCATGGACGAGGGGTTGCCTGGGCAGCAAATAAACTTGGTCAAAAATCAGTTGTTCTAATGCCAAAGGGATCCACACAAACTCGTCTTAACAACATTCTCGCTGAAAATGCACAAGCGACCATCGAAGAAGTAAACTACGATGAATGTGTACGCAGGGCGAATGCAATGGCCGAGAAAACAGAGCATGGCATTATGGTACAAGATACCGCATGGGAAGGATATGAAGAAATTCCTGCTTGGATCATGCAAGGTTATGGAACGATGGCTATGGAAGCCAATGAACAATTGCTAGAGCAGTACGATTGCGATCGACCGACTCATGTCTTTATTCAAGCAGGGGTTGGCTCACTTGCCGGAGCCGTACAAGGATACTTTGCAAATCGTTATCCAAAAAATCCACCAAAAGTTGTTGTTGTAGAGGCCAAACCAGCTGCCTGCCTTTACAAAGGCGCTACCGTTGGAGATGGAAGCATCCAGTTTGTAGATGGCGATATGGTAACCATCATGGCTGGTCTTGCTTGTGGAGAACCAAACACAATTTCTTGGGATATTTTAAAAAACCATGTCGATACCTTTATCGCTACACCTGACTGGGTAGCTGCAAAAGGCATGAGAATGCTTGCTGCTCCTCTAAAAGGAGATCCGGCAATCACATCTGGTGAATCTGGTGCTGCTCCATTTGGAACATTGGCATGTATCATGCTTATGAACGAATACAAAGAGTTACGAGAACACTTAGGACTTGACGAAACTTCTAAAGTACTTCTCTTCTCTACCGAAGGAGATACAGATCCCGAACGTTACAAATCAATTGTTTGGGATGGAAACGACTGTTAATCAAAGAATTTATTGGAACTTTAAATAAATCAATTCATTTGAGAAGGAGACTATGATTATGGATTTCAACAAAATCAAAGAAGCTGCAAAAAATTATGAACCAGAAATGACAAAATTTTTACGGGATATTGTAAAATTCCCTGGCGAAAGTTGTGATGAAAAAGCACACATCGACCGTATTGCTGAGGAAATGAGAAAATTAGACTTCGACAAAGTTGAAATTGATCCACAGGGAAATGTTCTTGGATATATGGGAACAGGTGAGAAATTAATTGGATTTGATGCTCACATCGATACGGTTGGGATCGGTAACTTAGACAACTGGACTTTTGATCCATACGAAGGATATGAATCTGATGAAGAAATCGGTGGCCGTGGAACTTCTGACCAATGTGGTGGCATTGTATCTGCAGTATACGGTGCAAAAATCATGAAAGATCTTGGACTTCTTAGTGACAAATACACCGTATTAGTTACAGGAACTGTTCAGGAAGAAGATTGTGATGGACTTTGCTGGCAATATATTATTAATGAAGACAAGGTTCGTCCGGAATTTGTTGTATCTACAGAACCTACAGATGGAGGAATCTACCGCGGACAGCGTGGGCGGATGGAAATTCGCATTGACGTAAAAGGGGTTTCTTGTCACGGTTCTGCACCAGAGCGCGGAGACAATGCAATCTATAAAATGGCTGACATTCTTCAAGATGTTCGTGCTTTGAATGAAAACGACGCTGCTGAAGATACAAAGATCAAAGGTCTTGTAAAAATGTTAGATGAAGCTTTCAATCCAAATTGGAAAGAAGCAAACTTCCTTGGAAGAGGTACTGTTACAACTTCTCAGATTTTCTATACTTCTCCAAGCCGTTGTGCGGTAGCTGATTCTTGTTCTGTATCACTCGACCGTCGTATGACAGCCGGTGAAACATGGGAAAGTTGTCTAGATGAAATCCGTGCTCTTCCTAGCGTTCAAAAGTATGGTGACGATGTAACCGTATCTATGTATGATTATGATCGCCCATCCTACACAGGATGTGTTTATCCAATTGAATGTTACTTCCCTACCTGGGTAATTCCGGAAGACCATGCTGTAACAAAGGCATTGGAAGAAGCTTATAAAGGTTTGTATGGAGAAGAAAGAATCGGTACTGCTGAAACAATTGAAATGAGAAAAGCACGTCCATTAACAGATAAATGGACCTTCTCAACAAATGGTGTGTCTATCATGGGTAGAAACGGTATCCCTTGTATCGGTTTTGGACCTGGCGCAGAAGCTCAGGCTCATGCTCCAAACGAAAAAACATGGAAACAAGACTTAGTCGTTTGTGCTGCTGTATACGCTGCACTTCCAACTATCTATTGCAAATAACAAAAGATTTCAGGAGGATTTATTAATGAAAACATTGCAAGATTATATTGATAAGCTCAATGCTCTTAACTTTAAAGATATGTACAATGGAGACTTTTTCTTAACATGGGAAAAAACAGATGAAGAAATTGAAGCGGTATTTACTGTAGCCGATGCGCTTCGTTATATGAGGGAACATAACATTTCTACAAAAGTATTCGAAAGTGGACTTGGAATTTCTTTATTCCGTGACAATTCAACACGTACCCGTTTCTCTTTTGCATCTGCTTGTAATCTTCTAGGGCTTGAAGTTCAGGATCTTGATGAAGGAAAATCTCAGATCGCTCATGGCGAAACTGTTCGTGAAACAGCAAACATGATTTCCTTTATGGCTGATGTCATTGGTATTCGTGATGATATGTATATCGGTAAAGGAAACAAATACATGCATGAAGTCGTAGACTCTGTAACACAAGGAAACAAAGACGGGATTCTTGAGCAAAAGCCAACTCTTGTAAATCTTCAGTGTGATATCGACCACCCAACACAGGCTATGGCTGATATGCTTCATATTATCCATGAATTCGGTGGCGTCGAAAATCTAAAAGGCAAAAAACTTGCTATGACATGGGCTTACTCCCCGTCTTACGGTAAACCATTATCCGTTCCACAAGGTATTATCGGGCTGATGACACGTTTTGGTATGGACGTTGTTCTTGCACATCCAGAAGGATATGAAGTATTCCCTGAAGTAGAAGAAGTTGCAACTAATAATGCAAAAAAATCAGGTGGTTCTTTCAGGAAAACAAACGATATGGCTGATGCATTCAAAGATGCTGACATCGTATATCCAAAAAGTTGGGCTCCGTTTGCTGCTATGGAAAAACGTACAGAACTTTATGGAAACGGTGATACACAAGGCATTGCAGATCTTGAAAAAGAACTTCTTGCCCAAAACGCAACCCACAAAGACTGGGCTTGCACAGAAGAACTTATGGCTACAACAAAAGACGGAAAAGCCCTTTACATGCACTGCTTACCAGCGGATATTACCGGCTTAAGCTGTGAAGAAGGAGAAGTGGATGCTTCTGTATTTGATCGTTACAGAAATCCACTTTACAAAGAAGCTAGCTACAAGCCATATATCATTGCAGCTATGATCTTTCTTGCCAAATTTGCGGATCCAGCTGATATTTTAAAGAAGTTAGAAGAAAAATCCACACCAAGAGTATTCAAATAAGCTCTTTCATCTATTAACAAATCGGAGGAATTTAAAATGTTAAAATATGTTGATACAAAAAATGCACCAGCCGCAATCGGACCATACTCTCAAGGAATCGTTGTAAACGATCTTGCATTCTTTTCTGGAGCAATTCCTCTTTGCCCTGAAACCGGTGAAGTTGTTGGTTCCACAATTGAAGAACAAGCAGAACAAGTTATGAAAAATATTTCAGCACTTCTGGAAAGCCAAGGGGTAGACTTCAAAAACGTTGTTAAAACAACTTGTTTCCTTGCTGATATGAATGATTTTGCTGCTTTTAATACGGTATACGGGAAATACTTTGTTGGAAACCCTGCTCGTTCTTGTGTAGCTGTAAAAGGATTACCAAAAGGCGTTTTATGTGAAGTTGAAACAATCGCATATGTTGGCAAATAATCTTCAACTATAACAATCCTATGGGAGGGCATTCAAATGACTGATAAAAAACGAATTGTCATTGCTCTTGGCGGAAATGCGTTAGGAAGCAATCTAGCTGAACAAATGGAAGCTGTAAAAATTACTGCCTCCGCAATCGTAGATCTAATCGAAGAAGGTTGTGAAGTTGTTGTTTCTCATGGAAATGGACCACAGGTTGGAATGGTGAATAACGCCATGATGGCTCTAAAACACGAAGATCCATCCCAACCTACCATTCCACTTTCTGTAAGCGTTGCCATGAGTCAGGCTTACATCGGATATGATCTTCAAAATGCACTTCGTGAAGAACTTTTGAATCGCGGTATTTTAGATGTTCCTGTTGCAACCATGATTACACAAGTTCGGGTAGATAAAGATGATCCGGCGTTTTTAAATCCAAGCAAACCAATCGGAAAATTCCTTACAAAAGAACAAGCAGATGAACTTTCCCAAAAAAACGGATATCTCATGAAAGAAGATGCCGGTCGTGGATATCGCCGCGTTGTTGCATCCCCTAAACCACAGGAAATCGTTGAAATCGGAACCATTCGCTCTATGGTAGATGCAGGTGATCTTGTAATTGCATGTGGCGGCGGCGGAATTCCTGTTTATCGTGACGGAAACAAACTAAAAGGAATCGGTTCTGTTATTGACAAAGATTTTGCCAGTAGCTTACTAGCACGTGAACTTAATGCTGACATTCTTATTATCCTTACCGCCGTTGAAAAAGTTGCAATCAATTATGGAAAACCGAACGAGAAATGGCTAGATGCAATTTCTGTAGAAGAAGCAAAACAATTCATGGCCGAAGGACATTTCGCACCTGGATCTATGTTACCAAAAGTACAAGCTGCTGTAGAGTTTGCAGAATCAAAAAAAGGACGTCTTGCACTGATTACACTGCTAGAAAAAGCAAAAGATGGTATTCTTGGAAATACCGGTACAAGAATCACAAAATAAATCAGATCGGTATTAGTTTTTTAGGAGTTTTGATAGGTATAAACATAAAAACAAAGCGGAAGATTACAACAAAAATTGTAAGCTTCCACTTTGTTTTTCTTAGGTGCTATTTTACAGTTAAATCTTGTAAATACTCTGGTAATTCTAATTGAAGACGTTTATACATTGTTTTTTCTACTGCGTTTAATATGTTTTCATATCCTGTACATCTGCAAAGATGTCCGGACAATAGTTTACGAAGTTCTTTTCTCGTATATAACTTACCTGACTCCAATATTTCTGAAGCGCTCATAATAAACCCCGGAATGCAAAATCCACACTGCACCGCTGTTTCATCGATAAATGCCTGCTGTATATCTGATAACTCTCCATGGGGACCCATCAACCCTTCCAAAGTAAGAATGTCTTTTCCATCCGCCCAAACTGCAAGATAAATACAAGAGTTAAATGCCTCCCCATCGATCAGCACTGTACATGCTCCACACTCTCCTACTTCACATCCTTTCTTTACACTTGTCAGTGTAAAATCATTTCTCAAAAGATCTGTAAGAGAAGCTCGAACATCCACTACTACATCCCTTTCTTTTCCATTGATCGTACAATGTATTTGTTTAAATTGTTTACTCATTGATCGCACCTCCTGCAAGTCTTACGGATTCTTTTAATGCTCGTTTACAAAGAACCTGTGCGATATGCTCACGGAACGCTTTACTTGCTCTCCAGCTGTCACGTGGAGCAATATCCTGAAGCACCGCTGCCGCGACCTGATCAAACGTCTCTTCACAGACCGCTTTTCCACGTCCTATTTCTTCTGCATGAACTGCACGAAGCGGAACTGGTCCTGCCACTCCATACGCAACCCTGACATCTTCTATGACGGTTTTATCCTCTGATAATTTTACATTTACAGAACAGCCCAAGGTAGCAATATCCATTGCATTTCTCATTGCATATTTAATGTAATGTCCATAATATCCTTTATAAGATTCTTTTGGAATTAAGATTGCAATCTGAAGTTCCCCTGGTCTTAAGTCTACTTTCTTGGCTTTGATATAAAACTCATGAATGGATTCTCTACGAACACCTTGTGGACCAGCGATTTCAACAATTGCATCCCATGCATGTAACGTAGAAGCAGAATCTGCAGATGTGACACCATTGCACGTGTTTCCACCAATCGTACCTATATTTCTGATCTGTGGTCCGCCAACCATATCCACCGCTTCTCCTAAAACATTGATATATTTTTGAATGATCGGATCTTTTGTTATATGCGAAAAACTTGTAAGAGAGCCAATCCGGATGGCTCCATCCTCATCGATGGATACTCCGCGCAGCTCATCCAATCCATAAATACTTACCAACTCTTTTCCTGCTCGTCTCCCCTCACGCATCTGCACAAGTACATCACTACCCCCTGCAATAATATCTGCATCCTTATGCTCTACAAGAAGTTGTACTGCATGAGCCACACTTTCGGCCTCATATAATGCTTTTATATCATACATTTCGTATACCCTCCTTAAATTTAATCTAACTTAGATTAATCCTTCTTCTTTAAATCGCTTAAACAAGATATGCGGATTCAATGGAAGTTCATTTACTGCAACTCCTGTAGCATTTAAAACTGCATTTCTAATTGCTGGCGCTACGGAACATGCCGGTGGCTCGCCTAAAGATTTTGTTCCATATGCACTTGTTGGTTCATAATTTTCAATAAATTGCCCTTCCAAATGTGGGTGATCCATCATTGTACATAATTTATAATCAAGAAGATTGTTGTTCAATGTTTTTCCTGTACGTTCGTCAAACATCAATTTTTCTGTAAGTCCATATCCAATTCCCATACTCATTCCACCATGAACTTGTGCCTGTGCCAGTTTTGGATTGATCAAGCGTCCACAATCATGTACATTGATCACCTCTTTCACTTCCACTTTACATGCCGGAATATCTACCTCAACTTCTGCAAATGTACATCCAAAAGAATATGCATTGTTTTTGATTTGATAAGTACTCTCTGCGGTAATATGCTCACTCTTTTGTAGACTATAAAGTCTTTCTGTTGCAAGTTCTCCTAGACTCATAAGGGTTTTTCCATCTGTGATTCGTACAATGTTTCCATTAATAAGATCCATATTGTCTTTCATCTGTCTTGTAAGCTCAACTGCAACATTTAATATATGTTCCTTCATAAGAGACGCAGTCTGATGAATAACAAACCCTGCCATATATGTCTGTCTTGACGCATATGCTCCTGTACCAAACGGAGTAAGATCTGTATCTTGTGTTGATACAATATGTACGTCCTCAAATGGAATTCCTAATGTTTCTGCTGCCATCTGGGAAAAAGCGGTATCAGCGCCCTGACCAATTTCTGTTTCTCCTAATTGAAGCTGAATGGAACCATCTTGATTTAGTACCATACGACAAGAAGATGATTCTAGAGAAATTGGCCATACCCCTGTATTGTACCAAAATACAGAAAGCCCCACACCTTTTCGAATATCCCCTGTCTGATTCTTATACTTCTCATACTTATCCAGATAGTGGATATATGCATTTCCTTTTTCCATAACCTGGCGGAAGGTATCCTCATAATTACAGTTTTTCGAAAATGCATCTGTATATCCTTTTGGCATCAACGTTTTGAATCGAAATTCGTATGGATTCATTCCAAGAACCTTTGCGATATCATCTGCATGAGACTCATATAAAAACATAGATTGTGGAATTCCATATCCTCTCATTGCTCCTGCAACTGGTCTATTTGTGTAGACTGTATAAGCATCCCCCTCTACATTGTCGCAAGGATAGAGTTGTGGAAATGCACCAAGTGCTTTTGCAACCACACTATGTCCATGCGATGCATATCCGCCCTGATTGGAATAAAGGTCAATTTTTCTTGCAACAAAAGTACCATCTTTTCTTACATAGGAAATAATATGTGCTTTAAATGCATGACGAACACGGTTGCTTACAAATGTCTCTTCTCTTGAATTTTCAAGTTTAACAAGACGTCCACCCAAAATCATGCTTAAATATGCACAAAGTGGCTCATAGAGAACATCTTGCTTATTTCCAAATCCTCCACCTATATAAGGTTTGATCACTCTAACCTTTCCCCACGGAATTCCAAGTGCTTGCCCAACCACTCTTCGTACAATATGTGGAATTTGTGTGGAGGAGGTTACAACCATTCTTCCTTTTTCCATGTAAGCACTACAAATAAAGTTTTCTATGTGACAGTGCTGTACCGTCGGTGTTTCATACCACCCCTCTACTTTAATAAGGCCTGGCTCCTTTCGTGCCTCTTCGTAATTTCCTTTATCGATGGAAGTATGTTTTAAAATATTATGGTCATACTCTTCATGAATCAGTGGCGCGTCTTCTTTTAAGGCATCTTCTACATCCAAGACAAATGGAAGTTCTTCATACTCAATAGTTATTAGACGAGCTGCCCTTGCTGCGGCAACTTCATCTTCTGCCACCACTGCTGCAACATCATCTCCGTAATATCTAACATGGGTGTTCAAAAGTTTTCTGTCACAAATATCTTGGTGTTCCGGATCCGTAGAATATGGATGTCCAGCTGTGCCAAATGGAATATCCGGCACGTCAAAACAAGTAATAATTTTTACAACTCCCTCTATTTTTTCTGCCTCTGAAATATCTATGGTTTTTACATATCCGTGTGCAATTGTTGAATGAACAATCTTAACCACATACGCATCTTTATCCGTGAGATCATCTACGTATTTGGCGCGTCCAGTGACTTTTTCTATTGCATCTACACGGTTTATGCTTTTTCCTACAATATGTTCCCTTTCCATATCTTTTCCTCCAATATTTTTGCCCTGTCATCCACGACTTTTTAATTTGATTAAAACAACTTTTCACCTTCTACATATTTTGCAAAAATTTCTCTTTCATCTGAAAAGTAGATTATGCGTTCCAAGCGTTTTTTCACATCCAACTCTTGTGGGTGTAAAAGACGTTTATCATCCAATACTATTGCATCAAATTCATATCCTGGTTCAAAACTTCCAACCTTTCCAAAGAATTCTCCCCCACCTTTTGTAGCAATGTAAAAAGCTTCCTCCACTGTGAGCGCCTTCCAGGAATCATCTAATAATCTCCAACGTAATTTTGAAGCCTGAATGGCATGAGCCATAGCTTGGAACAAATTTTCTGTTGATCCAGCCGCAAGATCACTTCCGATCCCTACATGAAGTCCTTCTTCCAAATATTTTTTTACTGGTGCTACTCCGGATGATAAATTGATATTCGATTCTGGACAATGTGCAACAAATACTCCATTTTCTTTCATTCGTTGTACTTCTTTATCTTCTGAATAAACACAATGGGCCATAACGGTCTTACAATCCACTCCAAATAATCCGAATTTATCATAAGCATCCCCATAAAACTCTGACCATGGACAAAGCTCTTTTACCCATTCAATCTCCCCTTGGTTTTCTGACAGATGAGACTGAACTGGAAGATCATATCGCATCTGAATCATTTTTAATTTTTCCATCAATTCATCGGTACAACTTGGTGTAAAGCGAGGGGTAATGATCGGCCTTGTATGTTTATACTTTTTGTGTATTACATCTTTGATCCACTCCACGGTTTCCACAGCAGAGGCATCTGCAGACGATTCACAAAGGTACTCTGGACTATTTCGATCCATATTTACCTTTCCTACCATTGTGTTGAGCCCTGCTTCTTCAAGGAGATCCATAAGAAGCAACGTCGCCTGACGATGAATAGTGCCAAATACAACAGCTCTTGTGGTAGCACTTTTTCGCATATTATCAACAAAAATTCCATATGCCTTTCTCGCATATTCGAGATCTTTGTATTTTGCTTCCTCTGGGAATGTGTGTGTGTCTAACCACTCTAATAATTCCAGATCCATACCCAATCCACGAAATGCATATTGTGGTGCGTGTACATGAAGATCAATCAACCCGGGAACAATCAAACGGTCTTCATAATCTGTCACTGGACAGGATGCATAAGATTCTGGCAATGTTTCGTAAACTCCTTCTACCAGACCATCTTTTACTACTAGATAACTTTGTTCACAAACTTCTAATTCTTTTGCATTTTTACTGTAAATAATATTTCCATGTAAAATAAAAATAGATCCATTCATAGTGCCGCCTCCATCTTTCCTCTGTAACTGTACTAATAGGTACAGAGCATCTCTCTGTACTTATAGTCAACTATTACGGTAGTTGGTAGAAACGTCCATCCTATTATGAACCTATATAAGTAGTTGGTGAATTTTTACTTTGTTTTCTTTATACTATATGTTAACATTTATTCATTATGCTGTCAACTAAAATTCTATGTTTGGTATTTTTTTGCATATTGCACAAATCCTTCATTTCAAAAAAACAAGTCCTTTAAAACAGGGTTTCAAAAGACTTGTTTTTTTCATGTTTACGACAATTTTATTTGTTCTAAATCCTTTAACCACAAAGATACACAAGCATCACTTGGCATGGCCAAAGCCCCTCTTGGTGACACGCCTACTGTCCCCACTTTTGGTCCATCTGGAAGACAGGATCGTTTAAACTGCTGACTAAAAAACCTGCCACAAAATGTTTTCAACCACTTTAGAATTGTTTCATCTTCATAGATACCATTGAAAGCGACTTTTGCAATTCTAAATACTTTTGATGGTGCAAAACCAAAACGTAACAAATAATACATAAAGAAATCATGGAGTTCATAAGGTCCTACAAGATCCTCTGTTTTTTGTGCTATGCTCCCATCTTTTGGCGGAAGAAGTTCCGGACTAACTGGAGTATTCAAGACATCTTCCAATACATTTTTTAATTCCATATCTTCTGTCGTATCTGCTACATATTGTACCAAGTGTCGAATTAATGTTTTTGGTACAGAAGCATTGACTCCATACATGGACATATGATCCCCATTAAACGTAGCCCATCCAAGTGCTAGTTCTGACAGATCTCCTGTTCCAATCACCATCCCATTGTGCTCATTTGCCACATCCATAAGCACCTGTGTTCTTTCTCTTGCCTGTGAATTTTCATACGTTACATCCAACACATTTGGATCATGATGGATATCTTTAAAATGTACACTTACCGCATCGGCTATCCGTATTTCTCGAAGCTGTGCACCGAGGCAGATGGACATCTTGCAAGCATTTTGATAAGTGCGATCTGTTGTTCCAAAGCAAGGCATAGTAATTGCCAAAATATCTTTTTTATCTTTTCCTAATAATTCAAAAGCTTTCGCTGTAACAAGCAGCGCAAGTGTTGAATCTAGCCCTCCTGATATTCCTACAACCGCTGTTTTTGCCTTGGTATGCTCTAATCTCTTTTTTAACCCAAGAGATTGAATCATTAGAATTTCTTCACAGCGTTTGTTTCTTTCCTCTTTATCATCTGGAACAAATGGATTCTTTGAAATTTGCCTTGTTAAATGTGTCTTCTCGTTTTCTATATGGAACAAAATTCGTAAAAGATTTTTCTCCTTTGCGGGAGTAAACAAATGATTTTTCATTCGTTCTGCTGCTATTCGATTGATGTCAATTTCTGAAAGAATCAGTTCATTTTGGAATCGACTACTTTCTTTTAGAATATTCCCATTTTCAACAATCAGGCACTGTCCATCGTATATTTGATCTGTGGTAGATTCTCCATACCCTGCATTGGCATACACATAACCACATGTAAGTCTGGATGTCAGTCCTTTTAGGGAAACTTTCCTGTAATCATCCATTCCAACCACACCAGCACTTGCTGCACTGTTTACCACAATCTGCGCCCCTTGTGCAATACAATCCACGGATGGAGAAACCGGTGCAAAAACTTCATCCCCAAGCTCTGCACAAATAATCAGATTGTTTATAGTGTCTGACTGGAATAAAAGTTTGGGACCAAATGGGACTTTTAATCCTGCAAATGAAACGCTTTCTACCTGTTTTGGTCCTGGGGTAAAGTAGCGAAACTCATCACTTTCTCCTGTGTTAGACAAAAATGTCTTTGTCACAAATCCCAAGATCGCGCCTCTATTTAACACCGCTGTTACGTTGTAAACTTTTCCCTCTAAATCAAATGGAAGTCCTACAAAAACCAGCATATCTTTCTCTTTCGTAAACTCTGCCACCTTAAAAAGTGCTTTTTTCGCTTCCTGAAGTAAAATCTCTTGGGTAAACAAATCTTTACAAGTATAACCTGTAAGACATAACTCTGGGAACACGAATACCTTTACTTTTTTCTCTTCCGCTAGTTTGATCAGGTTGCATATTTGTTCCGTGTTGTACTCAACATCTGCTACTTTGATGTTTGGTGCTGCGGCAGCGACTTTGACAAATCCATGTTTCATCTTTCTTCTACCTCTCTTACTATCTTAATGCTTTTTTTCTGAGTTCCTTTAGTTCATCAACTGTAAATTTATATGCTGTATTGCAAAAATGGCATTTTACTTCAATTTCTTCACCATCATCAATCATCGATTGAATTTCTTTCTTTCCAACACTGATAATTGCTTTTTCAATTCTTTGTTTTGAACAATTGCAGGAAAACTCTACTGGCATAGTGTCTACCACTTTCATATCCAGTCCTTCTAACACGTGGCCTAACATTTCTTCCGGTGTATGGCCATCATCAAGCATTGCTGTAACAGACTGGATCTTTTGAATATTATTTTCCAGTTTATCCAGAACTTCATCCTCTATAAAAGGCATCACCTGTACAATAAATCCACCTGCACATCTTACTTTATTATCTTTTTCCATCAGAACCCCAAGCCCTACCGAGGAAGGAACTTGTTCTGAAGTTGCAAAGTAATAAGTAAGATCTTCTGCAATTTCTCCAGTTCTTAAAATTGTTTGACCAGAATAAGGTTCTTTTAATCCCATATCCTTAATTACATTAAGAAATCCTGCACCCAGTGCTCCACCAACATCAAGTTTTCCATTTTTTGCCGGGAGAATTACGTCTGGATTGTTCACATATCCTTTTACATGCCCTTGACTGTCTGCTGTCACTGTCATTCCCCCAATTGGTCCTCCACACTGTACTTGAAGTGTGAGAACATCGGTATCATTTTTCATCATGCTCCCCATCATCCCGCCTGCTGTAAGAAGGCGACCTAAAGCAGCGGTTGCCACTGGACTTGTATTGTGATGCATTCTTGCCATTTCTACCAGTTGTGTTGTTGATGCGGCAAATGCACGAATTTGCGTATCTGCTGCTGTTGCTCTTACAATATAATCTTTCATGAATGTGCTCCTTTTCCTGCAATTATATAAATTCTTTCACTGTTGTTTTGAGGTTTCTTTTTTGAAAATGCTTCATATGCAGCAATAAATTTCAAACCAGAGTCTTTTACAATCTTCTGGATTTCCTCTAAAAAATAGCCTTTTTGAAAATGGGTCTCTTTAAATTTTCGATACACGGATCCTTGGGCTTTTGATAATTCTTTATCTTCTATAAATATACTTAATTCGTATTCATTAATCCGTTCCTCTTCATAATAGTAGTTCTCCCAAATATAACTACAATCTTCTTGGCTATCTGCCATCGTTTGGTTTCCAAGAATCTCTCGATAAAAATAGTCTGTTTTAAAATCAAAGATGAATACCCCATCTGAATCAAGATACCGGTTCACTCTCCGAAACACCTCTTCTAATTCCTCATTTTCTAAGATGTAATTCATGGAATCACAAATACTAATGACTGCTTTTACCCCGCCATGCAGTTCTAATTCTCTCATATCTTGCATAAGATACAATATATCATGACCGGACTTTTCTTTTTTATCCGTAGCAATTGAGAGCATATCTTCCGAAATGTCCACGCCGATCATGCGAAATCCTTGCTCTGCTAATAACTCTGTAATTGTTCCCGTGCCACATCCAAGATCAAGCACGGTACCACCTTTTACTTTATGTTCCATTAAAAGTTCTAGTAAATAATTTTTCCATTCCTCGTAGGGAATCTCTTCCATAAACCTATCGTAAACCAAAGCAAATGCTGTGTAGGCTTCCATAAACAGCCCCCTTTTTACCAGTTTTTGTATAACTATAACAGTATATCACAGTGGAATATCCCTGTACAACAGTTTCCATTGCAAACTTTTTTTCTTGACACCTTTTCCAAATTGTTTTAGAATAAGTATGATAAAACATTTCGGTAGGTGAGGTTACCACAGGGATTAGGCGAAAGCCTGAGATTGCTACCGTCAGAAGGTGGAGACACTTTTGCGCTGGTTAGCAGGCTATGTCGTGAAGGCATAACTTAATGCAATTGATATGCCCTGTGATACTAAAGCTTGAACGGTGGTCTTGTTTTTTGTGTCACTGTTTAGGCAGTGATTTTTTTATTGTCTAAATTTAAAAATACGTAACGATTTGTTTTTTCATGATTTGAAATTGTATTCTATATAAAATTAAGAAGAGAGGTGAGGTTATGGACTCTGGGGCCAGTTATCATTCGTGTAGCTTTCAAATAATAAATTTAGATTGGAGTTTTAATTATGATGGACAAAGAGATTTTTGTAGATTTACTTTCTCAGCGCCAGTTTCGTGCTGTCAGAAGTATTCTCGATGTTATGAACGAAGTGGACATAGCCTCCCTTCTTTCGGACCTTGAAGATAAAGAATTAGCTCTTGCATTTCGCTTGATTCCAAAAGATAAAGCTGCGGATGTATTTGCAAACATGAATAACTCACTGCAGACTTATCTTGTTGAGATGTTTACAGAGAAAGAATTAAGAGAACTTTTAGATGACCTATATATGGATGATACCATTGATCTTCTTGAAGAACTTCCTGCGAACCTCGTTACGCGCATCCTTGATACTGTTGGACAGGAAAAGCGTGATACGATCAACCAGCTTCTTAACTACCCCGAAGATAGTGCCGGAAGCATTATGACCACCGAATATGTGGGGCTTCGTCAAGATATGACTGTTGGGCAAGCCATGACTCATATCAAAAAAATCGGAATTCACAAAGAAACGATCTATACCTGTTATGTCATTGAAAAACGTCGTCTCCTTGGAATTGTCACTGCAAAAGATCTGATGACTTCTGATGATGAAGTAAGAATTGATGACTTGATGGCAACCGAAATCATTTCAGTTAGTACACATATGGATAAGGAAGAAGTGGCAACTACGCTTCGCAAATATGACCTTCTTGCCATTCCTGTTGTAGATGAAGAAGGTTTGATGGTTGGTATCGTTACATTCGATGACGCTATGGATGTTATGGTAGACGAAGTAACTGAAGATATGACGAAAATGGCTGCTATGAATCCAAGCGAAGAAAACTACTTTGAAACTTCTGTTTTTAACCATGCAAAAAATCGTATTCCCTGGCTTTTATTCCTTATGATTTCTGCAACGATCACTGGTGTGATCATTTCCAACTATGAAGTAGCATTCGCCTCTGTTCCGCAACTTGTTGCATTTATCCCTATGCTTATGGATACGGGCGGTAACTGTGGTTCCCAAAGTGCCACTTTAATTATTCGCGGACTTGCATTAGATGAGATTCACTTTTCAAATATTTTTAAAGTAATCTTTAAGGAATTTCGCGTTTCTATCTTGGTAGGTGTTGTTCTTTCTATTGTAAACGGTCTACGTATTTTTATCATGTACCATGATCCTCTGCTTGCAATTACCATTGGAATTTCTTTGGCTGCAACAATCATGCTTGCTAAATTAATCGGATGTATTCTTCCACTTCTTGCAAGTAAGGTTCATTTAGACCCAGCTCTTATGGCTGCTCCACTTATTACAACTTTGGTAGATACTTGTTCCATTTGCATTTACTTTAGCATTGCAACAAAACTACTACATTTAGCAGTATAAATATTACAATCTGCAGAATTAACATGAAAAAGCACTGGAAAATTTCAGTGCTTTTTGTTATAATGATTGTTATGTGCAGCAGTGGTCGAGATGGCTGATGGCATCTGCCTCGAAAGCAGAAGAGCGGAAACGCTCCGGGGGTTCAAATCCCTCCTGCTGCGTTACAATTTATTTCAAAATAATTGTTGACAAAACGAATCTTTTTGGATATAATAAACAAGTGCTGAAAACACTATAGGGGATTGGTCAAATGGTATGATAGGGGTCTCCAAAACCTTTGGTGGGAGTTCGATTCTCTCATCCCCTGCTATTTAAAAACCTTAGGAACTGCGTGAAGTCGCTGTTTCTGAGGTTTTTTCGATTTTTGAATCAGTTCCACGGCTTTTTCGATCAACGCATCTTGCAAACAAAAACAAGATCGCATGGGAAAGACTTTTTCTTTCTTCTGCCATCTTGTTTTTGTTCCTGTTTATGAACTTTCTTTAAGAAAATTGTGAGTTATACAGTTCTGCATAAAATCCATTTTTCTGGATCAATTCTTCATGATTTCCTTGCTCTACGATATCCCCATCACGCATCACAAGAATCAAGTCCGCATCTCGGATTGTAGACAATCTATGGGCAATCACAAAACTTGTTCTTCCTCTCATTAGATTATCCATTGCTTTTTGAATCTGTACTTCTGTTCTTGTATCTACAGAACTTGTAGCTTCATCAAGAATCAAAATCTTTGGATTTGCCAAAATCGCTCTCGCAATCGTCAACAATTGTTTTTGTCCTTGAGATACATTGTCAGCATCCTCACTCAATTCCATATCATATCCACCTGGAAGTGTTTTTACAAAACTATGAACGTGGGCTGCTTTCGCCGCTTCAATAATTTCTTCTTCTGTTGCATCCAATTTTCCATATCGAAGATTATCTCTAATACTTCCATGAAACAACCAAGTGTCTTGAAGAACCATTCCAAACATTTTACGAAGCTCACTTCGATGAAACTCTTTTACATCATGTCCATCGATCAAAATTGCCCCTTTATTTACATCATAAAACCTCATTAACAGTTTGATCATTGTTGTCTTTCCTGCACCTGTAGGTCCTACGATAGCAATTTTCTGTCCTGATTTCACTTTGGCTGAAAAATCATTAATAATAATCTTATCTTCATGGTAACCGAAATGTACGTGTGAAAATTCTACATTTCCCTGTAATCCCATTGCAGATACTGGATGTTCTGCAAATTGGTCTTCTTCTTTCTCTTCTAAAAATTCAAAGACCCTTTCAGACGCTGCAGCTGTCGATTGTAACAAATTTGCCACCTGTGCGATTTGATTCACTGGCTGTGTAAAGTTTCTAACATATTGAATAAAAGACTGGATATCTCCTACTTCAATTTTACTTTTTATCACCAAATAACCCCCAAGAATTGCAACTGCGACATACCCTAAGTTCCCGACAAACTGCATAATCGGCATCATCATTCCCGAGAAAAACTGAGACTTCCAAGCCGACTGAAATAAAATTTCATTTGCTTCATCAAACGTGTTGATCACATCCTCTTCTTTATTAAAGGCTTTTACAATATTATGACCACTATAAATCTCTTCAATCTGTCCGTTGATGTGTCCTAAATATTCCTGTTGCTTTTTAAAATGGCTTTGGGAATGTTTTACAATAACTCCTATGAACCCCATGGAAATTGGTAGTATGAGCAAAGCAACCAAGGTCATGATCGGACTGATACTTAACATCATCACAAACACACCAACAATCGTTGTGAAGGATGTGATCATTTGTGTTGCACTTTGATTTAAACTTTGACTTAAAGTGTCCACATCATTTGTTACACGCGATAACACCTCCCCATGGGTCATATTATCAAAATACTTCATTGGTATACGATGAATTTTTTCGGATATTTCTTTTCTTAAACGATAGGTAAGTTTTTGCGAAACCCCTGTCATAATAAATCCTTGAACATACGCAAACAAAGAACTGATTCCATATAAAATTAGTACCATAAGAAGGATTCGAGCAATTTGGGTAAAATCAATCCCTGCTCCACCTGAAACCTTACTGACAAGACCATCAAAAATTGTTGTAGTGGCTTTCCCAAGAATTTTCGGTCCTACTATGGTAAATACGGTACTTCCAATAGAGAATAACATCACAAGCCCAATTGCCACCTTATATCTCCCAAGATATTTAAGAAGTTTACGAATCGTACCATTAAAATCTTTTACTTTTTCATTGGTCGCCATTTTATGTCCATGCTTCATGATTCAGTTCCTCCTTAAGTTCTTTTTCAGATAATTGAGATGCCGCAATCTGTCGATACACTTCACAAGAATTCAACAGTTCCCTGTGGGTTCCTTTTCCAGCAATCCTTCCTTCATCTAATACAATAATCTGTTCTGCATGAAGAATGGTACTAATTCTTTGTGCAACAATAATTACCGTGCTTTCGCTTGTATGTTCTTTTAATGCTTTTCTTAAAGATACATCCGTTTTATAATCCAAGGCAGAAAAACTATCATCGAAAATAAAGAGATCTGGATGTTTTGCAACTGCTCTTGCAATTGATAACCTCTGTTTTTGTCCACCGGATACATTGGTTCCTCCTTGAGAAACCGAACTATTGTATTGCTCCGGTTTTTCCAAAATAAATTCTTCAGCTTGCGCAACTTGTGCTGCTTCTTCCATTTCTTCTTTGGAACCCTTTACATTGCCAAACAAAATATTGCTTTCGATTGTACCTTTAAAAAGGACTGCTTTTTGCGGAACATACCCAATTTTATTTCTCAAATCTTTTTGTGTCACTTCTCGAATATCTTTTCCATCTATCTTAATTGTACCAGCTGTTACGTCATAAAATCTTGGAATTAAATTGATCAGTGTCGTTTTTCCACTTCCTGTACTTCCAATAATGGCGGTAGTTTTTCCAGGTTCTGCCACAAAAGATACATCATGAAGTACGTTTTCTTCGGCTCCCGGATAGGAGAAGGATACATGATCAAATACCACTTTTCCCTTTCCTTGCGCTGGAAATGTCTCAGGAGTAAGTGGATCTTTTATTCCAATATCGCAAGTTAAAATTTCATCCACACGTCCTGCAGATACGGTTGCTCGTGGAAGCATAACAGATATCATACAAATCACCAAGAAAGCCATAATAATCTGCATGGTGTACTGAATAAATGCCATCATATCTCCAACTTGCATTTGTCCGCTATCAATTCCTTTTGCTCCTGTCCAAATGATCAAAACTGAAATTCCATTCATTAGCAACATCATTGTTGGCATCATAAGTGTCATTGCACGATTGACAAACAAATTGGTTCGCGTTAATTCCTTATTTACGTTATCGAACCGCTCTTGCTCCTGTTTTTGGGTGCTAAATGCACGAATAACCTGAAGCCCTGTTAAAATTTCCCTTGTTACAAGATTTAGTTTATCCACCATTTTTTGTAGGCTTTTAAATTTTGGCATAGCCACAATAAATAAGAGGAATACAACCATTGAAATCAATACAACTGCCAGGGCGATAATCCATGTCATAGACACATTTGTGTGAAAGGCTTTGAATACACCGCCAATACCAATGATGGGAGCATAAAGCACCATACGAAGCAACATCACGGTTACCATTTGAATTTGTTGAATATCATTGGTACTTCTTGTAATCAGTGATGCCGTAGAAAATTTGTCTGACTCCGCATTGGAAAATCCCACAACCTTCTTAAATACATTGGTACGCAATGTTTTTCCTGTTGATGCCGCCACTCTTGCAGCAAGAAACCCAATGCATATACTTGCAAACATTCCCAAAAATGCCAGAGACAACATCTTGGCTCCAGCTATTAAAATATAGCGATTCTGAAAATGATCCATATCCATTCCCAGATGTTTATACGCAGATTTCACGTAAAGAATGTTTGCCTGTTCTGTCATCATTTCTGGAAGTTTACTGATCTTCTCTTCCATTTGCTTACGCATTTGCATCCGTTGTGTTTCTGGGATCGAAGATAATGGTACATCTGGCTGTTTCTCCTTTAACATGGAAACTAATATCATAGAATGCTTCAAAGTTTCTTCTAACTCTTCTTTATTTTCTTTGCTTATCGTATCTTTTTTGAGCACATATGCTTCTTTTTCATAAGTCTTTGTATCCTCACGGTACGCATCTTGTACTATTTTTTGTTCCACTGGTGTAAGAAAAAGTTCTAGTTCTTTCATATCTTCTTTTGCAATCTGATATGGAATTTTTTCTTCAACTCCACTTTGTTGTATTCCTACATTCACAATATCAGATGTATACGCCGGAAGGGAAAGATCACAATATGCTTGTACTACAAGTATCATCATGATCAAGAAAACCTGTCTTATATGTGGTTTCAAGAATTTAAGTATTTTATTCATATTGTCCTTCCTCTCTTGTATAAAATATTATATTGAATTCGTGATCGTAATGCACTTCCCCCCACTGTATTCGTACAGACGATGAGAAATAGATAACATCGTCCGATTATATGATGCGGCTTGTAGCGCTTCCAAGATACGCTGTTCCGTATCAGAGTCCAAATTTGCAGTAATTTCATCCAGTAACAGAATTTTAGGATCTGATACGATTGCTCTGGCTATTGACAACAGTTGAATCTGTCCCTTTGAAAACAACGACTCCCGGTAAAGCGTATTTATGCCCGCAGGAAGCTCCTTTATAGTATTCCATAAGCCTACAATACTTAGTGCCTTTTGAACCTGCTCTATACGGATCGATGGATCTCCTAATGTGATCTGATCTAGAACACTTCCAGGGACACTATGAAATGTTTGTTCTACATAACCAAACAGCTTTCTTCTCTCGGTTTCTTGAATACAGCTTGCGCTTCTTCCATAAACCTTAACTGCTCCTTGCCAAGGTTCATACATCCCCAGCAACAACTTAAACACGGTGCTTTTTCCTGCACCGGTTCTTCCAATTAGTGTAATATGTTCTCCTGGATTTACTGTAAACGTAAGATCTCGCAAAATTTCTTTGTTCGTTTCATATCCAAACTGCAAGTTTTGCAAACCAATCGCTGGAGGATTCGTCGTTTCTGTGTCAGACATTTCTGTACGCTTTTCTTTTTCAGGTTCGGCTAAAAACGCATTGATTCGGCGTATTCCCGCGGTGGCAGACTGAATGTTTTGAATCTCCATTCCAATACTTTCCAAGGGCTCAAATATTTTACCAACATAAGAAATAACGGCAACGGCTGTTCCAACAGACATTCCAAAAAATTCCATGACCCATCCCCCTTTGGCGGATAGAATCATCATAACAGCTATCAATAATGTACTGACAGTGATAATGATTGGAGAATAGATTGCATCATAGAAGTTTGAACGATTCACTGCACAAAACCCTTCCTGAATATATGTATCGTATCGCTTTTCCATATATTCTTCTTTGTGCAGATTATGAAGTGTTTGAATACTGTGCAGAGTATCTGGAATATGATTGTTTGCCCGACCAACCGCCTGTCGATTCTCTAATTGCGCTGCCAGCATTCTCTTTTGAAAAGAACGTGTGAGCAGATAAATTAATGGCAGAACCAAAACCATTAGAATTCCAAGTCCCGGACTTTTTATAAAGATGATAGCTAAAATACTAAACATGCGACAAGCGTCTACCACCATACTAATAATTCCAGAAGTAAACAAGGTCTCTATCGTATCTACATCCCCCACAAATCGGGAAGACGTTGTGCCTGTGTCCTGTCTTGTATAGTAATCCGCAGGAAGTGATCTTAATTTTTTACACATGATACTTCGAATTTGGTGCGTTACCTTTTGTCCAAACACTGTAATCAGGCTTTCTTTTCCTGCATCCAAAATTCCAGATAGTGAAAGTAGCATAAAGTAGAGCATAATCGCCAGTAGGGAAACCTTTCTTTGTTCCGTTAGACTGTTCACAATCCACTCTAAAACCAAAGGTGGAATGACCCCTACTGTGATGCTGCCAATCACAGTAAAAACCAGAAAAATTGTTAGCTTTCCCTGTCGGGATATCGTTTCTTTTGTAGCTTTCATCACTATATTATGAACCATCATCATTCCCTCCTTGTTGTACTTTACTTTCTTGTGTCTGCATGTAATACAAGTTTGCATATTCCGTATTCTCACGCAAAAGGGTTTCATGATCAGATGCGAAAAGTTGACCTTTTTCCATCCAAATTACCTGCGTCATCTTTGGAAATAAAGAAAGACGATGGGAAAACAGCAACACAGTACAATCTGTTGTAAGCTTCTGAAGTGTTGTAAAAATTTTCTGTTCTGTCTCTAGATCGAGAGAAGAAAAAGGATCATCTAAAATCAAAACTTCTTTGTGGTGCCATAATGTTCTAGCCAATGCAATACGGGCCTGTTGTCCACCTGAGAGCATAATTCCACCATTACCAATTCGGGTGTGAATGCCATTTGGCATCTGCTTTACTTCCTCATCAAGCTCCACCCAAGAAAGTGCTTCCCACGCATCGCCAGTATCTCCAAGTAGAATATTTTCCTCAATCGTTCCACTGATCAATTCCGTTTTGTGCCCCATATAGGTCACGTTACCATATAGGTGAATTTCCCCCTCATACGGCAACTCGCCCAAAAACAGTTTTCCTAGAGTAGTTTTTCCACAGGCAATCGGTCCGGTGATCCCAATCATGTCCCCTGTGTTTGCGGAAAAAGATGCATCGGAAAAAAGATCTGCACTTCCCTCATAATGAAAGGATACGTGTTGAAAGGTGATCATTTTTTGTGTGGATAACGATTGTTCCTCTTTTCCTCGTTCTTCTCTTTTGACAAAGTTGTTTTCCGCTAAGAACGGCTGAATACGTTTCCATGAAACCGATGCTTTCTGTACAGAATTAAACAGCTTTGCCGCTTTGGATGACTTGGATGCCAACTTTGTAAAACAAGACAAATACGTTACAAATGCTGCAATATTCCACTGTGTCCAGCCTTGTCCTATCACATTTTTACCACCAAACCAAAGAATACACAAACATCCCAACATAGAGATCACAAGATAAATCGGCTGCATAACATTTTCCCAAATATTTGCCCGAATCGCCTTGTTCTCATAATCTTTGAGGCATGTTTCATATATCAGGTCACGATTGGTTTCCTGTCCGTAAATCCGATAAGTAAGCGCATTGTCTATTCGGTCATACGTTGATTGATTTAGCCGTCCCGCACTAACTTTGTATTCTTTCACACTTTCTGTCACGGTTTTCTTAAGTCGATTTGCAATATAGTATGCAATTGGTGGAAAAAGCATGGAGAGGATCGTCAGTCTCCAGTCGTAGCTTAAAAGCATTACAAAATACGCAATCATTACCACACCCGTATCAAAGACTTCCGTAATGAATTTACGAATGCCTTCTGCACAGGCGTCTACATCCGCAATTGCTTTGGTCATCAGGGAACCAACGCCTTCCTTCTCCAGTTCCTCTTTGCGTTTCGATACCATACTGTGGTACAGATCTTTTTTCATATCACGATTGATATGGTTTGCAAGTTTTCGAACATACAAGCGTTTTATAAATCGCATACTTTGCACCAACAGAATCACTCCCACATAAATTAGTACAAGATATGCCATATCCTGAATCTTCTTTTTATTACCAATAATATCCTGTAAACACTGAACTAACTTTCCTTCAAACCAAGGACCTGCTGTCATTCCCACATTGTAAATAATTCCAGACAGAGTAACGATCGCCAAAACACTTTTTTCGGGATTCAAATAATTCCAAATTCGGCCATTTTTATTTTTTTTCATACGGATATACCTCCACATGATTCAGTTTCTCGTGCAGATGTGGAAATCCCATGCGGCTTTCCACTTTGGAACGGTAATAAAGCTGCTCCAAAATTGTGCAGAACGTCTCTCTTTCTTCCTCGGATAATTCCTCTAATAACCATGAATAGAAGATATTTTCCACCACTGCTTTGGAGTTCTTCAAAGAGTCTGCTTTTGGGGTAGCATACAGTAAATAGCTTCTGCCATCCGCAGCGTTTTTCCTTTTTACCATATACCCCTTATGCTCCAAACTGACCACTCGATGGGAAACCGCTCCTTTATCCATATTCAATTTATGCCCCGCTTCTTTCTGAGAAATTCCGGGATTGTGGCGAACCAAATGAAGTAAATCAAATTCCCCACTTCCAATGCCTTCCTCTTTCATTATCTGAATTGTCAGCTTATTTACTTCTCTGGCAATTTTAGTAATCCGTCGTTTTGTAAAATCCATTTTATGTCCTCCTAGTAGAAAGTTGAAGATACAACCAAATTAAAGTATAACACATCTTTTCTCGAATTCAAGTTTCCCTTTGTAACTTTCTCTGTCTATAGGAAGACACTTTTTATTCCATTGTTTTTAAATTTCTGCTATTTACCACATAAATTCCCACTGCCACTAGCGTTAGGGCGATCATGTTTTTTAGTGAAAATGCTTGTTCCCCTTCCTGAAGTAAGATTGCAGAAAGGAAGACACCGATCACAGGATTCATAAATCCATAGACCGTCACTTTAGATACCGGATTATGTTTTAATAAAATTCCCCACAAGGAATATGCTACCGCCGATACAAATGCTAGATATACCAGCATTCCAATTCCCGCGGTATTTATTTTCCCTAATGTTCCACCCATTAAAATTCCAACTATCGTAAGAATCACTCCTCCAACAGCAAATTGGTATCCACTTAACATTACCGGATTGGAATCTTTTGAATATTTTTTTATATAAATTGAAGACAACGCATAGGATGTTGCTGATATCAGCATAAATCCTTCTCCCATTAACTTGATATCAAAATCAATGCTACTACCATTTAGGTTTGCAAGAATCACACCTGCAAATCCAATCAGACAGCCAATTGTTTTTTTTGATGTCAAAATTTCCTGATGAAAAAGAATACTCGATGCCAAAATTGCAATTAAAGTATTTGTCCCCGTTATAATGGCTCCTTTTACTCCTGTTGTATGAGCCAGTCCAACATAAAAGAAAAAATATTGAATCACTGTTTGAAACAGGCACAGTTTAAATATATTTCCAAAATCTTTTCTTTTCGGATGCAAAACTTTCTTTTGCGCAAAACTTCCTATTAAAATTGTTAAAAGTCCGGCGAGTATAAATCGAAGTCCGGCAAATAAAATTTGGGTACCGGTGTCTGTTTCTGAAATTTCAAAGAGTGCGTATCCTATTTTTATACCAGGAAACGCACTTCCCCATAGGGTGCAGCACACAAGTGCGAGAAGGGCTACCACCCATCCTTTTGTGAGCATTTGAGCTTTTGTTTTCATAGATCTTGGTTCCTCCTGTTCTAATCTCCATCACAAGCTACTCGCTCATAATATATGCATGAAGTAATTTTGCAGTCTCTACCACTCCATTAATATGACAACGTTCCATTCCATGGCTTGCAAAACATCCCATTCCAAATGCGGCTGCATATACATTATTTCCAGAACGGATTGCAGCACTGGCATCTGTTCCATATCGATAGAACACATCTACGCAGTATTTCACATCTTCTTTTTTTGCTAAATGAATCAGTTTTGTAGTTAATGCTCTATCATATGGTGTGTAATTATCTTTTGCACAAATCGACACGGAATATTCATTGCCGGAATAATCCGGTCCAATCAAGCCAATATCAAGTGCAACATATTCTTCTACTTCTTCTGGAAGCCAGGCTCCACCGTGCCCAATCTCTTCGTAAAAAGGAAATGCAAAAAGAGTCGTATAATATGGTTTTTCCCCTGTTTTTTTCAGCTCTTCCAATACTGCAAACACAGCCCCTACGGCTGCCTTGTCATCAATATGACGGGATTTTATAAATCCTTTTTCTGTAAACTGATAGTTTGGATCCACAGAAATAATATCGCCGTGCTCAATTCCTAGCGCTCGTACATCCTGTGCCGTGTGAACGTGTTCATCCAAAATGACCATCATGTTCTTTTCTTCTCTGGAAAGGGATCTGGCATCATCAAATACATGTGTTGAATGAGAAACACACGTTACCAGTCCTGTATATGTTCTTCCATCTCGCGTGTGAACATGTACACATTCTCCATCGATATTGTTATAATTGATTCCACCAAGATTACGCAATGCCAACGTTCCGTCTGCATGAATATGTCTTACCATTAAACCAATGGTGTCTAAATGCGCTCCAACACAAACTGTTTTTTCTGGATGGTTCCCCTCTACTTTTATGTAAATTGTTCTTTTTCTATCAAATGTAATCTGATATCCAAACTCCTTTGCCAACGCTTCCATCACTGGTGTAATCTCTTCATAATAACTAACCGGACTTGGCGTTTCTATCAACTTTCTTGTTACTCTTTCAATCGTTTCTTTTTGAATCATTTCTCAAAAACCTCCTTTTAATAATGATATTTCTTTCTATTGCATACAATAAATCCAACTGCAATAAAGATCGTAAGGAACTCTGCAACAGGTACCGAGATCCATACCCCTGGCTCACCCATAAATAGTGGAAGCAGTAAAATACTTAAAATAAGAAATACAAATGTTCTCATAAAAGAAATAATAGCCGAGATTCTCCCGTTTGACAAGGCTGTAAACATCGAGGAAGAAAAGATATTGACTCCTGAAAACAAATAGTTAAAGGAGAACAAAAAACATCCTGCAACGGCAATCTCATAGGTTTTGCTCCCTTTTGGTGAAAATATTTCTACGACAAACCGATTTGTCATTAACGATAGAATCAAAATCAACATCGATGATATGGTAATAAATCCGAGACAGATTCTTATGACATTTTTAAGCAATTTATAGTTTTTCTTTCCATAATTAAAGCTGATCACCGGAGCTACTCCCATGGAATATCCCATATAAAGAGAGTTAAATAGAAATTGACCATACAATGCTATTGTAATTGCTGCAACCCCTTCCTCTCCTTTCATCTTTAACATAATGATATTAAACAAAAAGGTGATCACAGAGGTTGCAAGGTTTGACACCATTTCAGAGGATCCATTAAAACAAGTTTCTATTAATACACTTTTTCTAAACTTTGGAATAACGAAATATAACTCTTCTCTGAAAAAAGAAAAATAAATACAACCTACAATTGCAGGAATTGCCTGTCCAATTCCTGTTGCAAGTGCTGCGCCTAATACTCCAAGATTCATTGGAACCATAAATACATAATCTAGTATAATATTAGCAATTCCTCCGACAAGGGTTGCCCACAATCCAAGTTGTGGTCTTCCTGCTGTTACCAGAAATGTTTGAAAGATCATTTGTAACATATACATCGGGGCAAAATATAAAAGTACACTAAGATAAGAAATACTATCAGACAGCAGTCGAGGAGTCGCACCTAACAATTTAACAATGGGTTCAATCCAAAGATTTCCCAGAACTAGGGCTACGATTCCAAAAACAAATCCTATAAGTGTTAGCATGGTAAAATCTTTTCTTGCTTCCTTAAAATTTCCCTCTCCCATTTTTCGTGCAACAACAGCACTTCCTCCTGTCGCAAGCATGATTCCAACTGCAATAACAATTGTAATCACAGGGAAAATAATGTTTGATGCAGATAACGCATCACTTCCTACATATCTGGAAATAAATACACCATCCACAATAGAATACAATGACATAAACATCATCATAATCATCGAGGGAAGTGCGAACCTTAGTAGGGACAGCATCTTAAAATCTTGACTAATTGAATTACTCATATTTCCTCCTTCGAAACATTTATATAACAAAAAACGATACCCTAAGGTACCGTCTACATTCATCCTATATACATACCTTCAAA
>JAHHTL010000026.1 GCA_020024635.1 Ruminococcus sp.
GTTTTATAATAAAATTTTTGATTCTTACGAAGCAATTTTAGGAGTGCAATACTTCCCGTAGTAAAAAGTAAAAAGGTCCCAAGGATTACGAGAAGGGCTGCAACAAAAAAATCTGAAATTGCCGTAAACGGATTTTCCGATTTCAGTGCAATCGTATAGCCACTTCCAAGGATCACTATTCCAAGAATAGATAACAGCCATTTTACTCTCGGCTCTTTTTCGCCTGCTTTACTTTCCCGTAAAAGTTCTGCTGGATTTAAAATGTGCATGGTCCAAATGGACTTTAACAAAATGAGAACATTGGCAATTGTAAACAATACAATTACATGAATAAATGGTATAGGGGAAATGAAAAATCCCGACTGAAACTTTAAATTTAACGCCTTCACCAACACAAGATAATTTAATTTATCAAGAGCCAGTCCTAAAATAAAGCCACCTGCTATGGACAAAAACAATACAGAAAAGTTTTCATAGATCATCGTTTTTATAATGTGTCGTTTTTCCATTCCAAGAATATTAAAAACTGCAAATTCCTTTTGTCTGTGCTTCATTAAAAATCCATTGGTATAAAATAAAAATATCACAATAAACACGGCTGAAAGATCTGCTCCCATCTGTAGCATCGCATGAAGGGAAGAACCGCCATAGGACTCTCTCACTCCAGGATTTAGTGAAAGAGAACGTAAGATGTAGTACAACGCCGCACTAACTACCCCTGTTAATAAATATGGAATATAAATTCTGCTATTCTTTTTCAGATTGTCCATAGCAAGTTTCGGATAAAAAAATACAGATTTACCCATGATATTCACCACCATTCATTAAGAGTGTTAACGTATCCGAAATTTTTTGAAATTGTTCTTCGTTAGTGCGTTCTCCTTTGTAAAGTTGATGAAAAATGGTTCCATCTTTTATGAACAATACGCGACTTGCATGGCTGGCTGCCTTTACGGAATGGGTAACCATTAAAATCGTCTGCCCTGCCCCATTTAAATCATCAAATATTTTTAATAGATTATCCGATGCTTTGGAATCTAAAGCTCCCGTTGGTTCATCGGCCAACAATAATCTTGGTTTTGTAATGATGGCTCTTGCAACAGCTGTTCTTTGTTTTTGTCCCCCAGATACTTCATAGGGATATTTGTTTAGAAGTTCTTCCAATCCAAGTTTATTGGCAATTGGTTTTAGTTTTTGCTCCATAACATTGTGGGAGTCTCTAGATAGAACCAGTGGGAGAAAGATATTATCTCGAATGGTAAATGTATCTAAAAGATTGAAATCTTGAAATACAAATCCTAAATTTTTTCGGCGAAAAGCTGTTTTTTCTTTCTCTGAAATTTTTGAAAAGGATTTCCCATCTAACAGGACTTCTCCTTTTGTTGGTTGATCCAATGCGGCAAGAATATTTAATAAAGTTGTTTTTCCTGAGCCAGACTCTCCCATGATTGCCACATATTCTCCTTCTTCAATACTAAAAGATACATTAGAAAGAGCTTTTACCTGATTTCCTCCAAATCTTGTTGTATAAATTTTTTCCAGACAGTTTGCTTCTAAAATTGTCATGATTGTTCCTCCTTGTTTTTTGTACTTTTAGTATAATAAAACCGTCGAAGAAGCGACATTTCATCGTGTGACATTTCGACGGTTCATGTGACAATATTGTAAGATTACTCAAAAATTTTCTTGGTATGGGTTAGAAATTCAATAGATATAGTAGTTCCTTTTCCTACCACTGAGTCTGCAAAAATGCGATGAGACAATTTTTTTGCTGTTTCTTTACAAAGATATAATCCCACCCCAGTTGCTTTTTTATCGGTTCGCCCATTATATCCTGTGAACCCTTTTTCAAAAATACGAGGAAGGTCCTCTGGTGCAATCCCAATTCCAGTATCTGAAATATTTAATGTATCATCTGGATTTAAATAAATAGAAATTTGTCCACCTTCTTTTGTATATTTTAATGCGTTGGAAAGAATTTGTTCTACAAGAAAGGACAACCATTTTTCATCCGTTAAAATCGTAAGATTCGTTGGAATATAGGTTAAGGTAATCTTTTTTTCTACAAACTGAGGTGCAAATTTATGAATAACCTCTTTTAAAATAGTATCCAGTTTGTATTCTTTAAAAACAAAATCAGAGGAAGGACTCTCTAGGTGTAAATAGGAAAGTACCATTTCTATATATTGTTCTATTCGAAATACTTCCAAAAGAAGGGATCTATTTTGCTTTGTATCTTCTTTTTGCAAGATCATCCTTAATACGGAAACAGGAGTTTTAATCTGGTGTACCCAAGTGGTATAAAAATCAATGGCATTACGTTCTTTTTCGTTCCATTTTGTAGTGGTATGATTTAGAATTTGTTGTAACTGAACGAGGAGATCTATAAAATCTGCTTCGCACAAAGTCTCAGGTTGTGCAAATGGATCTGAAAGCAATGGTAAATTTTCAAATTCCTGTCTCAAACGCTGATGTTTTTTAAAGAGCCGAACTCCTCCGATCCCTTTTGCAATCCCAAAAAGAAGGAACGTTAGCATAGCACCATAGATGTAGGGCTCCATTGGAAGTTCATATAAGAAAAAAAGAACCCCGAAAATAAAAAGAAATGCAAAATACAATAAGAAATCTTTCCCCTGTTCTTTTGCTATTAGTTTCCACATCATTTTCTTTTCCACAATTCTTCTCCTACTCTATGATATATCCTCTACCTACTTTTGTTGCAATATAATCGTGAAGCCCCACATCCTGAAGTTTCTTTCGTAGACGATTGACGTTTACCGTCAATGTATTTTCTTCCACATAAACATCCATTTGCCACAGTTTTGTCATCAATGTTTCTCTGCTGACGATTTTTCCTTTATTCTCCATCAATGTCTGCAAAATACGAAATTCATTTTTCGTAAGTTCCATTCGCTCTCCTTTATAAGTCATCGAGCCGTCTCCTAAGTTTAAAATAGCTTCTTTGTGCTCCAATACAGGAAGAGTCGTTCCCATATCATAGGTTCGTCGCAAAAGTGCGCCTATTTTTGCAGTCATAATATCAAGATCCATAGGTTTTGCAATGAAATCATCTCCTCCCATCTGCATTGCCGTTACAATATTCATGTTATCAGATGCAGAAGAAATAAAGATAATTGGCACATTTGAAATTTTACGAATCTCACTACACCAGTAGTAACCATTATAAAAAGGCAGCATAATATCAAGTAACACAAGGTGAGGCTCGAATTTCAAAAATTCTTTTCTGATATTTTGAAAATCTTGCACACACATACACGTATATCCCCATCCTTTGACTTGATCACAAATTGCATCTGCCAAAGAAGTATCGTCTTCTACAATCAATATCTTATACATCTCATTCTCTCCTATGTAGATCTGTATTCTCTTTTGTTCCATTGCTTATTATAATCCATTGCTTTGGGAGCATTCAAGAGGAATTCTTAAAATCTATTCACAGGTTTTCTTTCAAAACATATACTGCAACTAAAGAGAAGGCATAGGAGAAAAATGCTATGAACCGAAACCAATATGGGATGGATACTATTAAATCTGATTATGGAAAGGAACCTCTTGTTGTAGATATTGATTGTCTTGCCCTACAAAATCCTTACTACCGAAGTGCTTTATGGACGGGAACCTACTTACAGGTAACGCTAATGAGTATTCCTGTACATGGTGATATTGGACTTGAAATACACTCTGATGTTGATCAGTTTCTTCGTGTTGAAGACGGCTACGGACTTGTTATGATGGGCAAAAATGAGACGATTTTAGATTACCAACAAAAGGTAAATCAAAACTATGCAATTATGATTCCCGCCGGTACTTGGCACAATATTATCAATATTGGAAGAGTTCCTTTGAAACTTTATTCCATTTATGCTCCACCACATCATCCTTTTGAAACGATCCATGCAACCAAAGAAATCGCTGAAATTGCAGAAAAACATTGATATTTTTCTTTACACAAGAGGAATTTCTACTTGTATTTCTCGTCCTCATACCATATACTAAATACGTTACTTTTTACAAAAGAGAGGATTTAATAAATGCAGTTACAGAAATTATTAAGTTATACAAGAAAAGCTGTTGATGAATATAATATGATACAAGAAGGAGACCATGTTACTGTTGGAATCTCCGGAGGAAAAGACAGTCTTACCTTGCTTCATGCACTCCACGGTTTAAAAAGATTTTATCCAAACCATTTTGAGTTAAGCGCGCTTACAGTGGATCTTGGCTTTGAAGAAACAGACTTTACTCCGATTCAAAATTTATGCGATGAATTGGAAATCCCTTACCACATTGTGAAATCAGAAATTGCACATATTCTTTTTGACGTCCGAAAAGAAACAAATCCTTGTTCCCTATGTGCAAAGATGAGAAAAGGGGCTTTAAATGAACAGGCAAAGGCAATTGGAGCAAACAAAGTTGCTTATGCTCACCACAAAGATGATATTATTGAGACCATGCTCTTATCCTTGATATATGAAGGTCGTTTTCATTCTTTCTCACCGAAAACTTATCTGGATCGTATGGATCTTACTGTAATTCGTCCTATGATGTTTGTAGATGAAGCTGACGTCATTGGATTTAAAAATAAATATAAGCTTCCAGTTGTAACCAACCCATGTCCTGTAGATGGATTTACAAAACGCCAATATGCAAAAGATTTATTAAAACAACTAAATCAAGAAAACCCTGGCGTTAGAGAACGCATGTTTCATGCAATTTTAAATGGAAATATCAAAGGATGGCCAGAACGTATTCCACACGTTCGATAAAAATAGGGGCTATAGGCTGACTCTTTTTACGATCCACTAATTTGATTGCATATTAAAAGCCGCTCAGGTCAGTAAGACTAGAGCGGTTTCTGTATTAATCTTCTTTTTATTTTTGTAACAAATATCTTACATTTAAAGTCTCTTATCAGCACCTGCAAGTTTTTCTTTTAACTGTACATAATGGATAATTGCGTCTGCTGTTCCTTGAATACCAAGCTCTGAACTATTTAAGCAAAGTTCGTAACTAGAAGCATCTTCCCACTTTTTGTTCGTATAGTAATTATAGTAACTTGCACGCTTTTTATCTGTTTTTATAATCCGGTCTTTTGCTTTTGCATCTGTAAGATCATATAATCTTGCAATTCTTCGAACACGTGCATCTAAATCTGCATGAATAAACACACTTACTACGTTATCGAAAGATTCCAACGCATAATCTGCACAACGTCCTACCAAAATACATGGACCTTCTTCTGCAATCTTCTTAATTGCATCAAACTGTGCAAGGAATACCTTGTGATTAATCGGCATTTCTGTGTATGCATTACCTGCATAACCACCCATAGAATATGTATCCATAACGAGGGAATATAAAAAGCTGTTCGTTGGCTTTTCATCATGTGACTCAAAAATCTCCTCGCAAATTCCACTTTCTTTGGCTGCTCTTGCAAGCATCTCTTTGTCATATAACTTAATCCCAAACTGATCTGCGACTAGATGACCAATCTCTCTTCCTGCGCTTCCATACTGTCTTCCAATTGTAATTATCGTGTTTGTTTTCATAATGGTCACTCTCCTTGTTTACAAGATAAAGAACTTATAATTGTATTATACAAGATTGTGCACTATTTTACAATCCTATTTCCAAAGCAACACCAAAATTTTACAGAGCAAGTTTCTTTAGTAATTCCTGAAAGTAAGTCGGAAGCGGGGCGTCGAATTCCACGTATTTTCCAGTAGATGGATGAAGAAATCCAAGCACCTTTGCATGCAAGGTCTGCCCATGTAATTTGAAGGGACATTTACTTGGGCCATATACTTCATCCCCAAGGATTGGATGACCGATACTGGCCATATGAACACGTATTTGATGGGTTCGGCCGGTTTCTAACTCGCACTCAATATAGGTATAATTTCCAAAGCGTTGCAATACTTTATAATGTGTCACTGCCTCCCTTGGATGCCTTGATTTTGTACTCATTTTTTTGCGATCTTGTGGGTGTCTTCCAATTGGTGCGCAGATGGTTCCTTCATCCTCTTTTAGGTTTCCATGCACAATTGCATGGTACTTTCTTGTAATATCATGACTTTTTAATCTTTCTGCTAAAAATTGATGGGCATGATCAGTTTTACAAATAACGAGAGAACCTGTTGTATCCATATCAATTCTATGCACGATACCAGGTCTAGAAACACCGTTAATTCCAGATAAATGATCTTTACAATGGTACATCACTGCATTAACCAAAGTTCCACTATAATGTCCTGGAGCCGGATGAACAACCATGCCTTTTGGTTTATTGACGATCAGAATTTCTTCATCTTCATACAAAATATCAAGTGGAATGTTTTCCGGTACAATATCTGGTTCTTCTGGTTTTGGAAGATACACTAAAATTTCATCTCCCATAGAAGGTTTGAAATTTGCCTTGACCGTTTTTCCATTACTTTTAACATGTCCATCTTTGATCAATTTCTGAATAAAGGAACGGGAGGCATCCGGCATCAAATCCACAAGAAATTTATCGATTCTTTTCCCACTGTATTTTGATAGAAAATGTAGCTCTTCTCCTTGATTATCTATAGACATAAAAATTTCCTTTCCCGTTCTATTTCTTGTCTTTTTTTAATGAAAAAACCTTTAATTCTTCCTCTTTGTAATAAAAGAGTACTGAAAGAGCAAATCCAATACATGCAAGTACCACATAGCAATCTGCAACATTAAATACCGGAAAATCAATAGCCTCAAAATAGAAAAAATCTACTACATAGTTCAAACGAAGTCGATCAATCAAATTTCCAATAGCCCCTGCACTCACCATAACCGCGCAGATTCTAAGGATGTAAAATCTCTTTGTATGCGGCATCCGACCATACATAAAGAAGATTACAGCAATAATCAAAATTGCTGTTACTGCAAAAAAGAGTTGCTGATTCTGCATAATTCCAAACGCAGCTCCTCTGTTTTCTAGATATTCTAGTTTGAATACCCCTTTTATAAGTACAAAGGGTTCTTGATTTTTTAAATTGACAACAGCAAGCCATTTTGTAAACTGGTCAAACAGCGTAAGAAAAATACATCCTACAACTGCCAACAGATAACTTTTTATCACTTTATTTTTCTTATCTTCCATCTGATATTTATCCTTTTCAAGCTCTTATATGTATTTATTTATGCTAACAAATTCTCTATTTTTCTTTGTCCGATATTGGGAACCATTAAATTGAAATTTTCCCATTCCGCGTACAGAAATAATATCCCCTTCTTTTACCTGATAACTATTGGTTGTCATAAGTTTTCCGTTCACAAAAACTTTTGCTCCCTCAATGAGGCTACTTAATTTACTACGAGAGGAGGAAAACGCAAGGGATAAAAGACTATCCAAACGGACTGACGCAACAGTCCCTGTAATTTCCTCATAAATTGGAGTGAAATCCAATTCTTTCTTTTCTAAAATAGCTGCATATACGCTGGTATGCTTTACCCTTGTTAGTTCATTACATAGAAATTCACTCATAGAACGATGTACAAACACGATTGTTTCCTTTTCTTTGATTAGAATATCTCCAATCTTGGAACGATCAAGTCCTAAATTTAAGATTGCTCCTAAATAATCTCTGTGTGTAAGTTGGTCTGAAAATTTAGCCTGTAGCGGCTGTATTGTAATTGCTACAAATGGAAAATCAATAGACGCTACATCTTCTTCACGTAAAGAAAGAGCATCAGGTAAAAACACTGCCATCTGACGCTCCGCTAAGTCATACCCACCAAAAGTAATATATTTTGAATACAACTTGTCCTTCGGTAAAGTATACAAGATATTTCTTTCGTTTAGATTTAAAAAATCAGTATATGTAAAAATATTTCTATGATATGCAATCTTAGACAGCTCTATCATTCGCTTCTCAAGTAACTGTTCTTCTTTCATATATCTCTAAACACTTTCTTTTAGTATCCACCTCTGACATTTGCAGACTCTAAAGATCCACTGAGCAAATCTTGTAAATCCCCTGAAATATCTACATTGGTAGGTGTAACAAGGAAAATATAGTTTGAAATCTTCTGAAGATTACCACTAATTGCAAATGCGGCACCTGAAATAAAATCGATGATCCTTTGCGCAATTTCAAGATCCATTCCCTCTAAATTCAAAATGACAGTGCGGCCTGCAAGAAGAGTCTCTGTGATTTCTTTTGAATCAGCAACTGAAGTAGGCTTAACAACACATACTTCCATCCCTGCATTACGTCTTTGTGATGGTTGACGCATTGGTGTTATCTTGCTGCTTGCAGCCGGAGAAAACTTATTGTCTTCTTGTAAATCAAAGTCATCATAATCGTCTTTATTTTTTCTACTAAAAAATGAATGACGTGGTTTATCTTCATAGTCATCATCCTCTTCGTAGTCATCATCGTATAAATCATCATCATACTCGTCCTCATTCAATTTCATGATGGCTAAAAGTTTATCAAACACACCCATTTTTTACACTCCTATCTTATGCTTCATTTAATATAATTTCTTTATTGATTCTTTTTTATCAAAAAATCTATGCATTCTTACTATAGTCTCTTGCACCAAATATGCCTGTGCCCACACGAACAAAAGTTGCACCTTCTTCGATTGCAACCTCATAGTCATTGGTCATACCCATAGAAAGAATACTCACATTAACATTATCAATGTTTTTGTCACTAATGTCAACAGATAATTGATGTAATCTTGAGAAAATCGGACGATTTTCTTCTGGATTTTCCGTATAAGGAGCAATTGTCATAAGTCCTTCTACTTTTATATGTTTAAAATTGGAAACTTTTTCAATAAATGAAAGAAGCTCTTCCTCTTTCACACCAAACTTGCTTTCTTCTTGTGAAACATTTACTTCCACCAAAATTCGTACCACACAATTTTTCTTTGCTGCTTCCTTTTCAATCGTTTCAGCTAGTTTTATACTATCCACAGAATGGATAAGTTCCACCTTATCTACAATATACTTCACTTTATTTGTCTGAAGATGACCAATAAAATGCCACTGAACGTCCTTTGGCATAAGTTCATACTTTTGTGTCATTTCCTGTACTTTATTTTCCCCAAAAATCCGTACTCCCAAGTCATATGCTTCTTGTAGTATTTCAACTGGTTTTGTTTTGCTGACTGCGATTAATGTAACATCATTTTCGTTTCGTCCACTTTTTTTGCAGGCATTTTGGATGTTTTCCTGTACATTTAAAAGTCGTTCTTTTAGCATAATTTTTATTGATCTCCTATTCTTTGTTGTTTTAAAATACTATTTCTCCCTCTGACACTGTATTCCCTTCCTGAACTATGTGATCATAATTTCTAAGACCATAGTTATCACTCGCTTCGATAATACAATAATCGTCACTTTCATGCAAGATTGTAATCTGCGTAAATACTGCGTATCCCCGATTGATTTGGTATACTCCTTCTATTTTTTTAGGATAGGAAAGTGTTAGTTTTTCTGCGTTTCCTTCTTTTTCTATTATACTTCCATATTTCAATTTATCCATGCCAATAAAAACCATATTATCCGAAGTTTCCTTGTATACTTTACATGTTTGAAATTTTCGATTCCCCTTAGAATCCAAAACAATTACCCCTTCTGCCTGATTATTTCCTCCACGGGTAATGTAGGATTTTGGCACAAGGAATGCATCCATCTGCACTACAGAGCTTTTTGGTATCTTCAGCCCTGTTTCATCATCAAAAATTATTTCTACATTTAAAAATCGATTGGATGCATACTCAATCATAGATGATGTGTAATTTAGCACTGCATAATATTCTCCATCTTTTTTAAAAGTATCCACTTGCGCCAATAACGTATTATTGCTCTTATCCAAACGGGTTTTAACAGTTTTTAATTGCTTTAATTCTTTTGAAACTTTTCGATCTATAGAAATTATGACAGACCAACGATTATCCGAGATCACTTTGTAAATAGGATCTCCTTTTTTTACATGTGTATTATCATCGAGAACTATATTTTTGTATTGACTTCGATCAAAATCCGATTTTTTAAATGTCTCAACTGTTAAATCTTCATAGCCATCAACATTCATAAGAACAACCCCATCTTGGGAAGACGAAAAGACCTGTGTTTGTTTTCCAGCTGCTTTTAAAAGAGAATCTACTTTTGACATTTTTGTTTCGTTAGAAGATTTTGAAAGTGCATTTGTGATATCATTTTTTAAAACATAGACATCTGAAAATTTTTGAGAATGAAATGCTTCATTAAAATTTTGAATTCTATTTACTATTTTTTTCTGCTCATCTGAAGATAATTTTTCAATCTCCGATTCTTTTCTTTTCCCATAAGTGACTTTGTTATCTGTAATAGCATAGGCTGGTATGCCTACTTTGATTTTTGTAAGATTATTATGAAAATAGTGAATATATCCTGTCTTATCTGAAGGGATGACTGCTTCACGTCGTATGGCAAGTCCCGTATAGGAATTGTCTCTTAAAATACTTCCTTCTCTTACTTCGTAAACAGATATTTTTTTACGAAAAGCGAACATAACTATTGTAACAAGTAAGTATATAAAAATAACAGCGAAAACAACAATTCCAATATTCATCTCTCGTTTGGTCTTATATTTCTTAATACTAACAGCTTTTGTTTTACGTGATGTCACATCTTCCATCCTTTCTACTCTTAATAAATGAATCATTTAATTATATCATCAAAAAATGTATATTTCCAGTTTTCCTGGAAAGAATAAAAGAAGCGATATGAAAAGGAGGTTTCTTAAATGAAATGGTTTGATAACACTGCTCTATCACTTGTGATCATCGGAGCAGTAAATTGGCTTTTAGTTGGTATCTTTAAATTTGATCTTGTTGCTTTTTTGTTTGGCAACCTTAGTTGGGTTTCACGGATCATCTATACTATCATTGGCCTATGTGGACTATATCTGATTAGTCTTTTTGGAAGAATAAATAATTTTTCTGAATAATTCCTTGCACAAGATACTTAAAAGGCAGAGAATTTAACGATGTCAAAAATTTCTCTGCCTTTTATGATTGACTATTTAGCAACACCTGCACTTAATAGTTTTGTCATTTCGCTATATAGAATTTGTTTATCTGGCGCCCCCATAACAACGGAAATAAATTTTTTTCCATTCTCTGCTTCAGAGTAAAGAATAACACAGGATCTGGCTTCGTCTGTCGTTCCGGTCTTTCCTCCAATTACATGAACGCCTTTTGGTTCTTCCGCTTCTCCGGTAGCATAATAATTTGTCGCATACCAACCTGGTGTGTACACATTTCCATCTTTGTCCGTTATAGTAGCAACATGATTCTTTTCGGAAATAATCTTCACAAAATCTGGATTGTTCATACACGCTGTAAATATCAAATATAAATCATATGCTGTTACATAATGATCTTCCTCGTGGAGCCCATGTGGGTTCATAAAATGTGAATTTGACGCTCCTAGAATCATCGCTTCTTTATTCATCAAATTGACAAATTCTTCTACACTTCCACTAATATGTTCTGCAATTGCAATAGCAGCATCATTTCCTGAATACAGCATCAGTCCACATAAAAGATCATATAGAGATAACGTATCCCCTTCATTCAATCCACAAATCTGCTCATCTACATGGAAATCCGAAGAATCAACTTTTACCGTTACCATGTCATCCAAATTACCATACTTTAAAGCAAGATAAGCTGTCATAAGCTTTGTTGTGCTTGCTGGATAAATTTTCACATGTATATTTTCTGAGTGGAGCGTTTCTAGATTTTCAATATCAAACAGACCTACGGAATAAAGATTGTCATTTCGCTCATACCCTTCAACAAAAGTATCATCATTTGTCACACACATTTTCTGTGCAAATAATTCTTCTTTCATGACTTGTTTGTCATAGGCCTTCTCTTCAAACAAAAGGACTTCTTTTTTTCCACGAGCGACCAAAAAAAGTGCTGCAAAACCGATCATTATAAATAAAACCACATAAAGAATAGCCAAAATGGTAATTCGGATTGTATTCCTTCGCTTTCTTTTCCTTCTCTTTAAAGCCTTGTGACGGTTAATATCTGATTTTTCTATTTTTTCTTTCTTTGATACAGACTCATGTCTTCCTCTTCTGACATTCAAGGTGTTTTGTTTCTCTTTTCTATTATTTGTACATCTCACGCCAGTCTAAATCTCCTCTATCTAATGCCATGATCAAAGCTTCTGCAGTAGCAATATTCGTAGCCATTGGTATATTATATATATCGCACAGTTTCACAATATCGTTTACATTTGGTTCATGTATGCGAGGTGTCAAAGGATCGCGGAAAAAAATAAGTAAATCCATCTCATTGTGCTCAATTTGTGATCCTATCTGCTGTTGTCCTCCTAAATGTCCAGCAAGATATTTATGAATATTTAAATTTGTAACACTTTCCACCAAAGTGCCAGTCGTTTCCGTAGCGTACAATGTATGCTTATTTAGAATTCCTCGATAAGCAATACAAAAATTTTGCATTAATTTTTTTTTGGCATCATGTGCCACTAATCCTATATTCATACTTTATATCTCCTCTATTGAAATATTTTAGGCTGAAGGCCAACATTTAAAACCAAACCGATTCCTATATAAAAACAAACAATGGAAGTCAGTCCATAACTGACAAATGGAAGTGAGATTCCTGTGTTAGGAAAAATCTGTGTCGCCACACTGATATTAATCATCGATTGAATTGCAATCAGCGCGGCGACTCCTCCGCAAATTTGTTTTCCCGCTGGGTCTCTTGCCCTTTTTCCGATAATCATACAATTCATCACAATTAATAATAACAAAATTATGACCGTACAACAACCCATAAATCCTAATTCTTCACCGATTATCGCAAAAATAAAGTCGGTTTGTGGCTCTAAAATGAAATTTCCATTCTTAACAGAGGTTGTGGTATTACTGTTATACCCTTTCCCTGTAAGTTGACCAGAACCAATTGCCTTTACTGAATTAATCTGTTGATACGCCTCTTCCGTAGCATATTTTTCAGGTTCCAGCCACGCCAAAATACGTTTTTGCTGATGTTCATATAAAAATGGTTGGTTTGGTTGTACCGCGATACTTAAAAAAAGAATAGAAACAGGTACCACAACCGCAAGAACTGACCCAATAAATTTGTAACTAAGACCTCCCAGATACAACAATACGAAAAACAACGCTGCGATACAAATGGTATTTGAAAGGTTTGGTTGTTTGTAAATGAGATATAAAGACGGTAGAATCAGTGCGATAGCTGCAATAATTGTTTTTTTACTTAAGGTCTCTTCCTCCTTTTTCTTAAAGAGGCCAGCAAAAAATAAGATTGTAATAATTTTCGTTAAATCAGAAGGTTGGAACTGAATAAAGCCGATTTTTAGCCACCGAACAGCTCCATTGGATTCTTCTCCGAAAAAATGTACTGCAAGAAGTAGTAAAATATTAATAACATAAAGAATCCAATACCAGTTAATAATCCAGTTGTAATCAATCAACGAAACAACAATCATTACAATAATACCTAAAATAACTCCTACAAGTTGTTTACCCTGTAAAGAAGCTTTCGCACTTCCAACAAAAAAAATTCCAATCAGAGAAAGTGCAATAACAAGTGCAACTAAACTAAACTTATAATTTTTTAGGTAATAGTTTTTTTTCAAATTGCGAAAGTTTAAAAAATCAATTTTCAAAATTTTTCTCCTGTTATTTTAATCTGAATTTCTTCATTCGTAAATTTTATGCAAAAATTTTCTGGACGAATAGATAAATACTTCGATACCGTATGATACATATCCTCCGTAAATTTTTCTGCCGTTTCAGGTGTACAGTGCATCCTATCCGCAAGAAGCAGGATTTTTAATCTTTCTTTTGCAACGTGAACAGATTGTACACTCATACTTTTCTCCTCCTATTTTCGTTTAAAAAATCCGGAAATTTTAGAAAGAAGGCCATCCGTATGCGTAAAATCAATCATAGGAATATCTTCTCCTAAAATTCTTTTACAGATATTCGCATATGCTCTTCCCGCCAGACTATCTGTGCCTATAATCGGTTCCCCTTGATTGGTAGAAATGACAACTTGTTCATCGTCCGGAATTACACCAATAAGATTCACTGCTAAAATTTCGGACACATCTTCGACAGACATCATATCACCTCTCTTCACCATATCCACACGCAATCGATTGATAATCAAATCATTTTTTCTAATGCCATGTGCCTCGAGCAATCCTATAATCCGATCTGCATCACGAATAGCTGATACTTCTGGAGTTGTAACGATAATTCCTCGCTCTGCACCAGCTACCGCATTTTCAAATCCCTGCTCTATTCCTGCCGGACAATCTAAAAGAATATAATCAAATTCCTCTTTCAACTCTGAGATAAGTTTTCTCATTTGTTCAGGAGAAACAGCTGTTTTGTCTTTGGTTTGTGCTGATGGAAGTAAATATAATTCCGGATATCGTTTGTCCTTAATAAGAGCTTGCTTTAGCCTACATCCACCTTCTATTACATCAACCAAATTATATACGATTCTATTTTCAAGTCCCATAACTACATCCAAATTTCTAAGGCCAAGATCGGTATCAATTACAATAACTTTCTTACCGATCTGTGACAATCCAATTCCAATATTTGCTGTTGTAGTTGTTTTTCCAACCCCGCCTTTTCCAGATGTAATGACAATAACTTCTCCCATTTTTCGTCCTCCTAAAACTCTTACTTCATTTTCTCACAAGTAAGTCCTCTTAGATTCATGTAGATATTTAATCTCCAGATATTACAGTACCTAATGTAGATGCCTCACCTTTAATAATCTTATTTTCCTCAGCCAAGTTAAATTTTGCGCGAACAATATCTCTTCCAATCTCAGCTGCATACATCGAACTATATCCATTTGCAATTCTTACCGCTAAGGAAATCTCTGGTTTTTCTACTGGTGCAAATCCAACAAACAAACCATGATCGGGATGTATTTTACTTTGCTGTGCAGTTCCCGTCTTTCCTGCCATGGAAATTCCCAGATTATCAAAAAGTGCTGTGTTATCAACCATCGCCTTCATTCCACCATGAACGTAATTCCAAACACTTGAATCAATATCATCAATAACATCTGCAACAACCGGCTGGAACTGTTTGATCACTTTTCCATTTACATCGGTAATTTTATTTAACAAAGATAAATTGTATATGGTACCTTTGTTTGCAATTGTCGCAACATAACGATCCAACTGACTCACTGTATAGTTATTAGTACCTTGTCCAATGGCAGACAAAACAGCGTATTCATCTGAAATTTTAGGTTCAGATTCCGGAATCTCCAGACCACTTTTTTCATCTAATCTGAATTTTTTTGCATATTTTTCAATCTTTTCAATTCCAAGATCGCTGTTAAATTTACCATCTTTATCCATACCTAACTGATAGCCGACCTCATAAAAGAAACAGTTGCAAGAAACTTCAAGTGCACCAACCACATTTTGATATCCGTGTGCTCCTGGATAAATCCAACATTTTGGGTGTGGTGTAACTTTATCATACTCTCCATTACATACAAATTGTGTTCCGCCATCAATCACATGCTCAGAAAGTCCTGCAACGGAGACTAACATTTTATATGTAGATCCCGGAGCTGTGCGTTCCTGTGTTGCATTGTTATAGAATGGTCTAGAAAGGCCTGTAACAAGCTGATTGTAATACTTTGCATCCATTGTATTTGTCAGACGGTTATTATCATAACCTGGATAAGAAACACATACTAACACCTGACCTGTATTCGGATCACTGACTACTGCTGATGCCGTACATGGTTCTAATGCTAACTGTCCTGGGGTAATCTGCAAGGTCTTTATCTTTTCTCTTAACCAGTCATATGAACTCAAGCTTCCATCGGCGAGCCCATTATAAGCCCCTTCATCCATAGGTAATATACCTTGTTCATAGGAGATGGCACAAATCTGACCACCTGTGACACTTCCTAATTTTATAAGATGTTTGTAGAGAAGTTTGTCGAATTTACTATCTAATTCAAGATAATTTTCTAAAAATCCAACAATGCCATCCAAAATTTCTGTAGAATCATGATATTTCCCTTTTTGAATGTAATCTTCTAACTTGGAAGCATCGATCCAGTTTTTGGAAATAGCGTGATCTAAAAATTCTCTTAAACTAATACTCTCTTCCGAATACCACTTTGTATACACTTCATCATCGGTATCTATTTTATCCCGAATTAATATTCCTGTACCGTCCAATAACACATCCTTATACAAATAGTACATATAATCTTTCATTGCATTAGAAAGATTTTTTTGCGCGTCTGCGTCTTTATTTTTTATTTCATTTAACAAATCTGAAATAGTATTCTTTTTATATTCTTGAAATATGTTATTGACACTTTTTTCAACTGGTTTCGCATCTATCGCTTGAAAATGCCTATAGTCAATAATTTCATTCCCTATGAATGCATTATACGCATCATCCACTGGAATGATAATATTTGTTGCATCATTTTCGCTGGCTGGATCATAATTCATTACATTTCGTAGCTTCATCAATATAATTCCGGCAAGATGCTCTTCCAATATATGATAGGTCTGTTCCTGTAATTTTTTATCGATGGTAAGATACACATCATTTCCAGATTCTGAATCAATACTGTCTAGAACTTCTGTGACTTTTCCAACACTGTCGACATAATATTTTTTTTGGCCTTTCTTCCCTTTTAACGTACTCTCCATCGTTTTTTCAAGTCCTGCTTTTCCAACAGTATCTGTTAATGAATATTTTTTCTTATTCGACTTGTCTAAGGAGTCATATTCATCTTGTGAGATGGTACCTGTGTATCCTAATATTGAAGCAAATGCCGGTCCATTTGCGTAACGTCGCATAGAATCTTCGGCAATATCAATTCCTCTTAAATGGTCTTTGTTTTCCATAATCGCTATGACAGTCTCTTCGGATACATCTTTCGCAAGTACCGCAGGAATGTATTTTTGGTAACTATTCAAACTGATCGCGTAACGCATATTAATCATTTTTAGGATATAATCTTTTGGATATTTTTTGATATCCAATCCATAACCGTAATTTTTATCTGTACATAAATAGTTAATAATATCTTCCGCTGTTGAATTTTTCTGCTTTTCTGTCAACTCTCCGATTTCTCTGCACCCGTAGACATCCGCAACAAAACGCATTCTAAGAGTTTCATTTTGATTCAGAAATTCATACTGATCTGCTGAATTTAAAATTACTCCAAAATCACTGACTACAGAATCTCCGTTAGACTCCGCAATTGAAAGTACTTCGTCAAGTATTTCATTTAATATTTTATTTTTCTCAGAAGAGGATGGTATGTCATCTTCAATTGTGATGGAATGTGCAATCTCATTATAAGCAAGCAACTCGCCATTTCGATCGTAGATATTTCCCCTTGTTCCTGAAATATCCTGTGTTTTTAATATCTGCAATTTAAAATTATCAAGATAATACTGTCCTTTTATAATCTGTAAATAAAAAACTCGTCCGATTAGTCCTAAAAACATGCAGAAAAAAAACAACATCAAAACAGACAACCGTGATTGAAATACCTTGCTAATTTTTTCTTTTAAACTTTTAAACACTTCTGTCCGCACTCCTTTTTTCTTCAATTTCCAGTTTTTGCTTTACATACAACAATAATGGATAAATCACTAGAGCAATCAATACCGTATAAACAAGTTCCTGCATGATCGTATGACTAAGGTAATAAGAATAATGAAAGTCACTTCGTAACAAAAACATCGATAAATAAATAATATGCCCATAAATCAGTTCACTTCCTGAAATGAGTATAAGTGGAAGTTTAAAGTCTTCCTCATAAAAGTTTTTATAAAACATTCCATTGACATATCCTATCACCAAATAAACGAACGCATAAAATCCAAGAAAACTACCAAATTGAATGTCTAAAAGTAGTCCTGAAAAAAAGCCTATAAACATTCCTTTTTTTTGCCCACACATAAATCCGAGGGTTGCTGTCAGTATTAATAAAAGATTCGGTCTAATGTTTGCCAATTCTAAAAAGGAGAACACAGTACATTGTAATAAATAAAAAATGAAAATTGCCAATATATCATAGATACATCTTTTTATTTTCCATTTATTGATTCTCATGTTCTATTTCTCCCTTCTTATCTAAATTACTTTTCATTTGTCAGATCCTGCTTTGTTTTCATAATCACAAGAACTTCTTGCAAATTTTTAAAATCCACCGCTGGGGTAATGTATCCAGACCGAGTCAAATTATTAGAATCCACATTAATTTCGCTAATATAGCCTATCAAAATACCTTGCAAATATTTATTACTTATATGTGATGTTACAATCTGATCTCCTACCTGAATAACATGTTCATTGTTTTCCATACGATCAAATTTTATTTTCCCTTCATTGATCAATTTTAAATCCCCACTGACGATACAACGATCCGAGGTTGTTAATGCCATCCCGCTTAGATTACTAGAATCATCAATAATGGATCGAACGGTTGCCCAGTTTGGCCCCACTTTTGTAACAATTCCAACAAGTCCACTTCCAGCAATGACGTTCATATCTTTTTTGATTCCATCGTTACTTCCTTTATCGATTGTGAACACATGAAACCAGTTATCTGATTCTGTTCCAATTACATGTGCTGCGGTTTTCTCATAATCCGCATAATTTTGATCCAGTTTCATTAATTCTTTGAGACGTTCCAGTTCATATTTTTCTTGCTGAAGATTATTATTTTCAATTTGAAGAGTTTCGATCTTTTCTTTCAATTGTGCATTCTCTTTTTTTACATCTTGAAGTGTTGTAAAGTTTTCGCTTACATCACCAAGGAGGGTTCCCATGTAGCTAATCCCTTGTTGCATGGGAATCACTGTAACGGCTGCAGCGGCTTTTAGTGGTCCTTGTATTTTTTCATAAAACATAGACAAGCCCATTAACAAAATACATGTTAACGTTAATCCTGCAAACCAATATTTATTTTTTGAATTTTTTTGATTTTTCTTCTTCATAATTATCTCAGCCACCTATAATTTTCATCTGTCATAGAATATGTCAGTTTTTTATATTTTGGATGATCTATCATCTCTTTTAATCCTCTTACAACACACAGTTCCGGTTGCTTTGCGACTACAATCTTACACTTAAGCTTTTCTTGAAAATAAGAATCGATTCCTTCCATATTAGCAAGCCCACCACACAGAAAGATTCCTGTTCGGGTGACTTGCCTCTGAACATCCGGTGGAATCCTTCTTAACATCGCTTCGATGGAATTTATGTAATTTTCAAAAAAATCATTTATGGTATCTCGTATCGTATCTGCTGACACTGGTTTCATCTTTGGAAGTCCGCTGCAAAGATCTTTTCCTGCAACTAGAATATCTTTCTTTTGGGTGGAATCTAACATACCAAAATGTTTTCTAACATGTTCAGCTGTGGACTGACCAATCAGGAATTCATAATTATGCTTGATCTTATTTACAATTGCTTGATCCATTTGAACTCCACCTGTCTTAATCCGACGGTTTAAAACAACACCACCTTGGGAGATTATCGAAAGCTCACAGCTTTCTCCTCCAAGATTCACAAGAAAAAGTCCTTTTTCTTCTAAAACAGGAATTCCCATACCTATTGCGGCAGCAATTCCACGCTCTACTATATTTGCAGATTGGACATTCATTTTCGAGTAGCCCATCAGTTGCACAAAGGCACGCTTCTCTACTTTTGTAAGATCTGGAGAAAGTGCAATCAGATAGGAGCCTGCTCCCACTTTATATTCCTCTTTGGAAAATAAAATCTGCATAAATTTTTGCATCAACTCAAAATTTGCAATAACCCCAGCTTGCATTGGAAAGATTACTTGAATCAATTGTGGTGTTTTTCCGTGCATCGCATATGCTGCATCTCCAGCTGCAATAACTTTATGTTTATTTTTCACGGCAATTGCATTTTTCACTTTCCATATACTATTTTTTTTTTGATCGTAAATCTTTAAATCATAAGTCCCAAAATCAAGACCATAGATATTTTTAGTCATAACAATGGATGCCCTTTCACATAATTTGCTCTTCTCTCATGCTGACATAGCAATGATTTCCAATTACAATATGATCGAGAAGTTCGATACCAATCAGCATACCTGCTTCCTTGATACGCCTCGTAATTAAGATATCTTCTTTACTTGGTGTCGGATCCCCACTTGGATGATTGTGGAGCAGAATAATGGAAACCGCATTTTTTTGCAATGCCTCTACAAATAATTCTCGTGGTGTTATCACTGCTGAATTTACAGTCCCTTTTGAGATATTCGTTTCTCCAATTAGTCTTGACTTTGTATTTAGTAAAAGAAGCTTCATCTCTTCTTGCCGTTCATGTCGCATATCTTCCATGTAATACTCTGCAATGGATGCGGGAGTGGAGAAATCAAGTCCTTTTCGAGCAGTTGCCTTGGCAAGCCGCTTTGTAAGTTCTGATAAACACACCAATTGAATAGCCTTTACTTTCCCAATTCCTTTAATCTTCATAAGCTGCTCTATATTCCAGTGATGAACGCTTAAAATCCCATCTCTTGCAAAAATAGGATTCAGTAGTTTTCTTGAAAGTTGTAATGCGGACTCTCCTCTTGTTCCTGTGCGCAACAAAACAGCAAGTAACTCTGCATCTGTTAAATTACCCGCCCCAAACTGTTCACATTTTTCATATGGTCGCTCCTCTTTGGGAATCGACTTAATTGTATGATCTGACATAGTTCTCCCACCTGCAATGTCCACGATACATAAAATATATTATCACAAATAAAAAATACTGTATAGGTCTGCATCCATTAATTTTCTGTGAATTCTTCCAACACCTCTATATTCCAATTTTGAAGAATTGCCTCCGCAACTTTCATTCCATCCATAGCTGCAGATGTAATTCCGCCTGCATATCCTGCTCCTTCCCCACATGGATAAAGGCCTTTCACATTACTTTCAAAAAGTTCATCTCTATGAATCTTTACCGGTGATGAAGTTCGACTTTCTACTGCGGACAAAATTGCATCCGGCCTAGAAAATCCCTGTATTTTTTTCCCCATCGCAAGAATTCCTTCCTCAATGGAACGGGATAAAAATTCTGGAAATATGCTTCTTACATTACTGAGTTTATAGGCACCTTTTATCTGTGGTTTCACCTCTCCTAGCTTGGTAGTTTCTTTATTCTCTTGAAAATCTCCAAAGCACTGTACGGGTACTTTTCCTTCTCCTACTTGATATGCTTTTTCTTCTAAGTTTCTTTGAAATTCCACACCAGAAAGGGGATGCTCTTCTCCAAAATCTTTTGGGGAAACTGTAACAATGACTGCACTATTGGCATTTTGCCCATCCCTCTTTTGATAACTCATTCCGTTAACAGCAAGACGCTTTTCCTCCGAAGACGCATTTACCACATACCCACCTGGACACATACAAAAAGTATATGCCCCGCGCCCATCTTCTAGCTGGGTTGTCAGCTTATATGCCGCTACCGGAAGATCTTTCAAGGTTTCCCTTCCATACTGACACTGATTAATCATTGTTTGTGGGTGCTCAATACGAACTCCAACCGCAAATGGTTTTGAACGCATATGCAACTGACGCTCATACAACATTTGAAAAGTGTCTCTGGCACTGTGTCCAATGGCAAGTACGAGTAAATCGGTGGCAATTTTTTTTGTTTCGTTAATTGTTATTTCCGCAATCTTTTTTTCCGAACCAACAACATCCAGTGCAAGGTCTGTCATTTGACTATGAAACTGAACCTCGCCTCCTAAGTTTTCAATTTCATTTCTCATATTTTTGACAACATCTACCAAAACGTCTGTACCGATGTGTGGTTTATTTTCATATAAAATGCATTCTGGCGCTCCAAACTTTACAAAAGTTTCCAACACAAATTGATTTCGTCCAAAAACATCTTTCACAAGTGTGTTTAATTTCCCATCCGAAAATGTTCCGGCACCGCCTTCTCCAAATTGAACATTCGAAGACACATTTAAGTTCCCTGTATTCCAAAAATGTTCTACGTCTTTTGTTCGTTCTTCTACACTTCCACCACGTTCAAAAAGAATCGGGCGACATCCTGCGTTTGCAAGCAAGTATGTGCAAAAAAGTCCTGCCGGCCCACTGCCTATAACAACTGGACGTTTTCTACTTTTTTTCCCTTCGGTTTGTTTCCCTGGCAGCACATATTTTGTTTCCCTCACAATTTGTATTTTATTTTTCAGTCTTTTTTTTATCCGCTCTTCCTGTGTTGTTAAAACATCTATCGAATAAGAAAAATAAATATCTGGTTTTTTTCTGGCATCAATGGATTGCTTATGAATCTTTATGAGAGTAATCTGTTCCTTCGGTATCCGAAGAAACTGGCTCACTTTCTCTTGCAACTCTTCAAAACTATGCCCCGGATGCATTTTTAACTGATTAATTCTTATCATTTTTTCTCCCTTTAATCGCTCCATTCGTTGCGGCAGCCTTTCCGGCCATATATCCGCTTGACCAAGCCCATTGTAAATTGTATCCTCCACAGATTCCATCCACATCAAGAATTTCTCCGGTAAAATACAATCCCGGAACAATCCGTGATTCCAAAGATTCTATCCGTACTTCTTTTGTATCAACTCCACCTGCGCATACTTGTGCCTGTTCAAAGGAATTTGTTTCTTTTATTTCTACTTCAAACTGTTGAATGAGTGTCTCAAGATTGCCTATTTCTTCATTTGTACACGTCCCTACAGGTTTGTTTTTATCAATTGCGGAACATTTGAGAAAAAGATCACATAATTTTTTGTGAAACATTCCAATCAGAAACTCCCCAACCGTTTTTTGTGGCCTTGTTTCCAAGCGCTTCAAAAGAAAATAGTGGAATTGCTCATTTGTAAAACCAGGCATAAAATTAAGAATCGCTGTAACTTTTTTGTGTTGATATAGTCCAAGAGCTGCATAACGACTTACTTGAAAAACTGGAATTCCGGAAATTCCGTAATTCGTAAGTTGAATTTCGCCGGTATCCTCCGCCACACAATCTTGATCAATATAAAGAGAAACTGTACCGTTTACACGAACTCCGGCGATTGCTTTGTAAAAGTTTTCCTTACATCGCAGTTGCACCAATGCCGGCAAAACAGGAATAAGATGATGTCCCAGCTGTTTAGCTAGATCATACCCATTTCCATCTGACCCTGTCACAGGAGCCGCTTTTGATCCTGTAGATAAAATGACTCTATCTGCTTTTATCATCCCTTGGTTGGTTTGGATCTTAAATCCTTTTTTTCCGGGAAGAATTTGCATACACTTATGTTCTGTCAAAACCTGTACATGAAGTCGCTCTATTTCCATTCTAAGAACATCTAACACTGCCGTCGCCTGATCCGAATATGGATACATATATCCATTGCGATTTTTGGAATATATGCCAAGTTCCAAAAAGAAGGCGATTACATTTTGTGCAGAAAAATTTTCTATGATTTTCCATGGAAAACTTTCGTTTTCAGAACGGTAAAATTGAGGTTCCTGCGCAAGGTTAGTAAAATTACATCTTCCGTTTCCTGTAGACAATATTTTTTTCCCAATACGGTCTTTTTGTTCTAAAATTGTAACCTTGGCCCCTTCTCTTGCCGCTATAATAGCTGCCATTATCCCAGATGCCCCCGCTCCAACTACCACAATATTCATTTCGTCACCTCCTGACGATTCTAGTTATTTTGTCAATACTTCTTTTGCAATTACACCGGTATCAATCAATCTTTGTAGAGATTTTAAAATCCCAAGTTTTGCATGTGGCCACGTAAGTCCCCCTTGGAAATACACGGCATACGGAGGTTTGATTGGTCCATCTGCACTTAACTCGATAGAGGAGCCTTGCACAAATGCTCCTGCTGCCATAATAACATCGCTATCATACCCTGGCATTGGCCATGGTTCCGGGGTTACATAACTGTCAACAGGAGCCGCTGCCTGGATTCCTTGACAAAATCCAATTACCCCCTCTGGCGTTCCGAATTGTACTGCCTGTATAATATCATGACGGCTTTCACTTGCTGTTGGAACCACCTTATACCCCAATCTTTCGTAAATGTTTGCAGCAAACACGGCTCCTTTTACCGCACTGCATACAACTGTTGGAGCAAGGAAAAATCCTTGATAAAAAGCTGGCAATACCCCGAGTGTAGCCCCGACTTCTTTCCCAAGTCCTGGGGATGTCAGACGATATGCACAGTTTTCAATCAAATCTTCTCTTCCTGCAATATATCCCCCAATTGGTGCAAGTCCACCTCCTGGATTTTTGATTAAAGAACCAACCACCATATCCGCTCCAACATCGCTTGGCTCTCTTGTTTCCACAAACTCACCATAACAATTATCTACCATGCAAATAACATCTGGCTTTACACTCTTGATAAATGAAATCAGCTCTCCAATTTTCTCAACCGAATAACTAGGACGAGTCTGATATCCTTTAGAGCGCTGAATGGTCACAAGTTTTGTCTTTTCATTGATTGCCTCTTTGATTGCTGGATAATCAAAATATCCATCTTCCAAAAGTTCTACCTGACGATAGGTTATTCCATATTCCGCCAGTGATCCTCTTGATTCTCTAATTCCAATGACTTCCTCTAGTGTATCATAAGGTTTCCCAACTGGAGAAAGTAGTTCATCCCCTGGTCTTAAATTTGCCGCAAGAGCCAAGGCAAGCGCATGGGTACCACAAGTAATCTGTGGACGAACCAGTGCTGCTTCTGTATGGAAGGTACTTGCATACACGCGTTCCAAGCAGTCTCTTCCCGTGTCATTATATCCATATCCTGTAGAAGTGCCTAGACTTGATTCACTTACTTGATTTTCTTGCATCGCGTGAATGACTTTTAGCTGATTATACTCTGCTGTTTTATCAAACTCTTGAAATCGTGGTTCTAATTCTTTTTCAATGTTTTGTCCAAACTCCCATACTTCTTTGCTGATGCCGAGTTTCTCATACATGCCCAATACTTCTGTGTTCATTTCTTTCCCTCTTTATTTTTCAATTATCTTTTTTTCTTTTAGTAATTCTAAGATCCATGTTAAAATCTTATTCTCATCATAATCAAATTTTTGTTTATCTAACCAGATCACGTCTTTTTCTCGCTTAAACCAAGTCAACTGCCTTTTTGCAAAATGTCTGGTATCTCTTTTTAGAATATACACCGCCTCATCTAATGACAGTTCTTGATTCAAATAAGAAAGAATTTCCTTATACCCCAATCCCTGCATAGAAACCATATTCTTTGTATATCCTTTTTTCTTTAAACTTTCCACCTCATTTACCAGCCCTAGATCTAACATTTCATCTACTCTTTGATCAATTCTTTGATACAATTTTTCGCGTGCATCATTCAATACAATGTATACAAAATTATAAGGAGATTCTTTTTGTCGTTCTCTTTCATTGTGTTCCGAAATTCTTTCTCCTGTCTGCTTATAAAATTCCAAAGCACGGATAACACGTTTTACATTGTTCTTGTGAATTTCCTGTGCCGCTTTTTCATCCACCTCTTCTAAAAGTTCATGGAGATAAACAGCCCCTTTCTCTTGTGCCAGTGTTTCTAAATATTCACGATACGTCAAATCTGTTTCTTGCTCATTAAAATCAATATCATAGAGCAATGCTTGGATATAAAATCCTGTACCTCCAACTACAATTGGAATCTTTCCCTTTGCATAGATTTCATCCATCGCTTCTTTTGCCATTTGCTGAAATTTCACTACATGAAATTCTTCCTCTGGCTCTAACACATCGATTAGATGATGCGGAACTCCCTGCATTTCCTCTTTTGTAATTTTGGCTGAACCAATGTCCATATGTTTGTAAACCTGCATGGAATCCGCCGAGATAATTTCTCCACCAATTGCTTTGGCAAGTAAAATAGATGCCTTTGTTTTTCCAACGGCTGTAGGACCTGTTAATATAATCAATGGTTTTTTTATCATTTCTAAACAATCCTCTTAAATTTCTTTTCCAGTTCTCGTTTTGTCATTGCGATAATAGTCGGACGTCCGTGTGGACAATGATATGGATTATCAAGTGTTAATAGTTCTCCTATCAAATGATCTGCTTCCTGCATAGATAATCTATTATTTCCTTTTACCGCTGCTTTACAAGACATAGAAGCCACTTTTTCATCTAGCATCTCCGGTGTCATCGACGTGGAAAGTCCATCTGCCATCTCGTCGATCATTTCAATCAATAGATCTTTTTTTGCAATAGAAAACAAATTATCCGGAACGGCTCTCACTGCATATTCCTCCCCACCAAATGGTTCTATTTCAAAACCTATGGCCGCAAAACGATTCTTATGTTCCTCTAAAAGTTGAGCTTCTCGCATAGAGAGACTTAAAATGATCGGAGGACTTAAATACTGCGAAGTAAAGGTTCGATCTTTCATTTCTTTTAACGTTCTTTCATATAACACTCGTTCATGCGCTGCATGCTGATCAATAATATACAAACTGTTGTTAAATTCTATCAACCAATATGTTTCAAACAGCTGTCCGATCAAATGATAGTCTGCTTTCACTTCTCGCTTTAAAAGATGCTCTTCAAACAAATTCATTTGCTCTGGTTTTGTGGTATATTTTACCTCTTCTTTAATTTCAGATGTTTGCGCCTGTAATCGCGTTTCTTCTCTCTCTTCTTTTACGGGAACCACTTCTTTCGAACTTTCTTTTGGCAATGATTTTACATTTGTATGTTGGTCTTGTTGGTGACTTGCATACACTCGTTCTCTCATTTTTTCTAAGAAATATTCTTCGTCCATTTTCGGTGGAATTGCCTCTAGCGTTGTTGGAACTGCTGAAGATTGTACCGTTCCTTTGGGTTTTAGCAGAAAAGGACTTTCTTTTTTTCTTTCGTTGCTTTCCACTGTACTTACTGGTTCCGGAGCTTCAACTACAGGAATAAGTTCTGGTTCTAACAATGTTCGATGAACCGCTTCAAATACCGTTTGATATACCATTTGCTGATTTTGAAAACGTAATTCCATTTTTGTTGGATGGACATTGACATCAATTTCTTCCCCTTCTACTTGAAAGTGGAGTACAACAAACGGGAATTTATGTTGCATTACAAAATCACGATACCCATCTTCCACAGCTTTTGATAGCATGGAACTTTTTACATACCGCCCATTCACAAAAAAGTTTTCAAAATTTCGATTGGATCGATTAATGACAGGCTTCCCAAGATAGCCTTTGATATGTAGTCCATACTGTACATAATCAATTTCCACCAAGTTTGCAGTAATTTCTCGACCATATATGTTGTAAATGACATCTTTTAGGTTCCCATTTCCGGATGTTCTTAATTTCTCCTGATTGTTACTGATAAACCGAAACGCAACTTCTGGATGTGACAAGGCTAAATGCATGAGCAATTCCTGAATATGTCCTGCTTCTGTCATGGCTGTTTTTAGAAATTTTCTTCTTGCCGGCACGTTATAAAACAGCTGATGAACTAAAAAGGTAGTTCCATCTGGCGCTCCTGTATCTTCCATAGAAATTTCTTTCCCACCTTCAATCACGTATTTTGTCCCAAACACATCTTCTTTTGTTTTTGTGATAAGTTCTGTTTTTGTGACAGCAGCAATACTTGAGAGTGCCTCGCCTCGAAATCCCAAAGAATGAATGGTAAGTAAATCTTCCACATTGCGAATCTTGCTAGTAGAATGTCTCAAAAATGCATATGGTACATCCTCTCTCGCAATCCCGCATCCGTTATCTGAAATACGAATTAAGGAAATCCCACCTTCTTTAATTTCCACGGTAACAGAAGATGCTTTCGCATCAATTGCATTTTCTACAAGTTCTTTTACCACAGAAGCCGGGCGCTCAATCACTTCTCCTGCTGCAATCTTATCTATTGTAATCTGATCCAAAACTTGAATTTTTGACATCTTCTATCACATCCTTTTCATTACTACCAACGATTTTTCAATTTGTTTTGCAATCGATAAATTGTATTTAAAGCATCCACTGGTGTCATATTTCCCACATCTATATTTTTTAATTCTTCCAAAACATCTGTATCTTTTACGGTATCGAACAAAGACATTTGTGCAAGATCCACCTCGTCATATTTTTTTGCCTTGCATTTTTTCTTTGAATGATGTTCTTTTACCGAAATTTCACTCACTTTTGCAGTGATGTCTTCCTCGCTTAATTCTTCTACAATCTCCTTTGCACGATCAATGACAAGATCTGGAACCCCTGCAAGCTTTGCTACTTGAATCCCATAACTTTTGTCTGCTCCACCTTTTACAATTTTTCGCAGAAATACAATGTCATCCCCTTTTTCTTTTACCGCAATACAATAATTATTGACATTATCAATTTTACCTTCTAATTCTGTTAGTTCGTGATAATGGGTTGCAAATAACGTTTTTGCTCCAAGCAGTTTTGAATCGGAAATGTATTCTACCACTGCCCATGCAATTGATAGACCGTCAAAGGTACTGGTTCCTCTTCCGATTTCATCAAGAATCAACAGACTTTTGCTGGTTGCATTGCGAAGAATATTGGCCACTTCTGTCATCTCTACCATAAAAGTACTTTGACCACACGCAAGATCATCCGAGGCTCCAACTCTTGTAAAAATACGATCCACCAGACCAATATTCGCGGAAGAAGCCGGAACAAAGGAGCCAATTTGTGCCATCAACACAATCAAAGCGGCTTGTCGCATGTACGTTGACTTTCCTGCCATATTAGGTCCTGTGATAATCGATACTCGTTGTTTTTTGTCATCCAAATAAGTGTCATTTGAAATAAACATATCGTTTGGAATCATCTTTTCAACAACCGGATGACGTCCTCCTTTAATATCTATGATTCCTTTGTCATTCATCTTCGGACGCACGTAATTATTTTGTTCTGCCACAAGCGCAAACGAAGCAAACGCATCTAAAGCCGCAACCGCCTTGGCTGTCTTTTGGATACGCTCCACTTCTGCAGCAATCGTATCACGTACTGTACAAAACAACTCATATTCTAATGAATAGAGCTTGTCTTCTGCTCCAAGAATCGTATCTTCTAATTCCTTGAGTTCTGGTGTGATATATCGTTCTGCATTCGCAAGTGTTTGTTTTCTTGTATAATAGTCCGGCACCAAGTCCTTGTAAGAATTGGTAACCTCAAGATAGTATCCAAATACTTTGTTATATTTGATCTTCATGGTCTTGATGCCAGTCTTTTCTCGTTCCTCTTCTTCTAATTTTGCCAGCCAATTTTTTCCTTCTGACTTTGCCTGACGAAGTCGATCCACCTCTTCGTGATACCCTTCTTTTATAATTCCCCCTTCTTTCATGGCCAAAGGTGGATTTTCCGTAATTGATTGTTCAATCAAATGACACAAATCTTCTAGCGGATCTAAATCTTGTAAAATTTCCTGTATCAGAGGAGATTTCATTTCCTCTAATAGGTAGCAGATTGAAGGCAGCATGGCTAAAGAAGTCTGAAACGCCGTCAAATCTCTCGGATTTGCTGTCCCATAGGCAATTCTCGTAATGAGTCTTTCCAAATCGTAAACAGGAGAAAGGTACTCTCGAATTTCTTCTCTGGAAATAGCCATATCTTTTAATTCCTCTACTGCATCTAAACGTTTAAGAATTTCCTTCTTTTCAATGAGAGGCTGTTCAATATATTTTCGGAGCGTTCGAGCGCCCATGGCTGTTTTCGTCTTATCTAGCACCCACAAAAGAGAGCCTCGTTTTTGCTTCTCTCGAAGAGTTTCTGTTAATTCCAGATTTCTTCTTGTGGAACTATCTAACATCATGTATTTGCTTGTCACATATGGGGTAATATGAGTCAACTGAGCCAATGAATTTTTCTGTGTCTCCTGAAGATACTGTAATAGTGCTCCGGCGCTTATAATTCCACAGTCATAATCTTCTAACCCTAGCCCACTAAACGTAGAAACTTTGAAATGTTCTAAAAGTTTTTTCTTACAGATGGCATCATCAAAATACCAGGATTCCAAGGAATACACCATAATTCCTAGCCTGCCTTTTAAATCTTCAATATCTACTCCGCTCATATAAAATGATTCGTTACAGATAATTTCCGATGGCATAAATTTATATAATTCATCTAAAAGTTTTGCACTGTCTGATATCTCTGTCACAAAATAATCTCCAGTCGTAATATCTACAATGGATAACCCATAGCGGTCTTCTAGATATACGATACACATTAAATAATTGTTCTTTGAATCGTCTAGAGCCTGAGGGGCAAGATTCGTTCCGGGAGTTACAATTCTTGTAACTTCTCTCTTTACAAGTCCCTTTGCTTGTTTTGGGTCTTCTACCTGTTCGCAAATTGCTACTTTATACCCCTTTGAGACAAGACGATTAAGATAGGTATCTACAGCGTGATAAGGAACGCCACACATTGGTGCACGTTCCTCAAGTCCGCAACTTTTTCCTGTCAATGTCAACTCTAGTTCTCTGGATGTTATTTTCGCATCTTCAAAAAACATCTCATAAAAATCACCGAGTCGATAAAATAAAATGCAGTCTGGATACTGTTCTTTTGTCTCCATATATTTCTGCATCATTGGTGTTAATTCTCCCACGTTTTTTCTCCCTTTCGGTTCATTCGTATCAATTCCACTTACTTTTTATGCTTCTACCAGTTCTCCAATATAATAGAAACCTTTGCACTCGTTTAATTTCACGGTTACAATCTTTCCAATCATGTTTTCATCTCCTGGAAAATGCACAAGAATATTATTGCTCATTCTTCCTGTCACAAGAGACGAATCATGGTCATTGATGTTCTCCACTAATACATCTTGGATGCTTCCTGTGTGAACACTGCATACTTCGGCTGAAATCTGCTGTACTTCTTTTAAAAGGCGGTCAAAACGGTCTTTGATAATATCTTCTGGAACTTGATCTTCCATTGCAGCAGCTGGCGTTCCTGTACGTTTGGAGTAAATAAAAGTAAACGCACTGTCGTAGCGTACTCTTTTTACTACATCCATTGTTTCGAGGAAATCCTCCTCTGTTTCCCCCGGAAAACCTACAATAATATCTGTTGTAAGGGAAAGATCTGGTACCGCTGCTCGTATTTTATCCACCAATTCCAAATATCCTTCTTTTGTGTAATGGCGGTTCATTTTCTTTAAAATTCTTGTACTTCCTGATTGAACTGGAAGGTGAAGATGTTTACATATTTTTTTAGAAGTCCGCATCACTTCGATCAATTCATCAGAAAGATCCTTTGGATGAGAAGTCATAAAACGTATTCTTTCGAGCCCTTCTATTTGCTCCACTCTTTGAAGGAGCTGCGCAAAGGTAATTGGTTGTTCCAAATTTTTTCCATAAGAATTGACATTCTGCCCAAGTAGCATGACTTCCACAACACCATCGGCTACCAATCGTTTTATTTCATTTATAATAGCTTCTGGATCACGACTTCTCTCTCGACCACGCACATAAGGAACAATACAATAACTGCAAAAATTGTTACAGCCAAATGTAATATTTACACCAGATTTAAATGGGAATTTTCTTTCACTCGGAAGATTCTCTACAATTTTATCTGTATTTTCCCATATATCAATTGTCATACGATCATTTTCAATTCGATTTACAATCAGTTCCGCAAATTTATAAATGTTGTGGGTACCGAAAATAAGATCTACAAAGCGATAACTCTTCTTTAACTTTTCTACCACTTTTGGTTCTTGCATCATGCATCCACAAAGTGCAATCATCATGTGAGGATTTTTCTTCTTGACACAATTTAGTTGTCCAAGTCTTCCATAAACACGAAGATTGGCATTTTCTCTTACAGTGCAGGTATTGTAGATTACAAAGTCTGCTTTTTCCTCATCTTGTTCCTCTACATAACCGATTTCTTCTAAAATTCCCACTAACTTTTCTGAATCACGCGCATTCATTTGGCAACCGAACGTTTGCGTAGAAAAACGAAGTGGTCGTCCTAATTTATCCGATAACTCTTGTACATATTTTTTCGCTTTCGCCATATAATAGTACTGTCTTTGTGGTTCCATCTGTGGAGCTGGAACTTCCAAATCAATCTCATTTAAATTTATTTTGTGTAACTGCTCAGATGTTATTTCATTTAAATCTATTTTATCACTCATTTTTTTCCTCATTTCACATCTATACATATAATTTAACTAATAAAGTATAGCATAGCTTTTGATTCTTGTAAATTTTAACTTTTGAAGATATGTTGATGACTTTTGATAATATCCCCACAAACGATTGACTTAAAGCCTAAAATTAGTACTTCTCTAGTCCAAAAAGGATATTGCAACAACGCTTCTTCCGTCTGCAATATCCTTTTCCTCTTTTATTTTATTTCTCTATGCACAATTAACTTGACTTTTCGGTTTACACCTGCGTTATGGTAATATCCAAATTCTACCTTTCTATTCTCTTCTCGGATTCCTGTATAACTAAACAATAACTGATCTTTGATATTTCCAAGAACCAAGACTTCCCTACTAGCCAAAAGCATTTCAATAAATTTGCTTCTAGTCATCTTCTTCACTTTAAGTTCCGCTGTTACAAGTATATGAACCCCATACCTTACAGCTTCTTCTAGGATATCAATTAAACTGTTATTTTCTTCTACATTGTCATACAGTTCTTGAAGCAGATCCACCATAACATAGATTGGTGGGAGGGCTTTTACAAATGTTTCGATAGTTAAGGACACATCATCCAATTTTGCCTCCTCAAACTCTTCTTTTCTAGTAAAAATATCTTCCTTAATCTGATTCAATGTTTCAATCACTGCACTTTTTTCTCCTGCATAAACAACATTTTCTCTTGACTGATAAGCAGAAAGCTCATGACTTTTATTATCGAATATATACACCTTTTCTGTTGAAAGAATAGAAAGCATGTTTTTGATAACATTTGTTTTTCCTGTCTTTGCATTACCAATCACGAATGCAGGAGCCTGTTCCATTGGAAGATAATAGTTCTGTAGTGTATCCGTATCCAGTCCGATTGGTACTTTTCGGATTGTCTTTTCATATTTTGGATAAGAAGCCAGCATGGACATTGTTAATTCTTCCGGCATTACCGGAATTTTACTTGCTCTTTCTTCCG